>JABDFQ010000046.1 GCA_013286495.1 Gammaproteobacteria bacterium | reverse complement strand
AATAAACCAGGCAGACAAAGAAAAAATAAGAAATGCGATTCAGAAAACTCAATTTCCACATTCCATAAAAGATATTCAAGTTTATTTGAACGAAGAAACCGCTAATCTACTTGCGGATTCCTTACATCCAGTACTCAAAGAATGGGGAGAAAAATGCAGGCAATTTTATACAGACACATCATTAAATAAATTTATTGAGCCAGCATCCGGTTTGGTAGTTGCAAAGCGAGGAGGAATTTATGCACATGTACAACCTACAATGTGCCCTCAGATTTTTTCCGGCAATGGGGTATGGAATATTATATCTCATTCCTGGGTTCCTTCTCCTGGATCAGGTGATAACAAGGGTGGCGTTTGTATTGGAAATTTTTTAAATGATGTATTACACGTTGGTCAGTTGTTTTATAACTCCCCAATAATCAACCCGCCTAAACTATCCGCATCTCCTTTCAAATTACTCTCGCCATTGCATATTGCTGTCTTGCTGGATGATGTGCCACTGATAAAAGAATTAATATCAAAAGGTTTAAGGGGAGATGATGATCTCAATGAGTGGCATCTCACTCCAATTGAATTTGCGGTTATGTATGAAAGACTGAATGCGTTTAATTACTTATTACAAAATAATGCTACTAAAAATCTCGAAAAAGCCATCAAGCTAGCTGTAGTAACATCGAGCTTTTCTTTCATGGAAAAATTGATTGGCTGTGTATCACTGACTCAAGAGGCGATTGAAGCGACGCGTGTTAGAGACAATAGCCTGATGCTATATTCATATTTAGAAGCACGTCGCAAAAACGATGTACTTGGAACGATTGAAACTGAAGGTGCAGTCAAAGCCTTGCAATTTTTTCTGGGTAAAAAAATCATACCCATACTTTCCATCGCTGATTTGATTTGTGACTATCCAGAAGTTGTGATTGAACCGCTTGCAAATGATCCTGACAACAATACTATTTTTCATTGGGCAGTGACGACAGGTGAACTTAAAAAAGTTGAAGCTTTACTGGAAGGTTTTTATCAAGCCAGGCTGCGAAAAGCAGGATTGAATGCTGATGTCAAAAAAACGAATAAGCAAGGTAAAACAGTATTAGACATGGCGCTTGCACAAACTAATCACGAAATTACAGCTGCTATTCTCTCGCATGGCCACCGTGCCTTTACATTTACTGATATTCAAAAAACACAGGTTGTTGCAAATGCAAATAAAATCGATCTTTCTGGTATTGCGGAACAACGAACCGAAAAAATGCAAAATATCATTTGTGGTCTTTATCAGCGAGTAGATACCATTGAGAGTGTGGCAGCTAATACGTTATTTACTCAAATAGAAATGGAGAAAAAACTCATGCAGATGGAGGAAGAACAAAAAAGAACGAATCAGGAAATGATGGAGATGAAACAAATATTAATGTTTCTTTGTCAGCATCCAAATAATGCTATACCCATTCCTAATAATGAAGTAGCTAGACAACAACCTGCATTACCATTAGCAAATGATCGTAATAGGTTATTTGTAATTCCACAAAATAATAATGCACAAAGGATAGAGATAATGCCGCAAATGAATCAGGTGAATGGTCAATAACGATATGAATACAAGAATTAAAATAACTATCCCAGAATCTGCAGGGCCAGATGAGATGGCGGAATTATATACTTTCTATGATCGTATTATTAAACCTGCGTATGCTCCTATCACTGAAAATAATTTACTGCCTAAAGTCATCCGGGCTACACCCACTTTATTAGAAAGTTTAGCATTCATATATGGCCAATTTTTAGGTAATGATGCTGCTGTTTTAAATGAACATCTGAAAATTTTTGAATATACGAACAATACTAGATTCATACCTCCTGAATATGCCTATCCTCAACCTACTATTTTTTATAGCCCAATTACTCCTTCTGGTACAACTCAGATCCTTGTTCCAGCGCAAGGTAGATTTATGTTCCTGCATGATGTCTATGCGCTGCAAGCGAAACAAATGTATGCATCTTTATCGCCTATAGGAAAAGCTAGAATGGGTGATGGTTTTTTTAATATGTTTTCTTACCCTAAAGTATTAGAAGCAAAAGCCCTATCGAATGTACGTTTTGAAGCCATCGATGATACAAAGGCCATACATGAATTAAAAGCAGCTTTTGTGCAAAAAGCTGTTTTATCCAGTAAATATATTGTAAATTTAAATCGCGTGAGTCTTACCTTGACAGCTCTTTCTTCCATCACTTTTACAAGTAAAATCCTTGCAAGTAATGATAAAAAGGAAGCCTTAAAAAATGAAACACCGCCATTTGCATTAGGAATAGCAGGAAGCATTTTTGGCAGCACGGTGGGTTCTCTATCTTCCTCTTTGGTTTGTGGACCAGCTGCACCTAAATGTGCAGTTGCCAATATCATTTTTTCTTCCATTGCGGGAGGAGAAATTGGATTACAAATCGGCCAATTTTTAACAGGTAACCAAATAAATCCTCTGGATATCAAATCGACAAATACAATCACATCAACCAGCTTTAATAATAAACTTGTGTGTAATAACACGACATTTCATTCTGGCGCAACGATTGGAA
>JABDFQ010000045.1:62-2620 GCA_013286495.1 Gammaproteobacteria bacterium | reverse complement strand
ATCTGACAGGCAGTTATATTCATTTTGATGTTCATACACCGAATGTAGATAAATTTATTTTATTCATGTTTCCTTATTTATGTTTCAGCTCAATATGCGTCTGGGCTTGTGGTAAAAATTCGTGGATCGAATGGAGCATACTTTCCAAAATCATTGTTATCATTCCTTTTGCTGTTGCGAGTTTTCATTTAATCAGGATTTTTTGATGTATGGATAAATATCTCAATCGCAAACATGCAGGACAAATACTCGCGGATGCATTAAAAAAATATTCTGCACGCCACGATGTTATTGTGCTTGCATTGCCACGCGGTGGTGTACCAGTTGCTTATAAAATTGCACAGACTTTGCAAGCACCGCTGGATGTTTTTATCGTCAGGAAATTAGGCGTGCCTGAACATGTGGAATTAGCGATGGGTGCAATTGCAACAGGTGATACTACCGTTTTCAATCAGGATATTATTTCGCAACTTGGAATTTCAATTGCACAAATCAATGCTGTCATCGAAAATGAAAAAATTGAATTACAACGTCGTGAGCAGGTATATCGCGGTAATCATGTTTTTCCCGTATTAAAAAATAAAATCGTGATTCTGGTTGATGATGGTATTGCGACCGGTGCGACTATGCGTGTTGCAATTAATGCCGTACGCAAATTTTCTCCGGCGAAACTCATTGTCGCTGTGCCGGTTTCAGATATAACCATTTGCCAGGAAATGGAAAAAATGGTGGATGAATTTGTTTGCCCAATTTGCACATCGCAATTAAACGCAGTAGGTGTATGGTACGATGATTTTTCGCAAACCGAAGATGCAGAAGTGCATGAGCTGCTGCAAAATGCGCGGAAATTTGTAACTATTGCACAAAAATTCAGATTTACCCAATAATGATTTTCAATATATTCAGATTACCCGTGATATTTTCATGAAGAGCATACAAAATATTCTGGAAAAAAATCGTCTGGAAAATTTCATTAAAAGTTTGAATTTGCAGAATACAAATGATTCGCATCTTGAAAACATGAAAAATTATCTGATTTATTCCATGGCAAATTATCTGGCGCACACGGTCAAACACTTGTATGGTAAAAAGAAAATGCAATTGATGCTGCCGAATAATAGTTCTTCTCATTCCAGCCTGAGTGACAAATCCTTATTTTCGCACTCGTCGCATTCTCAACACTCACATTCATCAGAAAGTCCGCGTTATTCGCCGCGTAGTGAAAAAAAGATTAGTGGAAGTGCGAGCACGACATCTTCTTCGCATACATCATCATCTTCACACCATTCATCGCCTTCACATACATCATCTTCATCGCACACATCATCTTCTACATCAAAACAATCATTTTTATCATCCTTGTCTTCTTCATCCGGCTTGCCATTTTCCACTACCACTTCTGCTACTACTGCATCAGAATCAACGTCAAGAAAAAACAGTAAAAGCGGTAAAACCATGCAGAGACGAAATAGTAGAGCCTTTTAATATCAACAAGATAAGCGATTTTTTATAGCGATAGTGCCGCCTGGAACTATATTCCAGGCGGCACTATGGTGATAAAAACTTGTATTATCGTGCCGCCTGGAATATAGTTCCAGGCGGCACGATAATACTTTTGAGAACAAACATGTCTAAAGAAATCATTGGCAGAGAAGAAGAAAAGAATATCCTGGAAGAACTTTTACATTCTAAAAATTCCGAATTTCTTGCCATCTATGGACGCAGGCGAGTGGGAAAGACACTGCTCATTAGAGAATTTTTCAAGGAAAAAAAGAATGTTATTTTCCTGAATACAACAGGCACCTTGCAAGGCTCCTTAAAAGATCAGACGGAGAATTTTACATTTCAGGTTGCACAAACTTTTTATCATGGTGCCCCACTTAAAGGTGGCAATAACTGGAATGAAACCTTTAGATTATTAAGTGATGCAATTAAAACTGTTGCCGACAATCAAAAAATTGTTTTATTTTTCGATGAATTCCCATGGATGGCAACCAAAAATTCGAAACTTTTGCAAAACCTGGATTATTACTGGAACCAGCACTGGTCAGAAGATTCAAGAATAAAATTGATTATCTGTGGATCATCTGCTTCCTTTATTATTAATAAAATCATTAAAAATAAAGGTGGCTTACATAACAGGATTACCAGAAAAATTCACCTCGAGCCCTATAACCTGAGAGACACCAAACGATATTTGAATTATCAGGGAATCAAATTAAGTAATCAGCAAATCACCCAATTGTATATGGCATTGGGCGGAGTTCCCTATTATCTATCTTATGTAGAAAAAGGAATGTCGGCGACACAGAACCTGGAGAAAATGGCATTTCGGCCAAAAAGCTTTTTGATGGAAGAATTCAATAATTTATTTTCAGCATTGTTTGATGATCCTGATGTGTATATCAATATTGTTCGTACAATTGCGAAATATAGATATGGCATAGAACAGGAAGAATTATTTGTAAAAATAAAGGAATTATCGAAAGGTGGCAGAGGGGCTGAAAGATTAAAAGCTCTTGAAGATGCCAGTTTTATTATCCGATTCAAGCCACATT
>JABDFQ010000044.1 GCA_013286495.1 Gammaproteobacteria bacterium | reverse complement strand
TTTAACTTAACAATTGCCGTATCCGACGTATCTTCCATTTGAAATTTTATTTTCCCCTGCACGATGGTGACCTTCACATGACCACCGTTACTCAATTGGCCAAACAGCAATTCCTCAGCCAAAGGTTTTTTAATTTGTTCCTGAATCAATCGTGCCATTGGGCGAGCGCCCATTTTTCTGTCGTAGCCATTATTAGCAAGCCAGGCGCGTGCATCTTCATCCACTTCCAGGATGACATGTTTATTTTCCAGTTGTGCTTCCAGCTCAGCAATAAATTTATTCACGACAGATAAAATTGTTTGACCATCGAGCGCCTTGAATTGAATAACCGCATCAAGACGATTGCGAAATTCCGGTGAAAATACGCGATTCACAGCAGACATCACATCTGTTGTGGAATCTTCCGCGGTAAAACCAATATTAGTTTTATCGATAATGTCTGCGCCCGCATTTGAAGTCATGATTAATATTGTGTGACGAAAATCAGTTTTACGACCATTCATATCAGTTAATGTGCCATGATCCATGATTTGCAATAACAGGTTAAAAACATCTGGATGTGCTTTTTCAATTTCATCGAGTAAAACAATGGAATGCGGAGTTTTTGTGACAGCTTCTGTTAATAAACCACCTTCATCATAACCAACATAACCCGGTGGTGCGCCAATCAGACGTGAAACAGAGTGACGTTCCATATATTCAGACATATCGAAACGTAATAATTCCACACCCGTAATTTTTGCCAATTGCTTGCAAACTTCTGTTTTACCCACACCAGTGGGTCCAACAAACAGGAAAGAGCCAATGGGTTTGTTTGGATCACGCAAACCTGAGCGTGAAAGTTTAACCGCTGCGCCAAGAATTTCGATCGATTCATCCTGGCCATAAATCATCATTTTGAGATCACGTGTCAAATTCTTTAATACTTCGCGATCAGATGCTGAAACATTGCGTTCTGGGATACGTGCGATTTTTGCTACCATTTTTTCAATATCGATAACATCAATAATTTGTTTACGATCTTCTTCCAGTAATAAATACTGATATGCACCCACTTCATCGACAAGATCAATCGCCTTGTCAGGCAAATGACGATCGCTAATATAACGTGCAGATAAACGTGCTGCTGCTTCCAGTGCCTCATCGGTATATTTCACATTGTGATGCGTTTCAAAGCGTCCACGTAAACCTTTTAATA
This sequence comes from Gammaproteobacteria bacterium, assembly GCA_013286495.1. Classification (GTDB taxonomy): domain Bacteria; phylum Pseudomonadota; class Gammaproteobacteria; order DSM-16500; family DSM-16500; genus Aquicella. The sequence continues at coordinate 1,462 of JABDFQ010000044.1, read as the reverse complement.
CTTCGATGGTTTGTTCAACAGTAGGTTCTTTCACATCAATTTTCTGGAAGCGTCTATCGAGTGCGTGATCTTTTTCAAAAATACTGCGATATTCTTTATAAGTTGTCGAACCCACACAAGTTAATTCACCTGATGCCAGTAATGGTTTAATCAGGTTGGAGACATCCATTAAACCACCCGATGCAGCACCTGCACCAATAATGGTATGGATTTCATCGATAAATAAAATAGCGCCTTTTTGTTCTTTTAATTGATGTAATACGCTTTTGAGGCGCTTTTCGAAATCACCACGATATTTTGTTCCTGCCAGCAAGCTACCAAGATCCAGCGAATAAATTGTGCTTTCATATAAAATGGCTGGCACACGTTTTTCAATAATTAATCGTGCTAATCCTTCTGCAATTGCTGTTTTTCCTACGCCTGCTTCACCAACCAGCAATGGATTATTTTTTCTGCGACGACAAAGCACTTGTATCGTGCGTTCCACTTCTTCTTCACGTCCGATTAAGGGATCAATCAATCCCATTTTCGCGCGTGCATTCAAATTAGTCGTATATAATTCCAGCGGACTCGTACCTGTTTCATCTCCGCCAGATTCTGATTCTTCAGAATAATGATTGAATGAAGGTTCATCATTGCTACGCATTTGCTGTGCTTTTGGTTTTGCTGTGCCGTGAGCGATAAAATTAATGACATCCAGACGACTGATATTTTCCTGACGGATAAAATAAACACTCTGACTTTCCTGCTCACTAAAAATCGCGGCAAGAATATTTGCACCGGATACTTCGGTTTTACCTGATGATTGTACCTGAAATACTGCACGCTGAATCACGCGCTGAAAACCTAATGTGGGTTGTGTATCACGATCATTAACATTCAGGGGAATAACCGGTGTGGTGCGATCAATAAATTCGGTGAGATTACTACGCAAGCGGCTCATGTTTGCACCGCAAGCTTTTAATACATCAAGCGCAGAGGAATTTTCCAATAATGCCAACAGTAAATGTTCTACCGTGACAAATTCATGTCTTTTGTTGCGCGCTTCCTTAAACGCGCTGTTAAGTGTGTACTCAAGCTCTTTGTCCAACATGGTGACAACCTCCTCGCCTGGATCACCACTTTATGCTTTATGCTGCCTCCATACTGCAATCAAGTGGATGATCATGTAACTCTGCAAACTCCATCACTTGTGTCACTTTGGATTCGGCAAAGTCCCTGCTATACACTCCACATACTGCTTTGCCTCTTGCATGTAACTCCAAAGTTTTTTCAGCTGCTTTTCTTCTATCCATATAAAAAAACTTTTCCATCAAGCCAACTACAAATTCTATCGGAGTAAAATTATCGTTATGCAACACTACCTGGTATAAAGAAGGAATTTCCAATTCATTTCCCTGTTCAGGATGGTTGCCTGCATTTTTTCTATCTGCCTCATTATTCATGCTATTACCCTTCTTAT
>JABDFQ010000043.1:1400-3177 GCA_013286495.1 Gammaproteobacteria bacterium | reverse complement strand
ATGTGGGTGGAGAGAGATTTGACGAACGCATGAAACCGCTTATAATCATGCCTCGCTAAAATCATCAAAAGGTGTTCTATCATGCAATCCATCCTTGATTTGCTTATTCCCGCTGCGTTTGCGCAAACAGCAGCACAACCTGCTGAACAGGGTGGTGGTTTTTCCCTGTTTATTATGTTTGCGATCTTTTTTGTTTTTCTTTATCTCTTCATGTGGCGTCCGCAAAGCAAGCGTGCAAAGGAACAGCAGCAATTAATGGAATCCATCGCTAAAGGTGATGAAGTTATGACAGCTGGTGGATTACTGGGTCGAGTGAATAAAATAAGTGGTCAATACATCAGTCTTTCTATCGCCAGCAATGTTGATATCGTCATGCAAAAATCCTCTGTTGTGAGCGTGATGCCCAAGGGAACTTTAAAAACTATCGAATAATGCAAAAGGAACTGTTTATCCATGGCAGCCTTAATGAACCGTTATCCACTCTGGAAATATCTACTGATTGCTTTAGTTATCATTGCCGCATTTGTTTACGCAGCGCCTAACCTTTACCCGCAATATCCTGCGGTACAAATCATGGGTGCGAATGCGACAGTAGTGAATGATGATGTGCTCGCGAAAGCAAAATCAGCACTGGATCAAGCCAATTTAAAATATACCGGTGCGCAATTGCAGGACCAGCGTATCCTGGTTCGTTTCAATTCTACTGATGAACAATTCAAGGCAAAGGAAGTGATACAGGATGCGCTCGGTGATAATTATCTTGTCGCACTTAATCTTGCTGATGCAACGCCAGGCTGGTTGAAGGGAATAGGCGCCATGCCGATGAAACTCGGTCTCGATTTGCGCGGTGGTGTGCATTTTCTTTTGCAGGTGGACGTGGATTCCGTCATGCAGCAGCGCGTGGAAGGTGATTCGCGCGGTATTGGACAAGCCTTGCGTGATGAGCATATTCGTTATACCGGCATCACACGTAAAGCCAATAATCAGGTGATTTTGCAATTTAATAACAAGGATGCGCTCGATGCAGCCTATAGTTTTGTCATGCGTCGATATAACGAATTTACCTGGCAGAAACAGGATTCAACCCTGACTGGTTCACTGTTACCGCAAGCTTTATACAATGCAAAACAGGAAACACTTGAGCAGGCGATGAATACGCTCAGAAATCGTGTCAATGAATTAGGCGTATCAGAAGCAGTCGTGCAGCAGCAAGGTGATAATCGCGTTTCCATTGATTTGCCTGGTGTGCAGGATACTGCTGAAGCCAAAAATATTATTGATAAAACTGCGACGCTGGAATTTCGCATGGTAGATGTGGATCATGACATGCGTCTTGCAACCACTGAAGGCATGGCGCCAGCCGATAGTCATTTCTTTACCTATCATCATCAACCCATCCTGTTAAAAAACGATGTCATATTACGCGGCTCATCTGTAGTGACAGCCACTTCGGGTTTTGGTGAAGATGGACGACCGAATGTTGCGGTGCGTTTAAGTGGTGCAGGTGAAAGTAAATTTACGCGTACCACGGCTGAAAATATTGGTAAACCGATGGCTGTCGTTTATATCGAAGTTAAATCCACACCGAAAATGGTCAATGGCAAACAGGAAATTTCCTATCAGACCACGCGTGATGTGATCAGTGTTGCGACCATCCAGAGTGCATTAGGCAATAGCTTCCAGATCACAGGATTAAGCAGTGCCAATGAAGCGCGTAAATAGTTTGATAACGTTCCTTGTCCATATCTTCTGCTGAACGCTGCATATAAGGTGGCAA
>JABDFQ010000043.1:0-1390 GCA_013286495.1 Gammaproteobacteria bacterium | reverse complement strand
GCGTACGCTTGCCTTGTTATTACGTGCAGGTGCCTTGCCTGCGCCTGTCACCATCATTGAAGAGCGCACCATTGGACCGACACTCGGTAAACAGAATATACAAATGGGTTTGCTTTCCATTGAAGTGGGTCTCGGATTGGTTGTTATTTTCATGGCGCTTTATTATGGCGTGATGGGATTAATTGCAGACCTTGCTCTCGCCATGAATCTCGTGCTCATTGTGGCCTTGTTATCCTTGCTTGGAGCAGTGCTCACATTACCTGGTATTGCCGGCCTTGTGTTAACTGTTGCGATGGCGGCCGATGCGAATGTATTAATATTCGAACGTATACGTGAAGAAATGCGACGTGGTATGGGAACGCAAGCCAGTATTCATGCTGGGTATGACCGCGCTTTTGTGACTATTCTCGATGCGAATCTCACGACATTAATTGTCATGCTGATTCTCTTTAGCCTTGGTTCCGGGATGATCAAGGGCATTGCGATTACGATCACCATAGGTTTGCTGACATCGATGTTTACTGCAATCACGGGTACACGTGCCATCGTCAATCTGATTTATGGCGGTCGTTCACATAAACGTCTTTCTATCGGGATTTAATGCAATGGAATTTTTTAAACATAATACGAATATTAATTTCATGGCGCAGCGCAAATGGGCTGCGGTTCTTTCGATTATTTTATTTGTTGCTTCACTGGTTTCGCTTAGCTGGCATGGATTGAACTGGGGGCTGGATTTCACCGGTGGTACACAAATTCAATTGAGTTATCCGCAAGCGGCTGATTTGACGCAAGTGCACGATAGTCTGGAAAAAGCAGGGTTTCCTGAAGCAGTCGTCATTAGTTTTGGTACCTCAAAAGATGTGCTCGTCAGTCTGGTGCCCAAGGAACAACATGCTGCTGTCATGACCGATGCAGAACGCACTGCGATGGTGAGTCAGGTAGTTGCCGCATTGCCCGGTGCGAAGGTGAATCAGATCGATTACATTGGTCCTACTGTCGGGCAGGAAATGGCGACACGTGGTTTGCTGGCAATCATCATTGCTTTATTAGGTACCATGATTTACATCGCATTTCGTTTTGATATGCGTTTTGCGATTGGATCAACGGTTGCCCTGGTGCATGATCCGATCATCATCGTAGGTATTTTTTCCTTTTTTCATATTGAATTTAATCTGATTGCGCTTGCTGCTGTTTTAACGGTGATTGGTTATTCGCTGAATGACACTATCGTTATTTTCGATCGTGTGCGTGAGAATTTCCGCAAATTCCGCAAGGCAGATGCAACAGAAGTCATGAATCAATCCATCAATCAAACCTTGTCGCGCACAATCATGACATCTGCTTTGACCTTGATTGTTGTGTTGGCATTATTTTTCCTTGGTGGCAG
>JABDFQ010000042.1:1234-3391 GCA_013286495.1 Gammaproteobacteria bacterium | reverse complement strand
TGGGAAAAAACAGATAAGGCTGACATCCTGCGCCATGAAGCAGGTTTACGTAATGCGAGCTGAGGTTATGATGCAGGTAACAAATACCATGAATATACAAACTGAAGATTTCAAAGTAGCAGATTTAAGCCTCGCTGAATGGGGTAGAAAGGAAATCAGCATTGCAGAAACAGAAATGCCGGGATTGATGGCATTACGCGAGATGTATAAAACCCAGCAACCGCTGAAAGGTGCGCGCATCGCAGGTTGTCTGCATATGACCGTGCAAACAGCGGTGCTGATCGAAACACTGATTGCATTAGGTGCAGAAGTTCGCTGGTCATCCTGCAATATTTTTTCCACACAAGATCATGCCGCAGCAGCAATAGCAAAAGCAGGTATTCCTGTATTTGCCTGGAAAGGTGAGACAGAAGAAGAATACTGGCAGTGTGTCAAACAAACGATTGAAGGCCCAAACCAGTGGCATCCCAATATGATTCTTGATGATGGTGGTGATCTTACCGTGCTCATGCATCAGGAATTTCCACATTTGCTCAAAGATGTAAAAGGTCTTTCTGAAGAAACCACAACCGGCGTGCATCGTCTTTATGAAATGCACAAGCATGGTGAATTAAAAGTTCCAGCGATTAACGTGAATGATTCTGTCACCAAATCGAAGTTTGATAATTTATATGGTTGTCGCGAATCGCTGATAGACGGTATCAAACGCGGCACTGATGTGATGATCGCAGGTAAAATCGCAGTGGTTTGTGGTTATGGCGAAGTTGGCAAAGGTTGTGCGCAAGCATTACGTTCCTTTGGCGCAACGGTGCTTGTCACTGAGATCGATCCCATTTGCGCATTGCAGGCAGCAATGGAAGGTTATCGCGTTGTCACCATGGATGCGGTTGCGGGCATTGGTAATATTTTTGTAACAGCAACTGGCAATGTGAATGTCATTACACATGCACATATGCAACGCATGCCGAATGAAGCCATCGTCTGCAATATTGGTCATTTTGATTCTGAAATTGATATTGCCTCGTTAAAACAATATCAGTGGGAAAATATCAAACCTCAAGTGGATCACGTGATTTTTCCTGATGGCAAACGCCTGATCGTGCTTGCAGAAGGTCGTCTCGTCAATCTGGGTTGTGCTACTGGTCATCCGAGTTTTGTGATGTCGACATCATTCACCAATCAGGTGCTCGCGCAAATTGAACTGTGGCAACATACGCAAAAATATCCCGTTGGCGTGTATGTATTGCCAAAACAACTGGATGAAATGGTCGCGAAATTGCACTTGCAAAAATTGGGCGCGAACCTGACGACACTCAGCAAAGAACAAGCGCAATACCTGAACATTTCCGTTGACGGACCATTTAAACCTGATCACTATCGATATTAATCATTAAGGGAAGGAGCAAGGACGCATGTTCAAACAGTTAATGGCTATTGGTTGCACGCTGCTGTTATGTCAAATGAGCTTTGCGGACAGATGTCCCAGCGTCAAGGATATAAAAAATAATTCGCTGAATGGCTGGAAAATTTATGATAGCGAAGAAGGCACGATACTCGTTGGCGCACGCGAAGTTCAATATAAAAAATTGGTCGATCAGTTTGCGCTAGCGGAATGGGTAAATAATAAAACTGAGCATGGCAGTATTCATTGCTATTACATCGACAAAACCGGCTCCAATCTCGAAGCGTATCTCGCCAAGGAAAATTTCCATCCGACGTTAGGCAAAAAACATTTCTGGTATGAAGTCAGCGGTTATATGCATTGCGCCGCCGGCATGGATCGCTGCGAATTCAACAATCCACTGGCTGGGAAAAATCAGCTGGCGATGAAGGGTAAGGATAGAGTGGGGTGAGGTTGTCAGCAGGTGTGTCATGGTGATCAGCAGGTCTGCTATTGGTATTGCAACAGGTGTGTCATTCCCGCGAAGGCGGGAACCCATGGATAGGTTCCCGCCTTCGCGGGAATGACACACCTGTTTGCTTACATACACCTGTTGCTTACACACACCCGTTTGCTCACCACTTCCTCTCGCTCCCCATCATTCTTCGCAAAATATCATCACGCTTGATGAAGTGATGATAAAGCGCGGCGAGGATATGAATGCAAATCAGCACGATCAGAATAATCGCCAATGGTTCATGGATTTCCTTGAAGGC
>JABDFQ010000042.1:0-1224 GCA_013286495.1 Gammaproteobacteria bacterium | reverse complement strand
TGAGCGAAATCGGTAATTCGATGTTAATGCCATAAATATGTGGTGGCCTGCCTGCTGCAACCGAACCAATTAATCCTGATAACGGCATGACAATTAATCCAGCATACAAAAGAAAATGCACGCAACGTTCTGAAACGCGTTGCCAAAGAGGAGTCTGAAATGGCAATCCTGGTTTGACGCTATAAAATGCCCATGACACACGCATCAACATCAATATCAGAATACAAACACCCAACACCTTGTGAAAATTAAATGCCTGACCGCGCATCGCCTCATCAGGAATATCGCCCATGAAATATCCCAGCGGAATCATGATGGCGACCAAAATAAAAATTAACCAGTGAAACAGAATGGCAACACTTCCATAAGAGGAACGAGTATTTCGGATAGACATGCGATAAATATTCCCGGATAACAAAAAGGCAGGATAATTCCTGCCTTTTTTTGTCTGAAAAAAAACTAGACGTTGGCAGTGTATGTAGCGCTGAAAGTAGCTGTACCAGTCGTTCCACAAGCAGTCAGACCACTCCAGTGTCCACCAGCCTGAAGCTTGGAGGTTAACAACTGACAAACTGCAACGGGTGTAGTAGCAGCACTCACCACAAATGTAGTGGCAGAAACTGTACCAATGGTAATCTGATCGCCCCATGGCGTGGTCATGCCAGCTGTTCCAACAATCCCCTTGATGGTAGCTGTGCCAACGTTGCCACCCGTATAAGTACCTGTTGCCTGAGCAAGACTATCTGCCGCTGCTGCAATGGCAGTAAATTGCTGCATGAGACTGTTGCCTTGTTGTGTTGCATTTGCAGATTGATAATAACGTACTGACATAACGATGATCATGGCAGCGACCGCGAGCACCAGCATGATTTCCAGCAACGTGACACCGAGAACGGTTTTAAGTGATTTGTTCATTAAGATTCCCCTTGTAATTGCAGCGATGAATTCGGTTTGACGCAATTGGATATTATGTTATTTTTCATCTCTATTAAGCAAGCGGATTAAGCATATGATGAATAATGCAGAAATTTTATCGTGTATCGAAATTGAGCCTGATTTACCAGCAAAATACAGCATTATCTGGCTGCACGGTCTTGGTGCAGATGGTAATGATTTTGTTCCGGTTGCCACAGAATTAAATACACGCACCGCATCCGCTATCCGTTTTATTTTTCCCCATGCACCGATCATGCCCATCACCATCAACAATGGTTATGAAATGCG
>JABDFQ010000041.1 GCA_013286495.1 Gammaproteobacteria bacterium | reverse complement strand
CATTTTTGCAACCGTTTTTGCACTAAACGGCTGTGAAGCAGTTCCATCAATCATAAGCTTTAAGTACATAGCATACCGTGGAAGATTTACGAAATCATCTTGACTAAACACCGGATAAAATTCTTTAGCCAATAATTCCGCATCGGGAGCCCCAACCCTAAAGGCAATGATTGTACCTATATTCCCGAATATAGCAGCTCGTACCCGTTCATCAAGCTGGTCAATATACTGGTGGGCTAAAAATAACGACAGCCCATATTTCCTGGCCTCCGCCAAAATACCGGCGAAAGCTAAGGTGACGAAGCTGTGACATTCGTCTATATATAAATAAAACGGTTTACGGGTATGCTCAGGCAGGCTTGCTCTGTGAAGCGCTGCAAGCTGTATAGAGTTAATAAGCATTGCGCCTAAGAGTGAAGATGCATCTTCCCCTATTTGTCCTTTACTGAGATTTACAATCAATATCTTTCCTGTATCAAGAACCTGCTGTAGCCGAAAACTATTTGTTTTCTGTCCAACAATATTTTTCAGTGGAGCACAGGTTATAAACAAACCGGTCTTGTTTAGAATGGGAGCAATTGCTTCATTTCGCAGTGTTGGTGAATATTTACCAAACTCATTATGCCAGAATGATAGAATACTTTCTTCTGTAACATGGGAAAGGAACTGTTCTCGTTTTTCTTTATCTGTTAATAATGGCTGAATATCCAATAGAGTTGCGTCCGGTACACATAATAGTGTAAGCAAGGTAAAGCGAAGTATATATTCCATTCTTGGCCCCCAACTTTCTGACCATATTTTTTTAAAAGTAGAAACTATTCCAGAGGCCACAAGATGATGGTATTTTGGGTGGATACCTTTAAGTGGATTGAATGCTATTGGCTTATCCTGGTCGGTTGCATTGAAATATATCAAATCCTTTATTCTCTCTTTTGGTATGTACTTTAAAATATCTTCTGCTATATCTCCATGGGGATCTAAGATGCACAAGCCATTGCCACGTTCAATGTCAGAGATGGCCATGTTTTCTAATAGCGTACTCTTTCCGGTTCCTGATTTACCAATGACGTAAATATGTTGTAGCCTATCCCGGTCTTTTATGCCGAATTTCAGGTTTGTATTTCTGTAGTTGGTAATGCCAATCGGCGTGATGTCGCTTTGTTCCATAAACAAAGCTTATAGAAAATTACGGCAGGAATATAGACGGGAGAAGTACTCCGTTGTGAATACGGATGAGGAAATTACAACGGATTGGGGAGCCGAAGTAATTGGGTCGATTTACAACAAGCTCAATTTCTTTTTTTAAAGCCATAATCAACTCCACTTTTTAACGGAGGGGGCAAGTTTATAGTAAACTCAAATGGAATAATACTAGCTTCGGCATGTCGATTTGTGTCTTGACGATTCCTATAGCAAGGGAACAACTGGACATTTTCATTTATCGGGATAATTCCAAAAACATGTATTTCCCCCGGCTTTCCAATAATCTTATCGACGACAAGCAGTATTATGGCTCTTCTCGCTTGAAAACTCAAGTCTTTAAATATTCCTACTGTATTTACAGCGAAATCCTTAATAGCCTGTTTTGATGGAGGAATTCTACCGGTATTATCATTTGAATTCTGGGCTTCTAAATTTTTTGACTGAATGCATAATATCTTTTCGCGTATTGGAGTAATATACTCATGTAGTTTTTCCACAGTGAACAGTCCCGCACCATAGGCTTTTGCGTATCTATCCTCGTGTTCTTTTAACTTGCTAATTTCTTTCTCGTTTTCTTTTATGTCAATAAATGACAAGCCGACCTGAGCTTGTTTTTTATCAACCCATTTTTCTAACTGTTCAATTATTAAATCTGGAGAGCACATTAACTCTACAACTTTGTCCCAGACCAGTTGATCTGCAATCCTTGCGTTTATACCCTTCAAATCACAATTGGCCGGCAATGGAAATGATCGTACGCGATCAGAGCATCTGTAATATAGGAATTTACCGTGTTGCGGACCTTCACCAGTTCTGCGTCTTCCACAGGCACAAAATATTTTATTTGCTAATAAATATTCATTTTTTTTATTTCGCCTGGCATGGACAAGGTTGGCTCTAAGGGTATCTTGTACTATCTGAAACGTACTTGCCTCAATTATTGCCGGTACAGGAATTTTTATCCATTCCTCCTTTGGTCTTGCTTTCTTACTCGTTTTTTTCATTTTCCGATACTTATTCACATTCAGTGGCTTTTCGGGGATAACTGCATAAGTACTTCCCCAAACCGCCTCGCCAATATAAGTTGTATTTCTCAGGAGCGTACTCAGTGTACTTGTACTCCAGACACCATTTTTATTCTTTCTTGGTAACACCCCATTAAATTGCAATTTTCTTACAATTTTTCTTAGTGTCAGCCCATCTTCTGATACCCAACGAAAAATATCATTCACCACTTTCGCTTCTTCAGCATTTATTTCATAGTATCCTTGCTTGGTATCTTGTTTTGGAATGTATCTATATCCATACGGGGCTTCACTTACCAAAACATGGCCTTCTTTAACTTTTCTTAATTTTCCAAGTCTAAAACGTTCTGATATTTTAGTTCTCTCATATTCTGCAAACAATCCTCGTACTCCGTGCAATATTTTATCTTCACTGTTTTTAGGACCTGACACTGTAACAAAGATGACTTCAATTCCAGCTTCACGCAATTCATCGGTCACGAGCTCTTGATATGAATACCTTCGAGCTAATCTATCAGGATCATACATTAATACACCCTGCCAAATCTTTTTTTTAGCATCTGTGCGTAGTTCATCAAGTGAAGGTCTTGCGAGAATATCGCCACTCCAACCTTCATCGGTATATTCTTTGACAACTGTGTATCCATTTTTTTCGGCAAATTCTTTCAAAACCAAAAGTTGGGTTTTGATTGTTTGCTCCTCCTCTTGTCGGGCGGTTGAAACTCTTGAGTATGTTGCGATAAGTTTTGTCGGGTTCATAGATTTTGTCTTTTAATCACTACCTCGAAAAGAATGTCAAATGCTCTATTCAATCTCTCGGGTGAAGTCGTATAGTAATATTCCAAAGAGGGAGAGCGTACATTGGCTTTGCTGCAAGACAAAGGCCCACGCTCTCCCTCTTTAGATTCGACTGGTAAACCAATGTTGTCATAACCTTTGTCTTGCTCCCTCATACTATCATTTTCGCAGGTCTTTGTTAAGCAGGTAAGCCAGGAAAAAGATACAGAAGTGAATATGCACTCTTGACAAGATGCTCTCAGGTTTGAGACAATAAAAGCATATTTGTTAAGCACACCCATTTTTATGAAAAAATATTCAAAAGGAATTAAGGGCAATAAATTAGCGGAACTCATTGCACTCGCCGGAATCGACAAAAAGAAATTGGCAAAAATGATCGGCCTAAAAAATGAACATGCGATTACCAATTGGGAAAATGGAAAAACAATACCGGACTGTCATTCGATTTTAAAACTCTGTGTAATTTTAAAAACCAATATACAAAATATATACCCTAAATTACATACCCTACTGGCGCATGAGATGGAGTTCTCTAAAAAGCAGAAGAAATCAGTTGGCGGGAAATAGACAGCAGTTAGCGTGTCTTGTGCAACGATAGTATTTTCCTGTTATGCACCGTCACCCATTTACTCAACCTGCCGTGTAAACTCGGATACATCGCTTTCAAATTTACGTGCTCTGACGTACCAAGAACAATGCAAAGGAATACGTGCTCAACAAAAGTCGGCAAACTTTTGTCCTTTGCGATTTCGGCAAATAATGCATCAACTTGTTTCAGTTCTTTGTTGACATTATACCTCTTGACTTTTATATCTT
>JABDFQ010000040.1 GCA_013286495.1 Gammaproteobacteria bacterium | reverse complement strand
AAAGCCTGATTATCAATAATTCCTTCACGTGAAAAATTAAGTATCACAGCATTTTTTTTCAATAATGCAATGCGTGTTGCATTAAGCAAATTCTTCGTTGCATCCATCAATGGCACATGAAATGTTACAAAATCCGCTTGTGCAAGCAAGGTTTCAAGGCTATGTTCGCGCTGCACATTGGCGGATAATTCCCACGCATGTTTAACAGTAATCGCTGGATCATAACCCATGACGCGCATGCCAAGACTAATAGCAGTATTTGCGACTTTCACACCAATACTGCCAAGGCCGACAATGCCCAAGGTTTTTCCCATCAATTCAAATCCAGCAAATTGTTTTTTATTTTGCTCAATTTCCTTTTCCATGGCTTCGCCTTCACTTTGTAAGCCATTAACATATTCCCAGGCTTTACAAATATTTCTACCGCTTAATAACATGCCAGCAATGACTAATTCCCGTTCTGCATTGGCATTTGCACCAGGTGTATTCAGTACAGGAATTCCACGTTTTGATAAGGTTGCAACAGGAATGGTATTCGTGCCAGTTCCTGCACGTCCTACGACTTTTACAGAATCAGGAATGGTTGCGTGATTGAGATTATACGAGCGCACCAGCATGGCATCTGGATCAGTCGTATCGGATGAAAGTGTGTATAAATCAGCTGGAAATTGATCAAGGCCAATGGCTGCAATGGGATTTAAAACCTGTATTTTAAACATTTTTTTATCCTTTCCATTTTTATATTCGTCACATAATATACATAGTCATTCAGTTATGCACGGTGTCATTAAAGTGAATTATTTCAATTGGCAATTAGATGAACCCCTTGATGCAATTCTATTTGATTGTGATGGAACATTAAGTGCCATCGAAGGCATTGATGCATTAGCGCTCAGTGCAGGTGAAGAGATTGCGCATGCGGTTAAAGTTTTAACAGCGGAGGCGATGACGCAAACTGGCATTAATCCCGAGGTTTTTCAAAAACGACTGGAACTGGTTCGTCCGATTAAAAAACAAATGCTGCAACTGGGCGATGATTATTTCCAGCAACGTTCGCCAGAATCGCAGGAAGTCATCACACTTTTACGAGCACTAGGCAAACCAATTTATATTCTCTCTGCAGGATTATTGCCTGCTGTTGCACGTTTTGCAGAATTATTGCAAATTCCATCAGCAAATATTTTTGCAGTTGATATACAGTTTGATGAACAGGGAAATTATCTGGATTTTGATAGAAGCTCGCCACTCATACACAATCATGGCAAACGCATTATTGCAGAACAATTGAAAATGCAGCATTCCCATCTGTTGTATATGGGAGATGGTTTGAACGATCTTGCCGTGCGTGAACTGGTAACAAGATTTATTGGTTATGGTGGAACGTATTATCGTCAGAATATTGCGGATCAAAGTGATTTTTATATTACGCATTCTTCTTTGCTGCCTTTGTTGCCATTGGCTTTAACAGCGCAAGAAGCTGATCAATTAACAACAAATCAGCGTGAATTATATGAAAAAGGATTAGTGATGTTGCAGGAAGAAGATAAGGTGATCAAGCAAGCCTGATCACCTTATTGATGCTTGTTATTTCAGCTTCGTCAAAATCGCTGTTTCCACTTGCAATGAAATCAGACGATGAGCGGTATCCGTGGGATGCAATAGATCAGCGAAAATATAGCCATTTGAACCTGATGTGCAATAAACAGCAGGTGTCGTGAATCCGCACACAGGATCTTTTGTATTCGTAAATAAAAATGGCTGACCTAAAACATAGTAAGGTTTGCCGGCGTTTGAAAAATCAATGACAGTATCCAGTAAGGTATAAACATTGACATAAACAATTTTCAAATTTTGCCGACCAGGAATTAAACCTAGCGCCTGGTTTAACATGCCATCAAACGTAAAGGAAAGATTTTTTACTTGTCCGACAGTGACAGGATCTTCCATCACAGTAATCAGTGGTGCACGTCCAATGTTAGGCAAACTCATAATCACAAAACGCTGCGCGCCTGCACGACTTAATGCATACACATCGATGGCAATATTGGCAGCAGCAGTTTGCGCTGTCTGTAACAAGGCAGGCAGGCTGTTGGTGACAAGCAAGGTCGTTAAGATATCATTCGCGCCTTCCCAGATGAAGAAAACGTCATTGGGATAAACAACACGATTAGGTGTGGTTAAAAACGTTTGCACTTGTTTATATAACGAAGGAGCCCAGGTTTCCATAAAGCCAGGTCCTGCGGTTGTGCTGCCACCGGCTGCATAATCAAAGCCATTCAATGTACCCGAGCTAAATCCAGGCACTACACAGCAACTGTTATTCGTGATGACATCTCCAGGAGTTGGACCTGGATAAACAGGTAAGGTAATTCCTTTGATGTCATGCGCGATATACTGCGACCATATGTAACCCCGAAATGTGGTAAATGTTGGTGCCTTGCCTGGCGGTAACGGTGGTAAGAAAGGTGGATTACCAACAGTTGGCCATAAATCATTAAAACCGCTATCACTTAGACTATCGCCAAAAAAATAAATATGGTTGATCTGATAAAACTGCAAAGCAAAACTACTGCTTTGCCACAATAAACATGCAGCAAATAGTGAAAGCAGGGGTTTAATAAATCTTTTAAACATATTCTTTCTCCTTGTTAAAAGCTGAATCGGACTGCGAGAGCAACCACATCAGCATGACCATGATATTTCGCATACACTTCATTTTCTTCCAGAGGAATAGTGGCGATTGGATTGGTGCCGGAAAGCTGTGTCACATCGACAGTTTGTCCATTCATGAAAATGTGCGAATACGCAGCATCAAACGACCAGCATTCATTGAGTTTCCAGGTGGCACCCAGGTTTGCCCAATAGCGGTCACTATCAGGAATACGTGGATCACGGTATTCATCACGTGTTGGTGTTTCATCATATGCCACACCGCCACGCAAGGTGATGCAAGGTGTAATACGATATTCTGCGCCCAATGCTGCAAACCACGTATTTTGCCAGTGCGTGGGAATGGTGCTGTTCGTTGCAAACGCATCTGGCATGTTGATGCTGATCTGGTTGAAGGTTTGCCAGAAATTCATTTGCACCGTACCTTTAAATGTCCAGCGGTAATAATCATGTGCGGCACTCAGATTTAATACAGCTGGTGTTTTTATCGCACCAGACACGGAAGTGTGTGCATTGGAAGGAAATTCCTGGGATGGCGCAAGTGAAATATCACCTGGTACAACGAATTGATCGCCATTACCGCGCAATTGTTCAGAGATTTGTGAACGGAACCCTAAACCAATTCGTGTGGATGGAAATGGCTTGAAGACTGCGCCAAGTGTAAAGCCATAACCCCAGCCATGAGCATCCAGCAATGTTGGTTGTGTGCTGGCGATAAACGCATCGACTTCACTGATGCCCGTGTAGGCGCCGTTATAATTGGAAAAAGTTGCTTTCATGAACTGTGCCTGAAAACCCACACCCACATCCCAGTATTGATTAAAAGACCATGCAATAGCTGGTGCAATATTAACGGTTTGTACGGCGCTATAATCGGCTGCGAAACGCACTACTGAGTCATTGTCATAATGTGTCTTCAAGCCAAATGGAGCTGTTATCGATAAACCGGCAACCAGACATGGATTAATACGAATGCCAAAGTAGGCAGTCGGAACAAACGCTCCCTGGGAAATATTACCTTGTGAATCTTCACCCAGCACTTCAGCGGAGATATTGCTTGGTGGATCACCAGGAATATTGATGGTGTGTATGGCGGATGCATCTGACATATCAATACGCGGCAGAATTTCGCTCGCACCAATATAAATCTGATTTCTTTTCAGTGAAGCAAGCGTGGCCGGGTTGATTAGCATGGCAGAAACATCATTATTTGCTGCTGCTGAACCTGCGGTGGCATCGCCTTGAAGCGCTGGACTGATTTCATTAATCTGAAAACCGGCAGCAAAGACGGAAAAGGTGATAAAGGGTTGTGATAATAAAAAAATTGCTGTCGAAAGTTTACGACGAGTGAAAAACTGACTCATTATTCTAGCCTCCTGCATATCGCGATAGTTTAAATGCCGCACAATCATATGTTTTTCAATTGCGAGAGTAAAATGAATTTTGCAATTTCGTCTTAGGCAGTATAATTAGATTCTTTTTCATCACGGAGGATGTCTCATGAGAATGGCAAATCAATTTATCGCTCTATTGCTTACGGTGTTT
>JABDFQ010000039.1 GCA_013286495.1 Gammaproteobacteria bacterium | reverse complement strand
GCTCTCCGCGCCCATCATCACAGCTGCGCGCGCACATGATCACAACTCTTCGTCTATATCTTCCGCACACCATCCTGTGAGGCAAGCAACACAACATCAGCAGTGCGTTTCGCAAAAACGCCGCTTTCAACTACACCCACTATGCTTTTTAATTTTTCTTCCATCATTCTCGGTTCGAGCAATTTCAAATGATATACATCAAGAATAACGTTGCCGTTATCCGTCACAAATCCTTCGCGATAAACTGGATCACCACCTAATAAAACAATTTGTCGCGCAACATAACTACGCGCCAATGGAATCACTTCCACTGCAACCGGAAAGCTTCCCAACAAATCCACAAATTTACTTTCATCTGCAATGCAAATCATTTTTTTGGCGACAGTTGCAATAATTTTTTCGCGTGTTAACGCACCACCACCGCCTTTAATCATTTGTCGCGCAGCATTTACTTCATCTGCACCATCAACATACAAAGGCAAATCCGTTACTGAATTAAGATCAATCACAGGAATGGACAAGGCTTTTAACTTGTTTGCTGTTGCAACAGAACTGGCAACTGCTCCTTCAATTCTATGTTTGACAGCTTGCAAGGCATCAATGAAAAATTCCACTGTACTGCCTGTGCCAACGCCAACCACCATATCATCCTTGACATATTCCATTGCCGCTTCTGCTGCTGCTTTTTTCAAACCTGCCTTGTCCAGAGTGGTATTCATGATTCGTCCTTATAAAATGTAGCTGCTTAAATCATCATCCTTCACTAACGCTTGTAATCGATTATTCACATATTCAGCATTGATATCAATTGCTTCATTTTGCATTTCTGATGCGGCATAGGAAACTTCTTCCAGCAATCTTTCCATCACGGTATGCAAACGTCGTGCGCCAATATTTTCAACGCGCTCATTTACATGAAAGGCGATTTCTGCAATACGTCTGACACCATCTTCAATGAAATTAATTTTCACACCTTCTGTTGCCATCAATGCACGATATTGCTCAGTCAATGCTGCTTCAGGTTCAGTGAGAATTTTTACAAAATCATCTGTCGACAAGGATTTTAATTCGACACGAATTGGCAATCGACCTTGTAATTCAGGAATTAAATCGGATGGTTTGGCAAAATGAAAAGCGCCCGATGCAATAAATAAAATGTGATCGGTGCGTACCATACCGTATTTTGTTGTCACCGTTGAACCTTCAATCAATGGCAATAAATCACGTTGCACGCCTTCACGCGAAACATCTGCACCAGCATATTCAGAACGTTTGGCAATCTTGTCAATTTCATCAACAAATACGATGCCATTTTGTTCGACACTTTCAATGGCAGTTGCTTTAATTTTTTCTTCGTCGATTAATCTCGAAGCTTCTTCTTCCCGCAGAATTTTTTTCGCTGCCGCAATTTTAAACTTGCGTGTTTTCTTGCGATCAGAATTCATATTCTGAAACATGTTTTGTAACTGACTAGTCATTTCTTCCATGCCAGGCGGCGCCATGATTTCAACACCAACACTCGTAGCAGAAACTTCAATTTCAATTTCTTTATCATCCAGCTCACCTGCACGTAATTTATTGCGATACATACTGCGTGCACCACTATCTTCTGCTGGCGGTTCATGTGGTTCACCCGCAAATGGCATGCGTGGTGGTGGCAATAATGCATTTAATATGCGATTTTCTGCAGCTTCTTCTGCTGCTTCCTGCACTTTCGCAACTTCGCGACTACGTATCATCTTGATCGCCATGTCTGCAAGATCACGAATAATCGATTCGACATCGCGTCCAACATAACCGACTTCTGTAAATTTGGTGGCTTCCACTTTGATGAAAGGTGCATCAGCCAATTTTGCAAGACGTCGTGCAATTTCAGTTTTACCCACGCCTGTCGGCCCTATCATCAAAATATTTTTTGGCATGATTTCATCACGCATTGGCGATGGAATCTGCATACGACGCCAGCGATTACGTAATGCAACAGCAACTGCGCGTTTTGCATCTGCTTGTCCAATAATATGTTTGTCAAGTTCGCTGACAATTTCTTTTGGAGTTGGAGTGTGTGGAGTTTCTACCATAATCATTTTTCTCGCTTGTGACATAGTTATGCACTCAATGTTTCAATCGTAAAATTGTTGTTTGTGTAAACACAGATGGATGCTGCGATGGAAAGCGCTTTTTCAGTGATAGTACGTGCATCTAATTCTGTGTTTTCAAGCAAGGCAAGGGCGCCAGATTTTGCATACGCACCACCCGAACCAATGGCAAGCAAACCATTCTCTGGTTCGATTACATCACCATTACCAGAAATAATTAATGATGCTTTGGTATCAGCCACAATCAACATGGCTTCCAGTCGTCGCAACATGCGATCGGTGCGCCAATCTTTCGCTAATTCAACTGCTGCACGCACAAGATGTCCTTGATGTGCTTCGAGTTTCGCTTCGAATCGTTCAAATAAAGTAAAAGCATCTGCTGTTCCACCAGCAAATCCTGCTAACACTTTGTTGTTATAAAGACGACGAACTTTTTTAGCGTTGCCTTTCATGATGGTTGGACCCTGGGAAACCTGGCCATCTCCACCGACTGCCACCATTCCGCCACGACGTACGGATACAATCGTCGTGCCATGCAATTCTGCCATGCAACACCTCCTGATTTTTTTCGTTGGCTTGCTATATGGGGTCACTTAAGTGCTTTACAACCCTTGGGGTGAAGAGAATAATCGGCTTCTTTTTACAGGAGAAACCTTATGCGAGCTAATCAACGCGCGAATCATGAGTTGCGTGAAATACGCATTACCCGCAACTACACAAAGCACGCAGAAGGTTCTGTATTAATTGAATTTGGTGATACCAAAGTCTTGTGTACCGCGAGCATTACACCTGGCGTGCCTCCATTTCTCAAAGATTCTGGTAGCGGCTGGTTAACAGCAGAATACGGTATGTTGCCGCGCTCAACGCATGATCGCATGCAACGTGAAGCTGCCAAAGGCAAGCAAACTGGCCGCACACAGGAAATACAACGTTTAATTGGTCGTTCTTTACGCGCTGCGGTCGATCTTGCTCAACTGGATGGTTATACGATTGTCATCGATTGCGATGTGATTCAGGCAGATGGCGGCACACGCACTGCATCGATTACCGGCGGTTGTGTGGCATTGCACGATGCCATCAGCAAATTGCAGCAGGCTGGAAAAATTACGACCAAACCATTTCTGCAATATGTCGCCTCAATTTCCGTCGGCATTCATCAGCGTCAGGCGATTCTCGATCTTGATTATATTGAAGATTCCAGCGCTGAAACCGACATGAATGTGGTCATGACAGAAAATGGTGGCTTCATTGAAATTCAGGGAACGGCTGAAAAACGAACATTTGATCAGAATGAATTAAACCAGATGCTGGAACTCGCCAAATTGGGAATCAATCAGTTGGTCATGAAACAAAAATCAGCGTGAATATAATTGTTCAATAATTGATACGTTTAAGATTGTTTTAAGCTTGAAATTATATACTTTTGCTCATTATTCGATTTTAATTTTC
This sequence comes from Gammaproteobacteria bacterium, assembly GCA_013286495.1. Lineage (GTDB taxonomy): Bacteria > Pseudomonadota > Gammaproteobacteria > DSM-16500 > DSM-16500 > Aquicella. Next base: position 1,249 of record JABDFQ010000039.1, on the reverse strand, counting down.
AATATTCTAAAAAACGGGGCGCATATGAGCCACTCACAATTTCATGATGTGAAAGTACCAGGCGACAACAATTGTTTTTACCATGTTGTGATGCTGGAATTTATTCACGGCATTTTATCTGGCGATCTCACCGAAAATACTTCCACTGGCAGAATGATCAAACATCATTTGCTGCGTGAAATTGCTGCTCAGTTCAACAAAAAAGGAATTGAATTTAATTATCAGAATAAAAATCTGAAAGCTGCCATCCTTGAATTAATGCGACTCGTTCCGCAGCAACAATCTGTTATCTCCCCCGCACCGGATGTTAATGAAATCACCGCGATAAAAAATTGTGCGCTGTATTATTTATTACGCGACATCTGTGCGCCTGCGTTACGTGAATGCGCGCATCTTGGCGCAAACCAATATGCAGGTGCATACAAGGATGCAGTCAAGAAAAGATTATTCGAAGAATTCTGCGCACGATTGATTGCTCAATCTGGATTGAAATTTGGATTTAATGAAAATGATATTAAAGCTGCAAACAATTATGTGAGGTTTGGTGAATTTCCTAAAAATGAATGCGGCCAGATCCTGGCGCAATGGAATGAGATTTTTGCAGAAAAATCGGCTGCAAAATTAGAAGAAAAAGAACTTAAAGCATTATTTGATGGCTGGTGGAATGAACAACAAAATACAGCTATTGCTACTTACAAACTTTATCATCACCAACAGGGTGTCATGCCGAGTTCGCCGCAACGACGTTCTGTAGCGCAATTGTTGCAATGTCAGCTGTGGTTGCAATCAAAAACAAGTGAACGCCCTGAATGTCTGGCGACTGAGAATGATGCGCATAAAATTAATTATCGTTACGACAATAATGATGAACAGCATTTTAATGCTGCCATCAAAAATGATGATCTTGGTGAAGCGATTCAGTCAGAAATGCAGAAGATTTATGACAACAAAGCTGATTTGATTGATACAGAATATCAGTGGCAAGCAACGTTTGTTGAAGATAGTAAAGAGACGAATGAGGTGATTGTCACTGTGAAAATTGAAGCAGTGAAAGCTGCAGCTGAATCTGTTGCGAAATTAGTAAAAGCCAATCCGCAAGATGATTCTCTGCCACAACATAAAAAAGATATTCTTATTGCAGCAAATGAAGGTTATGCCAACGCGTTTAGTAATTTCTTCAATCGTGCAAATGTTCATGATAATAATCTCACCGCAGAAGAAGAAAATTTCCTCGAAGCTGTGAAGCTGC
>JABDFQ010000038.1 GCA_013286495.1 Gammaproteobacteria bacterium | reverse complement strand
CAAGAGCCGCGCTCAGGATGACAGCTCTCCGCCACACACTCAGGATGACAGATACCTGCTACATACCGTTACTAGAAAACGAGCGCAAGTTTTCATCCATGGTCCCGGTTTTTTCAACAAGCGAAAAATCACTCATCAACTTATTAATATCTTCTGATTTAACCGGTTTTTTAGAATTAGTGAGCTTGACAATTTTTCCAATAAAATTTTTATTAAGATTATCTAACGCCTGATTAAATTCGGATTTATCATCGTAAATGTTATGCAACTGCTTGATGATTTCTTCCTGAAAAATAACCTTCACTTTTTCAACCTCATGAAATCCTATTCCCCTACATACAAACTCTTTCAAATGTTTTCCCATTTCGCTGGCAAATAAGGCATATATCGTTGCTAATTGCATGAATGATGTCGTGCATGTTTTTAATAAATATAAATAATAATCCGCGCGTTTCTCTCCTCTGCTGTAATCAAAACTTTTGGAAAATAAACCAATAAGATTTTTTCGCTTTAATTTATATTCATCAATCGCAGCTTCAGTTAATTTATTTAACCTGTATGTCTGATCCAATCCTTTCAAACTCGAATCAAGCACCTTGTAATTTCTGATATCCGCAAGATAATGTTGCGCTTTATCTTTCTCTGCTCCATTGGTCTCGATTTCATTTTCAGCATCTTTAATTTTTACAAGTTGTTGTGCAGGCGATTCTTTTCCAAGGCCTGTATCCAGATTTAAAACATGTGACAATTTACTTTGGGTATCATCATGGCCGTGAATGTAATTAATATAAAATTCATTTTTGGATTCGGGTCTCGCTTCTGGCGTATCTGTTTTTATATCCAAACCACCTTTATCCAGACGATTCCAGATGATGTTAACAAGAGGGTGAGTATCAATGGAATCAAGCGGCATGTTTGTTGCACTAACAACACCTGCGCTACTGCATAGTTCACTCACCTGATCAAGATTCACAGCATGCTGAAATTTAATATTTATTTTTTCAATGGTGAGTCCTAATTGTGTCGGGTTTGAATCATCGTAGCTAACCTGCAATTTATTCGCAATTTTTTCGATGGTATCAAAGCGGATAGGTGCATGCGTAAATAAATTTATACTGTTATCGTTCAGGGTGTAATCAAGCACTTTTAAAGCAGGTTTATATGCTTTGTTAATTAAATCCAGTAACTCGTTTTTGGTGATAATACCTTCATCCAGAAAAGCTTTTAGAGCAAAAAACGATGGTTTATCTGTATTAATGACATCACCTTTTGGTAAAAAGGCACCGTTCTTCGAAAGGTTTTCATACGCTGTAATAAATTCCATATCATGATTGGAGATCATGATGCGCAGATCATTATCGCTTAACAAATCGAGAAATTTTAATGTGAAATAGTCAGCGGCACCACGGTCTGCCATTGTGTCACCAATTAAACCTACCACTACATTTGTATCAGACACTTCAAGTTTTTCCAGGAAGACATTAAATGTATGAACTATTTCTGGAAGCTTATTTTTTATGTCGAAAATTTTTGATTCGGCAGCTTGTATTGCATTTTCTGAGTTAATAATCCAGTTACGATAATTCTCTGGATTCAGGAGATTGAACTCTTCTTGTTCCTCTTCAGTTTTGATTTTATCTTGCAATTGCGCATAACGACCGAGTTTTTTCTTGTAACCAGCAATGCGTTGTAGTTGATCGCGGATTTCATTTTTTCGTCGCGTGTATTCAGATCTTGGGGTCGCATCTCGACTTCACCCTTTGATTAGGTGCAAAGGGTGAAGTCGAGATGCGACCCCTCGGACTCCGCATTTACTCCCAATTTAAAATGATCTTCCCCGACTGTCCGGATTGCATCAGATCAAATGCCTGCTTGTAATCATCAGCAGCAAATTCATTGGTAATAATCGGTGAAACATTGAGGCCGCTTTGCAGCATGGTAATCATCTTGTACCAGGTATCATACATTTCACGACCATATATGCCTTTGATCGTCATGCCTTTCATGATGATGTCATTCCAGTTAATACCAGTATCACTCGGCACAAATCCCAGCATCGCAATTTTGCCATTATGGTTCATGTGTTTGATCATGTTGTTAAATGCTTGCGGATGACCAGACATTTCAAGACCAATATCAAATCCTTCCACCATACCTAAATGATTCATCACATCATCCAGTAAGGTATCAGCAGGATTAATCGCAACCGTTGCTCCCATTTTTTTTGCCATCGCGAGACGATAATCATTCACATCCGTTACAACAACATGACGCGCGCCAACATGTCTTGCAATGGCAGCAGCCATGACACCCGTTGCACCTGCACCCGTAATCAATACATCTTCACCGACCAGGTTGAATGCAAGCGCAGTATGCACGGAATTTCCCAGCGGATTTAAAATGGCAGCGACATTATCCGGGATAGCATCAGGAACGCGATAAGCATTACTCGCAGGTATCACCAGATATTCGGCAAAACAACCTTCACGTGTTACGCCGACACTAATATTCACACGACAAATATGCGCACGACCAGCACGACAATTGCGACAATGTCCACAGGAAATATGATTTTCACCTGAAACACGATCACCGATTTTGAACCATTCTTTTACTTCTTCGCCAATATCAACAATTTCACCGTAAAATTCATGTCCGAGCAGCAAAGGTAATTGTATATTTTTCTGCGCCCATTCATCCCAGTTATAAATGTGCATATCGGTACCGCAGAACGAGGTTTTTTTAATTTTGATCAGAACATCACTGTGTCCCATGACTGGAACAGGAACATCCTGCAAACTGATACCAGTTTCTGGTTTTGTTTTAACGAGTGCTTTCATGCTGCTGTTTCCCCACTATGCCTAATTCACGTCCCACTTTTTCAAATGCGTGAATGGCTTTATCCAGATGATGCTTGTCGTGTCCTGCAGACATTTGTGTGCGAATACGTGCTTTGCCTTGCGGTACAACCGGGTAAGAAAAGCCAATCACATACACGCCTTCCTGCAACATTTTTTCTGCCATGGTGCTTGCAAGTTTTGCATCACCCAGCATGACAGGAATAATGGGATGCTCACCCGGCACTAATTGAAAACCAAGTTTTTGCATTTCGCTGCGAAAATAAGTGCTATTGCCATGCACTTTCTGAATCAATTGTGTGTTGGCCTGCAATAATTCCAGTACGCGAACGGAAGTCGCCGCAATGGTAGGTGCGAGTGTGTTGGAAAATAAATAAGGACGCGAACGTTGTCGCAACCATGCAATGATTTCCTTGTGTCCACTGGTATAACCACCGGATGCACCACCTAAAGCTTTTCCTAATGTGCCGGTGATAATATCAACGCGTTTCATGACGTGATGATATTCATGTGTGCCACGTCCATGTTTTCCCATGAAGCCAACGGCATGCGAATCATCTACCATCACAAATGCATTGTATTGATCAGCAAGATCACAAATGGCTGGGAGATTCGCAACAATTCCATCCATGGAAAATACACCATCGGTTGCAATTAATTTCACACGACAATCTTTCGCTTCCTGTAATTTTGTTTCGAGGTCTTGCATATCATTATTGTTATAACGAAATCGCTTGGCCTTGCAGAGACGGATACCATCAATGATACTCGCATGATTTAATGCATCACTGATAATGGCATCATTTTCACTGAGCAAGGTTTCAAATAATCCGCCATTCGCATCAAAACAGGATGAATATAAAATCGTATCCTGCATGCCGAGAAATTCACTGAGTTTATCTTCAAGTTTTTTGTGTATCGATTGTGTGCCGCATATAAAACGTACTGATGACATGCCATAACCATATTCGTCCAGCGATTGTTTGGCTGCGGTGATTAAATCAGGATTATCAGCAAGTCCCAAATAATTATTCGCGCATAAATTAATAACACTGCTACCATCCTGCAAGGTAATGAGGGCTTGTTGCGGTGAAGTGATGATACGTTCTGGTTTGAATAAACCGGTTTCTTTTAATGTAGAGACTTCATTTGCAAGTGATTGCAAATATTCCTGCTTGTTCATGTTGTCTACCTCTGATTAATATCCGGGGAAATCTTCAACTTTAATGTTGTCTTCATTAATTCCCATTTCTGCCAGTGTTTCCTGTAATGTCGTCACCATCACAGATGATCCACATACATAGTAAAAAGGTTTTTGCAAATCCGGCACATATTTTCTGATCATGATATCACTGATAAATCCTGTTTCACCTTGCCAATGATCATCAGGTACAGCGAGCGTGGGAATAAAATTAAAATGCGGGTTTTCTTTTTGTAATGTGTATAACTCATCAAGATAAGCACTTTCTTCGCGGGTTTGATTGCCATAAAAAAGTGTAATGTCTCGGGGAGATTTATATTTGCTGGCTTCACGTATCATGCTGTAGAAAGGTGTAATGCCAATGCCACCTGCAATCAATATCACAGGCGTATTGGTTTCATTCGGTAAAATAAAATTGCCTGTGGGTCCTGCAAATTTGATTTCATCACCAATGACGAGCTGATTTAACAAACGTTTGTACGCAGAAGGTTCAATGATGCGCAGGGCGATTGCAATAAAATCATCATCAGGAATATTGGCGAGAGAAAAGCGGCGTGTCACACCGCGCACATCGGTAACGCCTGGATTAATGAGTGTAAAACCGGCGTATTGTCCGGGAATAAAAGTAAAATTCGCTGGTTTGTTAAATTTGAATTCGGTGGTGTTGCGCGCAATTTCGCGACGGCCAATTAATTTCAGCTGATGAATCGCCATGATGTTTTTTCCTTGTATGCCGCATTTGATCGCGTCGTATCATAATATAGAAAAATGCAACTGGCGAGGGGAGAGAGGTGAGTCATCTGTCATCCTGAGCGCGGCTCTTGCTTTTGCGCGAAGGATC
>JABDFQ010000037.1 GCA_013286495.1 Gammaproteobacteria bacterium | reverse complement strand
CATTAACTACCTTCGCAGAAATAGTTTGTATACTAAACAGCCATTTGCTGAGGTGCCTATTAAGCAGTGGCTCATAAGGATGATAACCTGTGGGGTAGAAATAGGCAGATGGAGTATAACCTATAGGTACTGCACCAGCTTCAAGTAAATCAGCTGCTGCTTCAGGTTTGTATAAAAGTATTAATCCAAGTGGTCCTTGTACATAACATCCTGTTTTGAAGCTTACTTCCACTTGTACCGCGGGATGAACACCCAGTTTAATCAGTTTGATGATGTTATCAATGTAGAATGAATGATCGGGGTTTTCCTTGCATTGAGTGTTGTAGTTCTGAATGCCTTGTTCAAAATCGTTAAGATCAAATAAATTAATTTTATCGTGCCCATATTCTTCAATAGCTTTACCTATCAAGATCATTAATAGTGGATTGTTGTGATAAACCATTTGTGCGCCATCTTCCACTAATTCAGAAATATAAAAATAAATGTGAAAAAAACCCTGTGCATGCAAATTATATCAATGCCATTATCAAATTAATTGAATTAGGTGCCGATCCAAATAAACCAGTAATTGTAGATAACAGTATAAAAGGTTCATATGTACAATCATCGCTTGGAATGATTCTTTTATATAAACGTGAAGCAACAGGCATTTTACTTGAGGCTGGCGCATCACCATTAACTGGTTACATGGAAAAACATGATTTGAACCTGCAGTTTAGATATCAACATTACATGTCCGGGTTTCTCAACGAATGGCTTTTTAGTACAAACACCATCACTCCAAAAATTATCGATACTCTGAAAAATTACAAGAACGATAATTACTTTACATTTTATATAACCCCAGAAAATTACGCTGATGCACTCAATCCCACCAAACCAGTTGGCCAGCTAGTATGGACACAAACCGAACGCAAGGATTCTGGTTTTACCGAAGGCACGTGTGACGATATTGTCTGGCATTTAAAAAACAATTATGGCATATCACAGCAAACGATTATTGCTGAACTCGCGAAACAGGGAATCATCATTGATCAATATGGTCATTGGAGTAAAGCAACAAACATCCAGCAAAGTGTCAAAAAACCCATGAGTGCAGAGTTGTTACAAGGTTTTGCGGCTGAGAAGTCCCACTTTTTAAACATATTTATTCGCAATGCCAATATTCTGGATTTCGAAAAATATTGGGAAAATAATAAAAATATATTCATGCACGAAGCGGTTGAGCATGGTTACACCGACTTGATAAAAAATCTTATTGAATATGATCCCGACTTGATAAATGCACGACATGATGACAACGAACACCTTCTGCATAAAGCATGCAGGTTTGGAAATATTTCACTCGTTAATTATTTACTGGAAAAAAAATGTGACCCAAATGTAAAAAATGGTAATCGTTTTACACCACTTCGTCTTGCCATACGCTATCAGCGCACCGAATGTGTGAAAGCACTGTTATATGCGGGCGCTAATATACATGGCGACATTTATGATCTTGAAATATACAAAGATAATCCCACCCTCATCGCCTTATTAATGGCCTTTGGTGCCAGAATTGAGGATAAGAACCCTGCAGAATTTTTACAACGCCTGATAATTATCAAGTCCTTTCTGAAAAAAGCACAAAACACATTTCTTTTATCCTATCCTGAACTACCAAGCATCAGTGTCCAGGCGTATGAGTTAGTCAAGGCATTGCTACGCGCATACATTGACTCTTCATTTGCTAATTACAAATCCCTTGCAACCAAATTCCTGGAATGGATATCCAGCCAGCCTATCACATTCTCGCAAATAAGAAATACAGCAAAACAATATGCCGTGGACGCGAGGTATTCAAAAACATTTTTACCACTTTGCGAGTTCATTCGTTCAGCTGAGCTTGCATATTTTCTGGCGCCATATAATAAAAACAACAAACAAAATCAGCTAGAAATTGATGTCTTGGCAAATAGCGCTAATCCATCAGAAAAGCAGATAATCGAAATCCTGCCCAAGGCCATTGCAAAACCTGATGCTAAAAAGATCACGGAAGACTTATTAAGAAGTTTTGCAGACAAGGAATCAATCAACTATATCAATCAATTTATAGAGAAAGCAGGAATTGAGAAATTTGAAACCTACTGGCAACGTGAAAAAAATATCTTCATGCATTGTCTGGTCGAGAATGGTTATTTTGAACCAGTAAAAAACCTGATTATACATGACAAGAATTTGTTGCTCGCTAAGCACTACGATAATCAAACACAACTTATTCATTCTGCCTGTCGACTCGGAAAAGAGAATATCGCAGTTTTCTTGTTACAACAGGGAATAGATATACAAGCGAAAAACAATCTTGGTGAATCCCCATTACATTTAGCCGCATTGGGTGGTCACGTAACCCTGGTTAATCTTTTACTGAAACATTCTGCCAATGTTCGCGCTAAAAATAATGATAATAAAACTGCGTTGGAAACATTGCTGGTTACCAGAAAAGATAATTATAGTGATCAATACTCAAATATCATTACATTATTGATTGCCTGTGGCGCCAACATTCCTTTCGATTACAAACTCAGCGCCATGACATCGCAATGTTTGGAAAATGTGATTACCGTTGCGCCTCTGTTGCGAAGTGCATTAAAGACTTCCCCAACAGATTTAAATCAATTAGCAAAAGCTTTATTGCTGGAATACCGCAAGAAATCGAACGCCAATTATGAAATAACTGCGGGAAGATTTATCGACTGGATAAGCTCGAACAATCCCATATTATCTTTCCTGCAATCAACAGCAATGCAATACGCACAACTAGCAATATCTTCAAAATCATTCGAGCCACTTTGCAGGTTTATTGGTTCAAATCAATTTGAATATTGTCTCGCGCCGATCACTAATCCAGTCGCTCATCTCAAGAGTATTCTGGAAGAAAAAGATATTAATATTCACCTCCTCAAGCAGGTGCTGAATAGTTTAGATAAAGATTCACACTATACGATGCTTGCTACGTGGCTGTATAATCTTAAAGACATATCGGATGAGCTTGTTGACATACTTAAACATCACAAAAATAAAATTGATTTTCGTTCGATCACCACAGCAGAAAAATACTTACATATCCTTGATCCCACCACGGCCATCGGTCGCGTATTATGGGCGCCGCGAAAAGACATACCGTGTACGTTCTACGCAGGAACATGTTCCGATCTTGTTTATCATTTACAGCAACGCCACAAAATCGATCAGCAAACGATTATCGATAACCTTGCGGCGATAAATGTAAAAATTCATAAATTAACCGGTATTTATACTCTTATTGAGCCAATTAAATCTTCCAGCCCTCGTTTCCATAAAGCACCTGTTAATACACCAAATATCAATGAAGCATTATTAAAAAATCTTGCAGATACTGTAGAAGAAAAGCTTCTGATTAATGAGTTCATCGATAAAAATACAACGCTGAAATTTGCAAGCTACTGGCAACTTAACAAAATATCTTTCATCGATAAAGTTATAACAACAAAAGACATGATGAAGTTGGCAGATAAATTATTTAAATATGATCCTGATCTGGTGAATGTAACTTTTTGCAAAGATAAGCATTTAATGTTGCATAGCGCAGCTGCAACTGACAATCCATCCTGGTTAGATTTCCTGTTAAAGAACAAGATTGATATTAACTGTAAAATGAAGGACGGATATACAGCATTACATGTTGCCGTTAATAAAGGACATACTGATATCGTGAGTATTTTGCTGGCAAGTGGTGCGGATGTGGATATTAAAAATGATTTAGGCAATACACCATTGGAATTGTTTATAAATAACCATACTAAAAATGCTAATTCAGTCGAAATTTTTGTGAAACTCATTGTCTATGGTGCTGATACTAAATTTTTAGTCACTAAAACTGCCAGTGAATTTCCGATTAATGATGTACCCGCACTCCGCTTCTTGCTAAAGATAACAAATCGTAACCTGCTTCAAATAGCACAGGAAAAATTAAAACAGGCGATATCAGAAGAGATGAAATTAGAACAGGAAAAATTAGTCAGGCAAACTACTCAGGTTGATATGCTGGAATTAACCAAAAAATTATTAGAAGCCTATATCAATGATAATATGACTTTCCACAAGCACAAAGATAAGGCACAAGAATTTTTAGATGACATTGAAGCCGGCGGCTGGGAATTTGATTTTGATGATGTAAAAGAAATGGCTTCGGAGTTACTTCAGAAACCTTTCATGAAGGATTCAGAAACATTCAGGGAATTGTGCGAATTCATTTGCACAAAGGAATTTGAATATTTCCTTGAACCACAAAAAGACAAGCCCGGCTGTAACAATACCGAAACCGCCGAACAGTTTTACAGAAACACACTTTGAGGGACACATATAATGCTTCCGAGACATATTCCCCGCACCAAAAAAAATCTGAGTGAGGCTCAAAAAACAATTCTGGATAAAGAACTAAATGAAATTATCAAAAAAAGATATGACGCCACAAAAGCTGATTTAAAACATGCCATGCAATTAGTGGAAGATGGCGCACAAATGGTTTATCACAACAATCCACTATTAATGATCTTGATAGGTAAAGCTATTGAAGAATATGGGCACGATAAAATTAATTTATTTGATCTTAACGATTTTGAACAAGGCATTCAGAACTACAACACTCAATGCAAGGAAAACCCCGATCATTCATTCTACATTGATAACATCATCAAACTGATTAAACTGGGTGTTCATCCCGCGGTACAAGTGGAAGTAAGCTTCAAAACAGGATGTTATGTACAAGGACCACTTGGATTAATACTTTTATACAAACCTGAAGCAGCAGCTGATTTACTTGAAGCTGGTGCAGTACCTATAGGTTATACTCCATCTGCCTATTTCTACCCCACAGGTTATCATCCTTATGAGCCACTGCTTAATAGGCACCTCAGCAAATGGCTGTTTAGTATACAAACTATTTCTGCGAAGGTAGTTAATG
>JABDFQ010000036.1 GCA_013286495.1 Gammaproteobacteria bacterium | reverse complement strand
TGCAAAACTATTCCTCTGACTTTGAGACAACCACAAGCGCGGGTCTCAGTAATCTTTCATTCAGGGTGTAACCTTTTTGCAGGACAGATAAAACCGTACCCGCTTTGACGGATGGATCATATTGCATGGAAATGGCTTGCTGATGCTCAGGATCAAATGCTTCATTGACTGGATTGACTTGTTTGATACCAAATTTTTCCATCACGTTATAAAACATCTTGAGCGTCAGATTGACACCTTCCACCACTGCTGCTGCCGATTCATCAGCTTTGGATGAAACGCATAATTCAAGGCTGTCAATAATCGGCAAAAGTTCTGAAATAAATTTTTCCAGCGCATATTTATGCGCATTCGCTATATCTCTCTCGGTGCGTCTCAGCGCATTTTCATTTTCTGCCTGCATGCGCATAATGCGATCCAGATATTGCGTAGCTTTTTGTTCTGCCTCATCCAGCTTCTGCGTCATTTCTTCATGGGAAGGATGGCTCAAGAGCTCGGGCTGCTCTCCAGAATTTGTTTCATTACTATCATCGTCACGCATATCGCGGCTCCTGTCAGTTTCAATTCACATCAAGATGTGGACGAAATGGGAGGATTCAAGGTAGGTTATGGATAAATCATGACGGGTAAAGAATTATGACATCGCCTTTTCATACCATTGGCATTTTGGGTCGTTTAAATCATGCCGAAACCAATCAAACCCTGATATCACTGATTAACTATCTGAAAGAATGGCAAGTGGCTATTCTGGTAGATCCTGATACAGCCGCTGCCCTGCATGATAAATCCGTGCAATCTGTCCCACGTACTGAGTTAGGCAAGCGTGCAGATTTGCTGATCGTGATTGGTGGCGATGGCAGCTTGCTACATGCTGTGCACACCATCATTCACGATGCAGTACCGGTACTGGGCGTAAATCGCGGCAAACTGGGCTTTTTAACGGACATCCTGCCCACGGAACTAGCTAAGATTAAAGCCATTCTGGATGGAAAATACCGGCTGGAAAAACGTTTTTTATTGAGTGCAACGGTTGAACATAATGGCAAAATCCTGGGACAAGGGGATGCATTAAATGAAGTCGCACTTATTCCTGATTCTGTTCCGCATATGAATGAGTTTGAAATTTATATTAATGACCAGTTTGTTTGTAGTCAGGATTCAGATGGTGTGATTATTGCAACGCCAACAGGTTCAACTGCTTATGCACTTTCAGGCGGCGGCCCAATTTTGCATCCTGGTCTTGATGCCATCGTCATGGTTCCCATGTTCCCGCATACCTTAACCTTGCGACCGATTGTCATCGAAGGTAATAGTGAAATCAGAATTGTGATCACACCGAATAATACAGCTACACCTCGTCTCACTTGTGATAGTCAGACATTCATTAATGCACCACCTGGTAGTCGCATTACCATACAGAAAAAATCGCAGCACTTACATTTGATTCATCCTCTCGATTATGATTATTACGCATCCTTGCGCAGCAAATTACACTGGGGAAGAAAATTACACTATGCTGATTCAGATACACATTCGTGATGTAGCAACAATTGAAGAATTACATTTGAACCTGTTGCATGGTACGACCATGATCACGGGTGAAACCGGAGCAGGCAAATCAATTTTTATCGAAGCCATTGAGCTCGCGCTAGGTGGACGCGCTTCATCCAGCATTATTCGTCCTGGCAAGGATAAAGCTGAAATCAGCCTGGTTTTTGATATAACACATTTCCCCAAAGTGATTGATTGCCTAAAGCAACTTGACCTTTATCAGGATTCATCTGAATGCATTATCAGACGCATCATTACATCTGATGGACGTTCACGCAGTTATGTCAATGGTTCACCTTCAACGTTGCAATTAGTAAAGGAATTAGGTGAGTTACTATTTCATTTGCATGGACAATATGAGCAACAGGTTTTACTAAAATCAGAAACACAACGGGAAATGCTGGATCGTTATGCTGATCATCTGCCGCTTGCTGCGCAAGTCAGACAACTGGCTGAGCATTTAATGATAATCGAAGAACAAATCACAAACTTGCGTGAAAAATCTGCTGAACGTTCCAGTCGTTCTGAATATTTACGTTTCCAGCTGGATGAATTGCAACAAGTCAATTTGCAGCATAATGAATGGGAAACACTTTCAGCTGAACATCATCGCCTCACGCATGCAGAAGAATTAATGCAGCATATTCAGCAGGCATTAAATCAACTGGCAGATAATGAAGGACAAACGATTTTATCGCGCATGAATGAAATGCGAAAAACACTGGAATCCATTCAATCAGTTGAGACGAGAGCAACAGCATGGATAGAGAATTTGCATGCAGCATTCATTCCATTAACGGATATCGAAGGTGAATTACGTCATTATCTGGAAAATACAGAGCTGGATCCGCACAAGTTGCAACAAATAGAAGAGCGCGTCAGTCTGATTTTTAATTTGTCGCGCAAACATAAAATAGCACCACAGGAATTGATTTTATTTCAGGAAAAATTAGTTGCAGAATTTAATCTGCTATCTTCGAGTGATGAAAATATATTGTTACTGGAAGCGGAACGTAACAAAACACAGCTGGCTTACAGGGAAATTGCAGATAAATTAAGTGAAGGACGCAAACAAGCAGCAATCAAACTGGAAAAGGAAATTACTGCAACCATTCGCTCACTGTCGTTACCTCATGGACAATTCAATATTCAGCTGGAAAAAGATCATACGCATTTTTCCACGCATGGTAATGAAAAAATTATTTTCCTGATCAAGACAAATCCGGATCAAACTATGCAGCCATTGGCGAAAGTTATTTCTGGCGGCGAATTATCACGCCTGAGTCTTGCTGCTCACCTTGCACTTGCCAATCGCACCACTATTCCTGCTTTGATATTCGATGAAGTCGATACAGGATTAAGCGGAGCTACTGCTGAAAAAATTGGTAAATTGCTGCGGAAACTGGGAGATTCGTATCAGGTATTTTGTGTTACACATCAGCCACAAGTGGCTGCATGCGGACATCATCAATTGCTGGTGGAAAAATATTTTGAAGAAAAAACCACTCATACACGTTTGCGAATTTTACAAGCAGATGAACGTGCACAGGAAATTGCACGCATGCTCGGTGGCGAAATCATTACCGCGAAAACACTGGAACATGCACGGGAAGTGCTGGAGGGAGTGTAAAATTATTGTCTTCTGTCATGCTGAACGTATTGCGGAGAGCTGTCATCCTGAGCGCGGCTCTTGCTTTTGCGCGAAGGATCTCATGAAGAATCCGTAAGCTCATTGAGGGATCCTTCGCGCAAAAGCAAGAGCCGCGCTCAGGATGACAGCTCTCCGCACCACAAAAGCAAGAACCGTGCTCAGAATGCCAGCACAATTATTTCTCCTGGCACTTCGCACAAATACCATAAATATTCAAACTATGATCGGTAATCGAATACCCAGCTTGTCTGGCGATTTCACGTTGACGCTTTTCAATAATTTCATCAACAAACTCTTCCACACGCCGACATTTTACGCATAACAAATGATCGTGATGCTCGCCGTGATCCATCTCAAATACCGACTGATCACCTTCAAAATGATGACGGATAATCAAGCCAGCTTCCTCAAATTGCGTCAGCACACGATAAACAGTTGCAAGACCAATATCTTCACCCGAATCCAGTAACATGCGATAAATATCTTCTGCGCTCAAATGATGCTCTCTGGAATTTTCAAGAATTTGAAGAATTTTCAAACGTGGCAAAGTGATTTTCAAGCCGGCTTTTTTCAGATCTGCATCATTACTCAAGCTATTCTCCTTCACCTGTTTCTGGATCGCCTACTATACCAGTATATTTTTCACTCGCACTGGTTTTTACATCGGGTTCGCGACTATACTTACGCAAATTTTTATGACGCTGGAGTCAACCATGTACAAACATATTACCTGCCTGATCATGATGCTGATATTAAGCAATTGCAGTTTCTTTCAGGTAAGAAAACCTATCATTGAACAAGGCAATATCATTACTTCCGAAAATGTTGCGCGCCTGCATAATGGCATGTCGCCACAGGAAGTCGTGAATATCATGGGTACACCCGTACTCTCGAATATTTTCTCTCCAAATCGTATGGAATATGTTTATACAATGCAGGAACGCACGAATCCGCGAATTGAGAAAAAAGTCACGTGCCTGTTTAATGGTGGCCGATTAACATCCGTTACTTCTTTTTAGTCCTGATCGCTTTTTGTCGCCGCGCTTCCTTTGGATCAATGGTAAGCGCGCGATAAATTTCAATACGATCACCATCGAAAATAATATCGGTTAAGCGTTTTTTCTTGCCAAATACACCAACAGATTGCGCACTTAAATTAATATCAGGAAATTCTGCGAGTATGCCGGATTGTTCAATCGCCATTTGAATCGTGCTGTCTGATTTCATTTGTATCGTTAAAATACATTGTCTTTCTGGTAAGGCGTAAGCCACTTCAACCGTAATTAATTTATTCATCGCTGACCATACAATTCCACTGCCCGTTTGCAAAACGCATCCACCAAAGTATTCGCAATATGCTGAAAAACAGGCTGAAATAATTTATCAATAAAATGTCCCGTAAATTCAAATTCGAGATCCAGCATGATTTTGCAGGCAAATTCATCCAGTGACTGGAAATGCCACAAACCATCCAGTTTGTGCAAGGGACCATTGACGAGGGAAATCTCAATCTGTTCATAAGGTGTCAGACGATTACATGTCGTAAAACTTTTATGCATGCCTTTCCAGTTGATATCCAGTGATGCAATCACTTCAGTGTCCGTACGACTAATAATTTCACTACGACTACACCAGGGTAAAAACCGTGGATAATCTTCAATCGCATTCACCAGCTCAAACATCTGGCGCGCGGAATAAGGTACCAATGCGTTTCGTTTTAGTGTCTGCATAATCACATCTCAGGAAAGGCGCATAGGATAACGATATTCATTAATCATTCCAATCCCCGTCTTTAGGGATTATACTTCGCGCCATGAAACAGTCAGATAAAACTAATACCTCCATTGCCGTGAACCGCAAAGCGCATCACGAATATTTCATTGAGGATCGCTTTGAAGCCGGTCTCGTGCTGGAAGGCTGGGAAGTGAAAAGCCTGCGCGCAGGTCGCGTGCAGCTTGATCAGGCTTATATCATCCTGAAACATGGCGCTGCATATTTATTTGGCTCATTAATTACACCACTGCAAACTGTTTCCACTCACATCCATCCTGATCCACAACGCAGCAGGAAATTATTATTACACCAGAGTGAATTAAATAAGCTCATCGGTAGTATTGAACGTCGCGGGT
>JABDFQ010000035.1 GCA_013286495.1 Gammaproteobacteria bacterium | reverse complement strand
CAGGTTCCAGTTTGCCATTCATGACAAAAGCAAATATTTGTCGTGATTCCGGCAGATTGCTGCCATGCGATGTCCAGTTTTCATTATTACCGCGACCGTGATCAGTGGTCACAATCACCATCGTATTTTTATCCAGCTTCATGGTTTTTAATGACAGGAATAATCCATGCAGCGCATCATCATAATAATTCAATAACTGATGATAGCGTGTGTGATTACCAAGATGAGCTTCATCATCAGCATTTGTCAGCGATATCCATAAAAATTTCGGCTGATATTTTTCAAAATAATGCAAAGCTTGCGCAAATGTGTATTTATCATAACGATGAGCATCATTCACCGGATGATTCATGCGTTGCTCATGATTCAGTATTGCCATGATGTTATCAGCCTGATGATTGACAGGATCAAGCATGCTGCGATTGCCAATGTTGCTAAATGTGGTTCCCAAATTTGTTTCAATGACTTCAGAAATTTCCGGCATCGACGAAAAAATCGCGACATCTTTTTTGGCGAAGTGTAATTGATCGACGAGAAATTCTGGCAGGGTTTTTACTTGAATATGACCACATTTATTATTGTGACAAGGTTGTAAACTCCCAGCCATTTGCGCCTGGTAAGAGGGAAGAGCATGAGGTTCTGATGTGGTTTCCATGATGGTATGACTGTCAGGTAAACCATAAAAGGTGAGTTGTTTTGCATGTTCACTCCAGAGCCTGGGAAAATAATGCTGTGTCTGATAGACATCTTGCCAGCGAATACCATCCAGTGTGATATAAATCACATGCTCGATTTTATTATTGGCGTGAATGGGAGAGAATATAAAAAAAAGAATGGCGAGCGAGAGAATTCGTTTCATATAAGACCTTCCGTGGATTTTTGATTTCGTCAATTTAGCATGATTTTTGTTGGGGAGAAATGGAGCTGTCATCCTGAGCACAGCTCTTGCTTATGTGCGAAGGATCTCATGAAGAATCCGTGAGCTTTTATTGAGAGATCCTTCGCTCAAAAGCAAGAGCCGCGCTCAGGATGACAGCTCCGCAATACGCTGAATACATTTACCCCATCATCAACGGCGGTGCTTCTGTCACAAAAAATTGCATCGCGCCCCAGATGAGGCTTGCGACAATTCCAGCAGCGGGAATCGTCAATACCCACGCCCATACAATATTTTTCGCCACACCCCAGCGCACAGCAGAAAATCCATTAATCGATCCGACACCAATAATTGCGCCTGTCACTGTATGTGTCGTAGATACAGGAATGCCGAGCGAAGTGGCAAGTGCAAGTGTGATCGCACTTGCTGTATCTGAACAAAAACCACTGACCGGACGTAATTTGGTAATACGCATGCCCATGGTTTTTACTACACGCCAGCCACCGAATACTGTACCTAATGCAATCACAAAATTACATGAAATCACTACCCAGAATGGCACATAAAACTGATCGCCAATCAAATGCGAGGAAAACAGTAACATCGCAATAATACCCATGGTTTTTTGCGCATCATTACTGCCATGACCAAGGCTGATAAAGGCAGAAGAAATAAATTGTAATTTATGAAACCAGCCTTCGACTTTTGTCGGCGTGGAATAGAAAAATAATCGTGCCGTGACCAGCATGAGAATCATCGCCATTATCATGCCTAATAACGGTGAAATCACAATCGCGGATAATACTTTAAAAATGCCTAACCACTTCAATGGTGCAAAACCAGCATGCGCGACACTCGCTCCGAGTAAACCACCAATTAATGCATGGGAAGAACTCGAAGGTAAGCCATAATACCAGGTAAATATATTCCAGAAAATCGCGCCAAGTAATGCAGATAAAATGACGTGTATATCCATCACACTGGGTTCTACTAATCCTGTACCAATGGTTGTTGCAACATGTACGCCAAAAAATAAAAATGCGACGAAATTGAAAAATGCTGCCCAGAGAACGGCCCAATGTGGTTTGAGTAAACGCGTGGAAACCATGGCAGCAATGGAATTGGCTGCATCATGAAAGCCATTGAGAAAATCAAAAAACAAGGCGAGTGCAATCGTAATAATGACGAGTATTAATGCGGCATCCATATCAGGAATACTCGAGCACAATGCCTCTCAGGATATTGCCAACATCCTGACAGCGATTAATCACGGATTTTGTATGAGCGTAGATTTCCTTTAATTTGAAAAATTGTTTGAAATCCTGCTCGTCCATGAATAATTTTTTTTCTCCCGCCAATACGACGAGATGTGCCTTGCTTTCCACTTCATCAATCTGATTGCAATGATTAAATATTTCTTCTGAATGTTTAAGCGAATGTAAAAGATAAATCGCACTCTTTAACTGCGTCGCAGCTTCTGTGCTTAGTGCTGCCAGTTTGATTAATTCGTCTGGAACAGTTTTTAATTGATAAAACGGGAAACGTTGTGCGATACGGTTGATCAAATCAAGAATATCATCAAGCGTACTGGTTAATTCGTGTATATCGTGCCTGTCAAATGGAGTAATAAAAGTTTTATGCAACATTTTGAAATTGGTTAGTGCGATTTGATCCGCTTCTTCTTCATGTTTTGCTATTTGATCCACGTAATGTTGCTGATTATCGAGATGCTTGAGCATGTTGCAAAATTCACCGGAAGCCAGCACGAGCTTGTCAGCAGCTTGCTGGAATAGCTGAAAGAAATTGTCCTGTCGTGGTAATAAACGTTTGAGCATGAGTAATTTATTATTCCTCTCGGCTTCCCATGAAAGTGCACATTCTAAGCGTGATACCTGGGAAATGCTACATCGAATTGTAATCCCTTGCCATTCTCGGGTGTATTCAGGCTGATCACGGCATGGTGCAGATGGGTGATCTGGCTAACGATAGCGAGACCAAGACCGCTGCCAGAGGTTTTAGTGCCTAATATGCGATAGAAGCGTTCAAATACTCGTTCGCGTAATTCTGCTGGAATGCCTGTGCCGGTATCGACAACACGGAATAGGATTTGATCATCCCTATCCAGAATACTGACCCGGATTTCACCCCCGGAAGGTGTATAACGAATGGCATTGTCGACAATATTACGAATCATGATGCCCAGCGCCGTATCATTACCCAGCACAATGGGGTCGGGTGGAGAAGGGGAGAGTTCAATCTCAATATTCTTGTCAATCGCATGTGGAGCGAGATAGGCAATAATTTCTGTCGACAGCTTATGTAAATCCATGGGTTTCATGTCGGTGAGTGTTTCTTCTTCTCCCAGACGACTCAGTGTCAGTAATTGTGCGACGACATGGGAGCTGCGATTGACACTTTCAATCACTTTTTCCAGTGCTTTGGCTCGATCGGTTTCATTATCTGATTTTAATGCTACCTGGGCATGCGTTTTTAAGGCAGCCAAGGGAGTGCGTAATTCATGCGCTGCATCTGCCGCAAAACGTTTGTTGCGCTCAAAAGCCAGTTTCAGGCGGATGAATAATTGATTCAGTTCCCCGACCAATGGTTTTATTTCAATGGGAATTTCAGTGAGCTGCACAGGTTCCAGATAGGTTGAAGCGCGGCTGGATATTTCATTGGTGACACGTGTCACAGAACGCAAGGCAAGACTGATGATGAACCAGACCAGTAACCCAAAGGCAGGATAGGTGATCAGCAAGACATTTGCATTGCTACGCGCAATATCATCTGCAAGTTCGCGACGCAGATTATAAAGTTCAGCCACAATGATGGTGGACTGGGTTTTTACATCATATGCGCTATAAATACGCCAATCATTGTTATCAATAAGACGATCGCTGAATCCATTGGGTGCATCCTTTAATTGCACCGATGACTGATCCTGCGATTGCATGATTAGCGCACCGGATTTATCCCATATCTGAAAAATAAATTTTTGGTCTTTGGTGGATTGATTACGCAAGGAATCAATAATGTCCTTGCGTAATATGGTGCTGGATTCAGCAGACTGATTAATCACGGTAATAAGCGTGGAAAGCCGGATTAACTGACCATCCAGATAAGGTTGCAGGACTTTTTCATCCAGCAAATAATTACCAATTCCATTAATGGCAGATGCGAGCGTAATACTTAGCAATAAGCTAATTAATAGAAAGTATTTGATCGAGCGGATCATTTTTCGTCTTTACTTTTTTCTATTGTGTAACCGATACCGCGTACCGTGCGGATGAATTCCTGACCGAAACGTTTACGAAGATTGTGCACATGTACTTCAAGCGCATTACTGTCGACTTCTTCACCCCAGCCATAGAGTGATTGTGTCAGGTGCTCACGTGATAACACGCGGCCGGCATTTTCCAGTAGTACATGTAACAAGGCAAATTCACGTCGTGATAAGTTGACTGGCTCGCCTTTGTAGGAAACGGTATGCGAAGCAGGGTCGAGAGTAATATCGTTATGTACCAGCAGCGGCGCAGCACGTGATGCAAAGCGTCGTTGCAAGGCGCGCAAGCGTGCGAGTAGTTCATGCAGGTCAAATGGTTTGGTGAGGTAATCATCGGCGCCGCTATCCAGACCCTTGACGCGATCTTCGATGGATTCGCGTGCTGTCAGGATGAGAACAGGAGTGGTATCGCCGCGTTCACGCATGTTCTGGATGATGGTGATGCCAGGCATCTTTGGCAGGCCAAGATCAAGGACGACGAGATTGAATTTTTCTGTCTGCAGAGCCTGATCAGCCAGTAAACCGTCTTTTACCCAATCAACCGTATAGCCATCCTGAATCAAGCCTTTACGTGTGCCTTCGCCCAGTAATTCGTCATCTTCCACCAGCAGTATGCGCATGTTCATTCCTCATACAGATTTTCAATAACTTTAGCGTTTTTAATGAATTAGTGCAAAGGTTATAACCGCAGCAAATGCAGCGGCTTAAAAAAATCAATGATTTCCTGATTGGTGATAAACGAGAGGTTATACGGATGTTCAGCATAGAGTCTGTGCGCATGCGAAGCAGGAATGAGCGTATCAATCGTATTGGCAATACGTCCCAATAGAATCAGCCTGATTTGCGGACGCTTTTCCAGCAGACATTCAAGTAATTCACGCATAAAAGGATGAAACGCACGCGCATCTTTTTGTGGCGAGTCAGCAAGTACTGGAGTGGCGTTCAGTAATAAAAATCCATGACGTATAAAATTCCGGAACAATTCATCACTGGTTTTGATGAGAGATTGCTTATTGATGCGGGCAATGGCTTCCTGACTGCAATCTTTCTTGCTGAGTAATCCTTCTGCTATCAATAGCATTTTCAGAATATTGCGTAAGGAAGTG
Organism: Gammaproteobacteria bacterium; assembly: GCA_013286495.1. GTDB lineage: Bacteria > Pseudomonadota > Gammaproteobacteria > DSM-16500 > DSM-16500 > Aquicella. The sequence continues at coordinate 416 of JABDFQ010000035.1, read as the reverse complement.
GCGCGATTGACGGGTTTGCTTAAACCCGTATCCGACCAGAGATCATGAACGGCTGCATCCCAGAAGGCATAACCATTGGCTGATTCCTTGCGAGGATAAGGTGATTCTCCAAACAAAACATAATTGACCTGATTGAGAGGTAATGAAAATGCACTGAAAATCTTTGCAGGGCCTGGCAGCCAACTTGAATCTTGCGAGAGTTGTTGCAGATAAGACATATCAATTTTTTCAAGACTACGTTGTAAACAATGAAGCCATGAGGAATCAACGATATTGAGGTCAAATGCGTGCGTTGTCATTTAATTTGCTTCCAGATATGATCGTCGCATGGAAAAAAATCTCATCGAAATACTAGCATGTCCTGTCTGCAAAGGGGAGTTGATATACGATTCCCACAATCAGGAATTAACCTGCCG
>JABDFQ010000034.1 GCA_013286495.1 Gammaproteobacteria bacterium | reverse complement strand
GCGCGCGCGGCATTCACATCATCCCAGCCTTCCACTTTCACCCATTTTCCTTTTTCAAGGTCTTTGTAATGCGTGAAGAAATGTTCGATGGCATCAATCAATTCCTTGCCCAAATCCAGTGGCTGCTTCACATGCTGATAGCGTGTGGTTAATTTCTCAACTGGAACCGCAAGAATCTTGGCATCTTTGCCAGATTCATCTGTCATGCGCAACATGCCAACAGGACGACAACGAATAACAGCTCCTGGTATCAATGTATATGGCGCGACCACCAGCACATCCACCGGATCACCATCTTCCGATAAAGTATGTGGCACAAAACCATATTCACAAGGATAAAACATCGCCGTGCCCAGAAAACGATCCACCATCACCATGCCGCTATCCTTGTCTATTTCATATTTGATTGGACTGGAATTCGATGGAATTTCGATCACCACATTGATATCGTCTGGTACTTGCTTGCCCACTTTGAGCCGAGATAAACCCATACATAGCCTCCTGATAAAAGTAGCGCCTAGTCTACTTTCCGCACACAATTTTGCAAGTCAGCACACGATCTTTTACACTAGCGAACTTTGCGGCAAGCGCACACAACACTAAGGACTGACATGACTGATTGTTTATTTTGCAAGATTGCCAAGGGTGAAATTCCCGCAAACATCATTTATCAGGATGATAATATGGTGGCGTTTGATGATATCCATCCGCAAGCTCCAATACACAAGATCATCATTCCACGCAAACACATCGCGACCTTGAATGATGTCAGCAATCAGGAAGACTGGAATCTGGTCACGCGCATGATGCAAACCGGCACCATGCTCGCCAAACAATTGAATATCGCCGATGATGGTTATCGCGTACTAATGAATTGCAATGCCGGTGGCGGGCAAACTGTTTTTCATATTCACCTGCATCTGGTTGGCGGCAGACAAATGACCTGGCCACCAGGTTAATGCTCCACAAAAAACGAGGAATCAAATATGCAAGAACATTACAAAAAAATAATTGAATCTATCGGCGAAGATGCTGATCGTCTTGGTTTGCGCGACACACCCAAACGCGCGGCAAAAGCCATGCAATATTTCACGCAAGGTTATCAGCAGAATATTGATGATGTGGTAAATGGTGCCTTGTTTGATTCTGATAATGATGAAATGGTACTGGTAAAAAATATCGAATTATATTCCCTGTGTGAACATCATCTCGTGCCATTCATTGGCAAATGTCATGTTGGATATTTACCGAATGGAAAAATTCTTGGCCTATCCAAAGTCGCGCGTATTGTTGATATGTATTCACGCCGTTTGCAAGTTCAGGAAAATCTTACCAAACGCATTGCTGAAGCCATTTATTCGGTGACAAATGCTAAAGGTGTCGGCGTCATTATTGAAGCACAACACTTGTGCATGATGATGCGCGGTGTCGAGAAACAAAATTCCATCATGAGCACATCCGTCATGCTCGGCTGCTTCCGTTCCGATCAAAAAACCCGCGCGGAATTTTTGAGTTTGGTGAAGGGGTAAAAGCAAACAGTTATATTCACTTTATTAAATGACATTTAAATGAAATTAACCTCTACAAAAAATGATTTTATCCTTTATGAAAATTTAACAAATTTCCTGGAACAAGATAGCATTCCTATAAATGGTGCTTGGCATTACACCAAATGGAATGGATGTTTTGGAATACTTACATCTCAACGTTTACGGTTTACCCATTATTCTGCGCTTGAAGACACAAGCGAAATAAATTACGGATTTGAACAGATTAGAAATTATGTTCTTGCTCATACAAAAGGAATGCTAAATGAATTTTTTAAAGACCTATTTTTTGATTTTGAAAAAGAAGTTTTTTCTTTCCTTGATTTTTATACCGCCTCATTTTGCCTACACCCCGACAATTTAACAGCCTGGAGGCTTTATGGTGACGATGGAAAAGGCTGTTCAATTAAGTTTCGACGCGAATTTTTCGAAGCTCCTCCAAAGATAATTTCCAACCCAGCTGATATAACCTTCTCTAGAGGAATAATTTATTATGATTTAAACTCAATTTTTCCCCGCTTAAAAAAACTGATCGCTTTGGTTGACGCGCAAATTAAAAAATATAAAGCATTTAAAAACAATAAGATATCTATCAAAAATAGATTATTAATAGCAAAAATGTTTAGCGCCTCAATTATGCCATTAATAGCATTGATCAAAAAAAATGACCATATTGTCGAACAAGAACAGAGAATATTTGCTCTTTTAACAAAGGAGAATAATTATCAAAAACTATCTTCTACTGGCTTAACATATAGTAGTTCTCTCATTCTGACAAAAAAAGTGGAATTTGAATTTTCATTAGAAGATGTTTCAGAAATTATGCTGGGCCCTCAGCTGAAAAACCCAACCCTTCTATTAAGAATAAAAAATTTACTTGAGAACTTGCATCGAAAAGGTCACAAAACTGAACATATTTCCTTAACGGTATCAAGACAAACCTATAAAGACAAACAATCAAATAATGTTTTATTATTGCCTTAAAGGACTTGATTTAACTCTTACTGCAAAGAAAAAGGATGTTTCAAATGGATAGCACAAACAAGTCATATGTTATTTGGAATAACAAAGGTGGTGTTGGTAAAAGCACCATAACATTTCATATAGCCTGCGTTTACGCTGAAAAAAACCCACAAAGAGATGTTGTTGTCATTGACATGTGTCCCCAAGCAAACTGCTCAACAATGCTATTAGGAGGCGGTCGTGGAGGAGAAAAAATTCTCCAAAACCTTATTTCTCTTGATACCCCTAGAACTGTTGTAGGATATATTACTGATACAATTATTAAAGAAAATAAAGAACCTCAACATTATTTAATTAGAGTTAGAGAAGAAAATAATAAACTTCCTGGAAATATTTATTTACTTTCAGGCGATGGCAATTTAGAGCTTATTGCACCCTTGTTATCAAGAAGAGCAGAAGCAGAGCCAATATCAGAAAAAGATACTCCATGGAAGAATATTCATTTGATAATCAAAAATCTAACAAAAGAATCCATTAGCGTTGGTAGACCTGTCACTTTTTTTATCGATACCAATCCTAGCTTCTCTATTTACACACAATTAGGAATTATTGCGGGAGATTTTCTTTTGGTTCCTATCAATGCAGATGATTCATCAATTTTTGCTATTTCCGGTTTATTTAATTTAATCTATGGCTCAAAGAAAAAACACCCTGTTTATGATAAATATACTTTTGTCACAAGAATAAAAGAAAACAACTTAGATCGCCCCAAAATTCACTTACTTCTCGGGAATAGATTCACACAAAAAAAAGGCGCTGCACATGCTTTCAAAGCTTTATCTAATGAAGCCACAAAAAAAATGCATGAAGAGTATATCGAAAATAAAAGGTGGTTTCGTGATCATAATACATCTATTACCTCTCAAAACGATTTTGAAACTGAATTCACAATTGAGCTAAGAGACTTTAACAGTGCAGGTGTTGTAGCCTCTAATCTCGGAATTCCATTAAGCTTAATGGATAAAAATTTATATGAAGTATACGGAGAACAAATACAAGTCGCAAAAGAGCAGCGGGATAAATGCAAGGAGACTATCGATAAAATTGTGGATAGACTTTGAAAGTTAGTCTGCCTCAAAGAAATCCAGTAATCGATGAATTTGTCCTGCAAGATAAAAAGGGATGGATAATAAAACATAATTCTGCTGCATTTTGCTCGGATAATCTGAATTAATGCGCACTGCTATCGATGATTTTTTTGCCTGCATAAATAAATGCAACGATTTCAAACTACCTGTGCTTCCTGCTTTCACTTCAACTGGAATAACTTTATTACCATGCTGAATAACATAATCCACTTCAGCACTGGAACCTGGCTCATCGCGATTCCAGCAATATAATGCTGGCTGTATATAAGGTGGAAAAATGGTTCGCAATAATTGTCCAGCAACTTGCTCTGCAATACCGCCTTCATTCACCAGAATAATTTCAGAAATGGAATTTAGTTGCTGCAAGCCAATTCCCAACGCTGCACTACACAATCCAACATCCAGAAAAATTTCCTTGAAATATTTTTCATGTAACTCCGCAGCAAGTGGCACACCATTTGCAGCACAACCTTGCACGCGATAACACACCCGCGCTTTTTCCAGCAAGCTTAATGCCTGTTTGACAGACGATGATTGCACGTCTCTGTTGACGCGGCTATAAACAAATTTTTGTCCCAGCATGGCAGGAACCGACATCATTACTTCATCTAATCTTTCCATCGCTATTCCGCCTTTATATTTGGCAAAATCATCGCGATAAGAACTCAGCAAATTTTGTTGAATGCGATTAACATTTTCCAGCGAACGCTGTTTTATCCAGCTTGCGACAACAGCCGGCATACCACCAACAAGCAAATACTCACGAAACACTGTCATTAGCTGTTCATGAATAGTGGGAGAAATATCATATTCAAAATTATATTTATGCAGATAGTGATACAACGGTTCCTTATTACTCGCGAGTAAAAATTCCTCGAATGACAGTGGTTCAAGATACGCATAACTAATACGACCCACAGGCATGCTGAAGGAATGTTCCGCAAGCAAAAATTCCAGCAATGAGCCAGCAGCAATCACTGGCAATGTCGGCAGGTCTTCTGCAAACCAGCGCAATTTGGCAAATAAATCAGGCGCAGCTTGTATCTCATCGAGAAACAAGAGGCTCGCTTCTGCATCAATGGTGTGACCTGCTACTGTGCTTAAGTTCAATAAAATCTGTTGCACATCATTTGAAGCAAATAAAGCGGCATATTCTGGTCGTTTTTCCAGATTAAGCTCGATTAAACGCTTTCCCGATTGTTCAGCCAAATGTCTGACTAACCAGGTTTTTCCTACCTGTCTTGCACCACGCAGAACAAGTGGCTGGCGGTCGGATGAGCCCAGCCATTGGGTTAAAAATTGTGTAATGGTTCTTTTCATGTTGGTTTTAGGCAGTTTTTTGATTAATTAATTAAATTATAATGATTTTTTAAAAATTACTCAAGAAAACAGCCGTCTGTTTTCATGAGCAGGTCACGAAAACAGACGGCTGTTTTGATGAGCGCTATAAGTATTTTTGCATATTTTTTGCCACTTGATTAAAATACGATCTCAATTTTAATAACAATCCAAAAAAGATACTTTAATTAGATTAATCAACCAAATGAGGAGCGAATTAACATGCTTAGAAAAGACAAGATTTATTTTGAGTTATGCGATTTATTGCGTGAGGATTTTGAAGAGTTTAAAAGGTTAGCACTGGAAACCAACTTTGACCTGGATGCAAAAGATGATTTCCATTCTGGTTATAAGGTCCATTCGTTTTTATATCATGCAATTGAAACAAATAAACCATATGAAGTCATACTCTTTATTTTAGATAGAGGTGTAGATGTCAATTATACTAATGGTTGCAATTATGACACCGCTTTACATAAATCGTGGCGCACATCCGATTTAAACATCATTAAACTTTTAATCAGCGCAGGCGCTGATGTTAACTGTCTTAATAGATTCAATCAGACTCCTATATGGAAATTGGTTGAAATAAAGCAAAAAGAAAAAGTTCTGTTATTTTTGCAAGCTGGCGCTGATATTTGCGGAAATGGCTGCAATCTTGATGAATTTCATCATATAAAGAAATTAATAGTCGAAGTACGCGAGCTTCTTGGTGAAAATGCAATATTTGTTCCCATGGGACAGAATGATGCTGGTGAAATGGTATATCGTCTGGCTGATGAGAATGGTCAACCTTATCAAGCAAAACAGAAAATACTTAAAGATCTTCAATATAAAAACTTTAATTGCAGTTCCAGTGTTAATTATCTGATTTCCCATTCTTTATTTAAGTCTGAATCCAATGGTCAAGTATCTTCAGCACTGGAAACAAATAAAGTATGCAAATATCTGGATAAAAATGACATCAGGAATGCTTCTGAAGTTTCTGCCGTCAGAAATGATAAAAATGAAGTTATTAATTCCAGCGCATTAAAAAATGCAAAAGCAGAAGCAGATGACAAGGTAAAGTGCGTGCTGGAAA
>JABDFQ010000033.1:2862-9382 GCA_013286495.1 Gammaproteobacteria bacterium | reverse complement strand
ATAATCAAATAAATGCCGTGCCGTATTTCAGCTTCGGTAAACCAAGATGCTTCGCGATTGTCTGGCCGATATCAGCAAAAGTTTCGCGCTTGCCAATCGCCTGCGGTTTGATGCCAGGACCAAAGGCAATCACCGGCACATGCTCACGAGTATGATCAGATCCGGGAGAAGTTGGATCGCAGCCATGATCCGCTGTGATAAATGCAATATCACCAGACTTTAACACTTGTTCGAATGTAGACAATGCAGCATCAAAATCTTCAAGCGCTTTTGCATAACCAATGACATCACGTCTATGACCATAAACCATATCGAAATCAACTAAATTCACAAAGGTAATACTGTTATCCGGTGCGATGCGCGATTCAGCAATGAAGGTTTCAAATAATGCCTTATTACCATTGGCTTTCACTTCTTTCGTAATTCCCTGATGCGCATAAATATCAGCAACTTTGCCAATCGCAATCACCTCACCACCTGCTTTGACTAATTCATCCAGCAATGTCGGTGATGGCGGAGGAACAGCGTAATCATGACGATTGCCAGTACGATAATAATTTCCTGGCGTGCCGAGAAATGGACGCGCAATCACACGACCAATGTTATAGGGATCAACTAATTTGCGCGCGATTTCACACACTTCATATAAGCGCGCCAATCCAAAGGATTCTTCATGCGCAGCAACCTGAAATACACTGTCTGCTGAGGTATAAACAATTGGCTTGCCCGTCTTCTGATGTTCTTCACCTAACTCCTTGATGATTTCAGTTCCCGATGCGTGCGAATTACCCAACACACCTGGCACTCCAGCTTGTGCGATGAACTCATCGAGCAAGGATTGCGGGAAGGATGGATATTCCGGCGGAAAATATCCCCATTCAAATAAAACCGGAACACCCGCCATCTCCCAATGTCCGCTTTGTGTATCCTTGCCCAGACTGATTTCTTCCGCACAACCATACACACCTTCAATTTTTGCATTGGCATCAAGGCCTGCAACAGGTTTGCCATAACTAATGGTGGCCGCGCCATTTAACCCCAGGCGCGTCAGATTCGGCAAATGCAATGCACCAGAACGCACACCTTCCTTGTCTGCCTTACCTTGCAGACAAGCTTCCGCAATATGATGCAGGGTCGCAGCATCGCCATCGCCATATTTATTTGCATCAGCGGTTGCACCCAGACCAAATGAATCCAGCATGATAATGAATGCGCGTGGCATTAATTTTCCCTCGGTTGGCAATTAGTTTCTTTCATGAAAAATGTAATCAGAAAAGCAATGATCAAGGCAACAGGCATGAGCAACATGGCGTGATTAAATTCTGTTGCCGTGTAAGTGGTGGCAGTGGTATCGCGACCAATTTCCATCAACCAGCCAAACAAGGCTGGCACAATGAAACCACTTGCCATGATGCACAAGGAATCAATGCTGAGCGCAGTGCTGGTTAGATAACTGGGATTTAATTCTGCAATGAGCGGATACGTCAGCACTTGTGAACTGGTGAAAAATCCCGTGAGGAAAAATAATAATACCAGCGACCAGAACGGCAAGCTGGGTACATACATCAACAAAACCATCACGATCAATGACAAGATGGCACCCGCCACCATTGGCATGACACGCTGACCAATGTGATCAGATATCCATCCATAAGCGAGTGAGCCAAGAATCACCCCCACGAAAAAGATGGTTGTCGCCAGGGAAGCTTGTTCCTGCGTAATGTGATGCACGTTGGTGAGATATAAAATTCCCCACAAACCACCAAGAATAAACACAGGCAAATTGGTGAGCGCGGTGTAACAACCACCTAACCAGTTTTGCGGATTGAGCGCAGCCAGCTTGATCGAACGCCATAAACCTAATTGATTAAGATGGTGATGTTCTGTCAATGCTGCCTCAGTTGCATCCGGTGGATGATCCTGCACGATCAATAATGCGGCGATGAGTATGACCAAACCGAGTGCGGAATTGAGATATAACACAGTGTGCCAGCTACCAGTGTATTGAATCAGCCAGGTAAATGGAGATTGCGCGACCAGACCACCAAGCATTGCCATGGTAACCACCATCGCGGTGACAAAAGCCATCTGCTGCGGCATAAACCAGCGTGATGCGATACGAATGCAAGTAAGAAAACAAAATGCAGCAGCAGCGCCCACCATAAATCGGCCTAACGCAGCCATCCAGTAATGCGATGCCATGGAGAAAATGAAGGTGCCAAGCGTGGTAACAGCAATCGCGGCCAGCAAGACTTTACGCGGAGAGAAACGATCAATCATGCTGCCAGCAGGAAAAAGAAACAGGAAGTTGGCATAAAAATACATTGAGAATAATTGCCCGAGCTGCACAGCATCCAGCTGATAAGTGGCACGCAGTTCACCATTGATGGAATTGAAAAAATTCATCTGGATGAATTGGTAGAAAAAATATAAGGAAGCGGTGAGGGTGACAACCCACGCGCGCTTTGTGTAAGTAGTTTTTGCGTTCATTGAAAGATTCCCCCATCCGCCTGTCGGCACCTTCCCCCTGAGGGGGAAGGCATTCTTAATTTACACCATCGTTTCTTTTATCATCTCATCGACTAACTTGCTGGCGCCGATGCGAAACGTTGTCGCATTCACCCAGTCACGACCCATGATGTGATCGGCTAATTCGACATACATCGCAGCCTGCTCAATATCACGCACGCCACCGGAAATTTTAATTCCAATAGTGCGCTGCAACCGCGGTTGCAATTCGCGTATCACAAATAACATCGCTGCCGCCGCTTCCAGAGTCGCGCCCTGCTCAACTTTGCCGGTTGAGGTCTTGATAAAATCCGCACCTGAAATCAAGGCAACATGTGATGCACTGGCAATCATATTGAGATCAACCAGCATGCCAGTTTCCAGTATCACCTTGAGTTTCACCTTCTCACCGCACGCTGCCTTGCACGCTTCAATAAAACTACGCGCATATTCATCATCACCGCCAAGGTAACGTGCATAAGGAAATACAACATCAATTTCTTCAGCACCATCTTCAAGCGCCGCACCTATTTCCAGTAATACTGTTTCCAGTGACGCATCACCTTCCGGGAAATTTACAACTGTCGCGGTCTTGACCGGTGTATTGGCAAATTGCGCTGCCACCAGTCGCACGAAACGTGGATAAACACAAACGGCTGCCACATGGCCAAACATGAGCTGCGCTTTTTCACAAAACGCAGCAATACCCGCTTCCGTATCGTTGTTATTCAGGCTGGTTAAGTCAATCAGTCCCAGAATGCGTTGCATCAGGGGAATGCTTTTTTCAACTGGCTGCAAATTCTTTATTGCATCCTTGACTGCATCAGCCAGCTGCATGCTGCATCTCCTGTAAAAATTCCGGTATCAGCTTTACCAGTTTGCGTGCAGCGATTTCACCATAATGCAAAGTGCCTTCATGCGTAATGTCTTCTGTTCCCATACCAGCAGCAGGATTGGTAATCGCTGCAACGCATGCGACACGTAAACCAACATGTCTTGCAATAATGGTTTCCGGCACAACCGACATGCCAACCGCATCCGCTCCCCAGATTTTGAAAGCGCGAATTTCAGCAGGCGTTTCAAAGGAAGGGCCCAGTGTGGAAATATAAACACCCTGATGCAATTTGATATTCAGTTTATTGGCAGCTGTCTCCATAATTTCGCGCAAGCCGCGATCATAAGCATTATCCATGCTCACGAATCGTGGGCCGATGCTTTCATCATTGGGTCCCACCAAAGGATTGCCAGGATGAAAATTAATATGATCACGAATCAGCATCACTTCTCCTGGCCCTGCTTCTGGCAGCAGCGAACCGGCTGCACAGGTCAGCACTAAAACACTTGCGCCTAAATGACGCACGATTTGTATCAGCGTACGAATGGAGGAATAAGCCGTGCCTTCATACAAATGCAAACGTCCGCGCAAACACACAATCGGCACATTATTCAGATATCCCATCGCCAGCAAGGAAGCATGCCCTGCAACACCGCCTGCGTGTAATCCGGGAATAGCCTGATAGGGAATGGTGACAACATTGGTCATTTGTTCTGCCAAAGAAGAAAGGCCGGATCCCAAAATCAATCCAGCCTTGGGCGTAAATCCTTTTGGAACATAACGATTAATTACTTCCATCACTTCTGACATCGGAGTGTTCATGATTATTTCCTCACGATGCTTTCATTTTGGGTTGAGCGGAAACTTTCTGTAAAACTGCCGCGACATCCAGCATACGATTGGAGAAACCCCATTCGTTATCATACCAGGCAAGTATTTTGACCAGATTGCCAATCACTTTTGTACCGAAAGTATCAAAAATTGCAGAGGCAGAATTATGATTAAAATCGACAGAAACCAGTGGGTCTTCGTTATAAGCCAGCACGCCTTTCATTGCACCATGCGCGGCTTTTTTGATGATGTCATTCACTTCAGCAACGGTAGTTTTACGTTTTGCTTCAAACGTCAGATCAACGAGGGAAACATTGATGGTTGGCACACGTACGGCAAATCCATCAAGCTTGCCATCGAGATCAGGCAACACTAAACCAACAGCAGAAGCTGCACCGGTTTTGGTAGGAATGATGGATTGTGTCGCAGAGCGTGCGCGACGCAAATCACTGTGACTGACATCCAGCAGGCTTTGATCATTCGTAAAAGCATGGACGGTATTCATCAAACCACTCACCAGACCAATTTCTGCATGCAAGGGTTTGACGACACTCGCAAGACAATTGGTGGTGCAGGAAGCATTGGAAATTATCGTATCGCTGGCTTTTAATACATCGTCATTCACGCCATACACAATGGTTGCATCTACATCGGTTGCCGGAGCGGAGATAATCACTTTCTTGGCGCCAGCTTCAATATGCATATGCGCTTTTTCCTTTGAAGTGAAAAAGCCCGTGCATTCAAATACCACATCAATATTCATTTCCTTCCATGGCAATTTTTTTGGATCACGTTCAGCCACGCAGCGAATTTTATCGCCATTAACAATTAATTCATTACCAGCAACTGACACTTCACCGAGAAAATAACCGTGGGTCGTATCATGCTTGATGAGATAAGCATTAGTATTGACATCTCCCAGATCATTGATGGCAACAATCTGAATTTCTGGATGCAGTTTTCTTTCATAATGAGCGCGTAAAATATTGCGACCAATACGGCCAAAACCGTTAATCGCGACACGAATAGTCATAGGTTATCCCCCAAAAAATTAAGCACATTTTTCACGTTTATGATGCAGCGCGGCGACAGAATATATAACTTCCTTAGTCATGGATACAACCCTTTCAACCGTCATGCCACAATCCCTGAATACCTCTTTGGCTGGTGCAGATGCACCAAACCTGTCAATCCCCATTACTTTCCCCTGCAAGCCTACAAATCGATACCAGTAATCGGTCGCACCCGCTTCGATGGCAACGCGTGCTACCACTTCATGTGGCAAGACTTGCTGATGATAAGCGGCATCTTGCGCAAGAAAGGTATCGGTTGATGGCATCGAAACTACGCGTACAAAAATTTCCTCAGCTTGCAATTGTCTGGCTGCATCCATGGCTAATGCGACTTCTGAACCGGTTGCAATTAAAATCGCATCGGGATGCTCGCCCTCAGCATGATCCGCGAGAATATAGCCGCCACGCGCAATCAATGCTAATTGTTCTGCCTGACGCTGCTGGAATGGCAATGCCTGACGCGACAACATCAGACAAGTTGGTGACTGACGCTCAATCGCTGCACGCCATGCGACAGCGGTTTCGACAGTATCGCAAGGACGCCAGCTGGAAAGATTCGGCATCAGACGCAAGCTGGAGATATGTTCAATCGGCTGATGTGTGGGGCCATCTTCACCCAGCCCGATGGAATCATGCGTATAAACAAATACCACGCGTTGACGCATGATGGCAGCGAGACGTATGGCATTACGCGCGTAATCAGAAAATGTCAGAAAGGTACCACCAAACGGCAGGATGCCTTGATACAAAGCCATGCCATTCATGATCGCGGACATGCCAAATTCACGCACGCCGTAATGAATATAACGACCTTCTGGCTGCTCGCTGGTAAATAACTTCATATCTTGCCAGTTGGTACAGTTGGATTCGGTCAGATCCGCAGAACCGCCCAGCATTTCTGGCAGTAAAGGTGCAAATTTATCGAGACAGAATTGTGATGCCTTACGCGTGGCAACCGATTGCTGTTTTGCATTCATCTGCATGATCAGGTCATCTGCTTGCTCCTGCCAGTTGTCAGGCATTCGACTGTGCATGCGACGCAATAATTCCTGTGCAAGTTCGGGATAACGTTGCTGATAATGTGTGAACAAACCATTCCATTGCTGCTCACGTGCTTCGCCCTGCTGACGTGCATTCCAGGAAGCATACATTGTCTGATCAATATGGAAAGGTTCGTGCGGCCAATTAAGATGGGTACGCACTGCTGCTACTTCTTTTTCGCCAAGTGCTGCGCCATGTGTCGCCGCTGTGCCAGCGAGATTGGGTGAACCCC
>JABDFQ010000033.1:0-2852 GCA_013286495.1 Gammaproteobacteria bacterium | reverse complement strand
GCAGCAAATGATGCTGGCTTTATCTGTCACGGATTTGGCTTCTGCGAGCGCACGATGGATTGCATCACCGTCATGTCCATCAACATCGCGTATCACGTGCCAGCCGTAGCTTTCAAAACGTTCGGGCGTATTATCCCGAAACCAGCCGCGTACTTCGCCATCAATGGAAATATCATTGTCGTCGTAAAGCACAATGAGTTTGCCTAATGCCAGCGTACCGGCAAGCGAACAAACTTCATGCGATATACCTTCCATCAAACAGCCATCGCCAACGAAACAGTAAGTGTAATGATCGATGATGGGAAATTCTGGGCGATTGAAAATGGAAGCCATATGTTTTTCCGCAATCGCCATGCCAATTGCATTGGCTAATCCCTGCCCTAATGGCCCGGTCGTGGTTTCAACGCCTGGTGTGTCGCTATATTCTGGATGGCCTGGTGTTTTGGAATGAAGCTGGCGGAATTGCTTGAGGTCTTCGATCGTAAGATCGTAACCGGTCAAGTGCAGCAAGGCGTAATGCAACATGGCGCCATGTCCATTGGAAAGGATGAATCGGTCACGGTTTAACCAGGCTGGGTTGGCTGGATTATGTTGCAGGTGATCATTCCAGAGAACTTCTGCAATATCTGCCATGCCCATCGGCATGCCTGGATGGCCGGAATTGGCCTTTTGAACAGCATCAATACTCAGAAAACGTATCGCATCGGCTCGGTCGCGGCGCGTAGGCTCTGGCATAGCATTCCCTCGGGGTCAAGTAGATTTCCGCGCATCTTACCTGAATTTGGTGGAGGGTTCCATTCCATGTGGTGATGCTCTGCGCAGAAAAATATTCCGGCTCGCTAGAGCTGTTATGCGGTGTCATTGGTGTCCTGAGAAATATCCAAGTCCGCTTTCACTGTAGGCTTCCTGTCCTTGTTGAGGCATCCGTGGCGCAGCGCCCGGCATGGTGTTCAGGGACGGACATCCTGTCCTCGGCTCTCCTTGCCTCCTGGCCGAGACGCCCTGAACACCATGCCGGGCGCTGCGCCACGGATGCCTCAACAAGGACAGGAAGCCCGAAAGCTCTGCGTTAAACGTTCCCAAAAGATTGTTGCATTCTTGTTCTTTCTTGTTCTTGTTCTTATTCTTGTTGCTGATCAGTAAATATTAATTGCGTATTATTACCATTCTTATATCGCTGCAAGGTGAGAATTATGCTAATTGCAACTATTTCTTCGAAATTTCAAATCACCATTCCCAAAAAAATACGCGAGCAATTATATATCAAACCAGGACAACAGTTTATTTTTGTTCTGAATGGCGAGTGTCTGGAGCTTGTGCCTAAACGCGATATCAAAGAATTACGAGGCTTGCTAAAAGGTTCTGACACTAAAAATATACGAGATAAAATGGAGCGCACTTGAAAACATCTTCACATTTGATGGGAAATGTCCTTAATTGTTTCTCGATCGTGAATAGCATCTTAAATTTATTTATTAAATAATTCACCAGGTTTTCTTCCTGTGTTCAATTTTCATTTTCAATTTTTTTTATAAAGTAAAATCCAGGGATTTTGTATATTCAACTTCCATCGGAATGCGCTTAATGGGGAAAAATGTCATCAGTTGTTTTGCTATATAAAATTTCACATCCTGGGGAAAAATTTCCATTTCAGGAAAAACACTGGCGTCCCGCTTATTACATGCATGAAAAAATAATTTCATGCGCGTACATACAAAATCGTAAATTTCTTTTTCTGTCATCCCAACCTTATTGAGATAAAATTCAAGACTCTTTTGCGGTTTAACTATCTCAAACCTGCAACCTTTTGGAGCACACCTTATAACTAAATCGACTTGCTCGTGCGCAGCATTGAAAAATAATACTCCTCTTGTTGCTGCGAGAAGAATTTTGTAAGCATTCGTTTCCTGATGAACAGCTATTGAATCCGCAATATGATATTGCTTTCCAGGAAGTTGTTTCCTCTGAAATGTTTCTGATAAATCCGCATGGAGACCAAACAAGGATTTCAGATTTTTCCTGATAGCATCCCTATCTCCAACGAATACAATCTTCACACTATTGGGAGCTTCATTTAGATTAAAGTGGAACATCGCCACACCTCGGAATACAATTCTTATATTAATGTGGCATGTATATTAATTGAATTGAGCGCCTCCCTCAACCCATATAAAATTCATGCCATTGTTTCAATAGCTTGTTTGCTATTTTATTTCTATTAAGACCAGATTCATTTTCAACCAGCCATTTACCTGTCTTCACATTGGCAAGAATGTAATAAGCAGGAATAATTTTTTTGTCGCGTTTTGTTGCAGGATAATAAGCCAATATCCACTCACCTGACCAAATGGCTAATTGCTTGTTTCTAATTATCGATTGCGATGCGAGTGGATTCATGCTCAATAATCCTGTTGCAGGATTAATTTCATAAATTCCAATTTGATGCCTGATAACTTTTTCTATGTAAATTTTATCTGTCTCAATCGCAGAAAGACTATCACCCGTTTCCATAAAAAATATTCGCTGTTTTTTTTCTTTTCGCTGCGCGGAAAAATATTCACGCAATGAAATGCCATCCATATTCTGCATCGGCGCAAGTGCAAGAATGTCGAAAATAGTCGGTGCGATATCAATCAGTGACACAAATGATTTTACTCTGCGCGCTGTGAGTGGCTGTGGAAAATGCTGGAATGCCAGCAACGTATGATTTTGCGCGAGGCTTAAAATATTCGTTCCCTGTCCGTATGCAGTATGCACAGTGTAACCAGCAGATTGATTTTGCTGCGGCAATAAAGCTAGTTTTAATTTTTGTACCAGCTTCATTTTATTTTTATCACCACGATAATTGTCTT
>JABDFQ010000032.1 GCA_013286495.1 Gammaproteobacteria bacterium | reverse complement strand
TTTTAATTCTCCGCCAAAAATTAACGCAGAAGTTTTGGGATGCAGAATCATATGATTATCCGGCTTGAGCGATGCAAATATTTTGCCGAAAGCTGATTGCGCAATAATATCCGGTAATAGACACCCCATCTCACACGCTTTTGCACTCAGCCAATTCTGATTATTCGCATATGGCTGATTTTTTTGACTCTCAAGGAGTTTAATGACTTGCGCTTTTTTTGTTTCCTCTGCCACCTGAGCTTGTGCAAGGCTCGTAATTAAATCCGCTAGTTGCGGGAGATTGTCTGGTTGGTCTTTCTTTCTCTGCGGCATTCTATTAACCTCTTCCGGGTATTTTTCAAAGAGTATAGCAATCAAAGCTAAAGGTATTCTTAAATGCAAACAGAAAATTCACAGGAAATAATGCGTCTTAAATGGGCATGTCGCCGCGGCATGCTGGAACTGGATGTTTTATTGGGTAATTTTCTTGAAGATAAATACGTAACATTATCAGAAGCAGATAAAAAAAATTTTATAGCCTTGCTGGAAACGCCTGATCCTGAGTTATTCGATGTGCTAATGGGACGTGCCCAATTTACAGATGCCAATCTCATGAATATCGTGGAGGCTATACGTAACCATGCGCAAAAGCGAATTTAAGCTCAAACCTTCCTTTCAATATGCGGTAATTGCCTTGTTCCTGCTGATTGCAGCTTTTTGCATCCTGTTCACAGTCTCAATGTCTGCATGGATACGTTATATCGCCATTTTCGTGCTGCTGGCTTATGGATACAGGGTGCTTATCAGAAATGTCTATCTGAGAGGTCATGATGCCATTCATACCCTGCGTTATGCAGGCAAACACTGGCAATTGGTGCAGCAAAATGAAACGCTGATCGCAGAATTATTAGGCAGTAGTTTTGTCAGCAGCTGGTTTTGTGTTTTGCGATTTCGTGCGGTGGGACGCGTTCTGCCAATTTCCTGTGTGGTATTCAGGGATGCGCTAAAACCTGATGAATATCGGCAATTACTGGTCATCCTCAATACGCGTTGAACGTTTGACTGGCTGTGGTCTGCCTGACATATCAAGTGCGACGAAAGTGAAAATACCTTCAGCAGATTTTTTTGGTACTTCATCAGCAGGAGAGGCTGTCCAGACTTCCATGTGTATACGCATCGATGTTCGGCCTATGCGTATCATGCTGGCATAACAGGCCACCACATCACCGATGGCTACTGGACGCAAAAATACGAGTGAGTCAATGGCAACGGTTGCCACACGACAACGTGCTTCAAATCGTGCTGCAATGCCCGCACCCATATCCATATGTGAAACTAGCCAGCCGCCAAAAATATCACCATTGGCATTGGTATCTTTTGGCATGGCAAGAACCTGAATCACTAATGTACCGCTGGGTTTGGTTTCATCTTGCACATCACACCTCGTCTTTATTTGGTCGGGCAGGTTTTATTATCGCATAAAATACGTTACCATCGTTCCCCTTATTGGACCTATAACACTATGCAAAATATTCGTAATTTTTCAATTATTGCTCACATCGATCATGGAAAATCCACGCTGGCGGATCGTTTGATTCAGCTTTGCGGAGGTTTAAGTGAACGTGAAATGCAGGCTCAGGTGCTGGATTCGATGGACCTTGAGCGTGAGCGTGGCATTACTATCAAAGCACATAGCGTCACACTGCATTACACAGCGGAAAATGGTGAAACGTATCAATTAAATTTTATTGATACGCCAGGACATGTGGATTTTTCCTATGAAGTATCGCGGTCACTTGCAGCATGCGAAGGTGCATTGCTGGTGGTTGATGCAGGACAGGGAGTAGAAGCGCAAACCGTTGCAGTTTGCTATACCGCACTTGATCAAGGTCTCGAAGTTGTTCCGGTATTAAATAAAATTGATTTACCGCAAGCGGATGCTGATCGTGTCATTCATGAAATAGAAGATATCATCGGACTGGAATCGCAAAATGCTGTGCGTATCAGTGCGAAACAAGGTATAGGCATTAGCGAATTACTGGAACGTTTAATTACTGATATTCCCGCACCGATTGGTGATCCTGCTGCAGCATTGCAGGCATTGATTATTGATTCCTGGTTTGATTCCTATCTGGGTGTGGTGTCATTGGTGCGTGTCAAAAATGGCACGTTAAAAACCGGTGAAAAAATGCAAGTCATGTCTACTGGTCGTGCTTATGAAGTGACAGGCATCGGTGTATTTACACCCAAGCGTCTTGCAACAGATGTATTAAAAGCGGGTGAAGTGGGTTATGTCATTGCGGGCATCAAGGATATTAATGGTGCACCAGTGGGTGATACCTTGACGCATGCGCATCATCCTGCAGCAGAAATGTTACCAGGTTTTAAAACCGTTAAACCACAAGTGTATGCTGGTTTATTTCCGATTCATTCCGATGATTTTACTGCCTTGCGTGAAGCTTTAAGCAAATTACGCCTGAATGATGCAGCATTATTTTTCGAACCGGAATCATCTGATGCATTGGGATTTGGTTTTCGTTGCGGTTTCCTTGGTTTATTGCATATGGAAATTGTGCAGGAGCGTCTTGAGCGTGAATATAATCTCGAATTAATTACCACTGCACCGACAGTCGTTTATGAAATACTGACAACCAAAGGTGAAGTGCTGCATGTCGATAATCCCTCGCGTTTACCTGTCGTCAATAATATTGCAGAAATTCGTGAACCGATTGCGATTGCGAATATTTTAGTGCCGCAAGCGCATCTGGGTAGTGTGATCACCTTGTGTGTGGAAAAACGTGGTGTGCAAAAAAGTATGTTATTTCACGGTAATCAGGTAGCACTCGTGTATGAATTACCGATGGCGGAAATCGTCATGGATTTCTTTGACCGATTAAAATCCGTGAGTCGCGGTTATGCTTCACTGGATTACAGTTTCTCGCATTTCCAGGAAGCAGATCTCGTCAAGCTGGATATTATGATCAATGGTGATCGCGTCGATGCCCTGGCAACCATCGTGCATCGTGAGCAATCGCAATCACGTGGCAGATCAGTGACAGAAAAAATGCGTGAATTGATTCCAAGACAAATGTTTGATGTAGCAGTGCAAGCTGCGATTGGCGGTAATATTATTGCGCGCCAAACGGTAAAAGCCATGCGCAAGAATGTCACGGCAAAATGTTATGGCGGTGATATTTCACGTAAACGCAAGTTGCTGGAAAAGCAAAAGGAAGGTAAGAAACGCATGAAACAGCTGGGAAATGTCGAAGTGCCACAGGAAGCATTTTTAGCTGTGCTGAAGATAGATGAGAAGAAGTGATTTAAACATGTTTCAACAAGAGAGGTACCATGAACTTTGATTTTGAATTAATTTTATTTTATGCCGCGATAATCACTGGCATCATCGCGTTATTTGATTATCTTTTTCTTGCGCGCAAGCGAGATAAAAACGACAAGCTGCCAATCATCATTGACTATGCGCGTTCTTTTTTCCCTGTCCTTGTTATCGTATTTTTATTACGTTCTTTTTTATACGAACCATTCCGTATTCCAACGGGTTCGCTGGAACCGACTTTATTGCCCGGCGATTTTGTGCTCGTCAATAAATATGATTATGGTTTTCGTTTACCTGTAATACACAAGCGTCTGTTTGGTGACGATACCAAACCAGCGCGTGGTGACATCATGGTATTTCGCTGGCCGCCAAATCCATCTGTTAATTTCATCAAGCGTGTCATTGGTTTGCCTGGCGATAAAATCAGTTATATCAACAAGGAATTATTTGTAAATGGCACGAAAATTCCGCAGGAATATCTGCAGGATGCGACCACGCATGATGGCAGTGGTGATGAATGGCAGGCAACGGAAAAAACCGAAAATTTACTCGGTGTAAACCATCATATTTATATCAATGCCAATCGCCAATCACGTGATTTTCGTGATCTTGAAGTTCCAAAAGGGATGTATTTTGTCATGGGCGACAATCGTGACGACAGTGAAGACAGTCGTTTCTGGGGTTTTGTTCCTGATGCCAATATCGTTGGCAAGGCAGTGCTGGTGTGGTTGAGCTGGGATAGTGATCATGGCTGGCTTAACAAACTACGCTGGAACAGAATGGGTAAAAAAATTAATTAATGCGATGACAATATTATGAGTGAAGATTTAATCGAAAAAATAAATTATGAATTTCAGGAACCTGCGTTTCTCAAAATGGCTTTAACGCATCGCAGCAAAGGCGGTGATCATAATGAACGACTGGAATTTCTGGGTGATGCGGTCGTTAATTTTGTTATCGCAGAAATTCTCTATCAGCAATTTCCACGCGCAACGGAAGGTGAATTAAGTCGCTGGCGTGCATCGCTGGTTAATCGTGATGCACTCGCAGGCCTTGCACGTGACTTTGATCTTGGCCGATATTTATTTTTAGGCCCGGGAGAAGTGCGCAGTGGTGGTAATGAACGTTCTTCCATTCTTTCCTGTGCAATGGAAGCATTGATTGGTGCCGTGTATCTTGATGGTGGTTATGATGCAGCGAGCAACAAGATTCGCGAATGGTATGAACCATTGCTGCAATCATTATCTTCTGCATCCAGTCATAAAGATCCCAAGACTTTATTGCAGGAATATTTGCAAAGTCGACGCATGGCTTTGCCGGTTTACAAAGTGCATGAAATTTCAGGTGAAGCGCATCAGCAAATTTTTACGGTCAGTTGTGAAGTGGAAGGAATAGAAGGCATGACATTAGGCAAGGGAACCAGCAGACGTCGCGGTGAGCAGGATGCAGCGCATGCCATGTTATTACGGTTAAAAAAATGAATGAATTGACGATAAAAAATTCCGGTTTTGTTGCCATCATTGGCAGACCCAATGTGGGAAAATCTACCTTGTTAAACGCATTAATAGGGGAAAAAGTCAGTATTACTTCTCCCAAACCACAAACCACACGCTGGCAAACATTGGGCATTAAAATTCTCGATCACACGCAGATTATTTATATCGACACGCCAGGTTTGCATCGTGATGAAAAGCGCGCGATGAATCGTTACATGAATCGTATCGCGAGTGCTGTGATACTGGATGCTGATGTCATTATCTTCATGATTGATGCCACCAGCTTTCGGGGTGAAGATGAAATGGTATTGAAGAAATTACAGGAAGCAGAAAAGCCTGTGATTCTCGTCATTAATAAAATTGATTTACTGGATGATAAAGCACAATTACTTCCCCTGATAGACAAGCTCAAGGACAAATATCAGTTCGCACATATCATGCCAATTTCTGCGATGAAAAAAGAAAACGTGCATGATCTCGAACATGAAATTGCAAAATTATTACCAGAAGGTCCGCAACTTTTTCCTGATGATCAGGTGACTGATAAACCCATACGTTTTCAGATAGCAGAAATCATTCGGGAAAAATTAATTTACGCGACAGAAGAAGAATTACCTTATGCCACAACAGTTGAAATTGAAGAATATGTGCAGGAAGAAAAACTGACACGTATTGGCGCGGTCATCTGGGTGGAAAGACACGGCCAGAAAGTGATTGTCATAGGCAAGAAAGGTGCGCGTCTTAAAAAAGTTGGCGTTGCAGCAAGACATGAAATAGAAAAGCTGCTCGGCGTTAAAGTTTTTCTGCGTCTCTGGGTTAAGGTCAAGGAAAACTGGACAGATGATGATAAAGCCTTGCGCAGTCTTGGATATGATTGATCATGAAGCGCGTGTTGTTGCAACCTGCTTATGTTCTGCATCGACGTCCTTATCGTGAAACCAGCTGTTTACTCGAATTATTTACCCAGGAACATGGTCGTGTTTCTGTTGTCGCCAAAGGTGTGAATAAACCGCGTACGGCCTGGTCAGGTTTATTGCAGCCATTTATTCCCTTGCTCGTATCCTTTTCTGGTAAAAGTGATTTGTTGTCCGTGAACCAGGTAGAAGCAAATGGTGTGTTACAGAATTTGCAGGCAGATTGTCTTTTTGCAGGTTTTTATCTCAATGAATTATTGATGTGTCTTCTGCAAAAATGGGATGCACATGCGAATTTATATCTTAAATATGAAAAAACCCTGTATTTATTGCAGTCAGCGCAGCTGGATGAAAAAGTATTGCGTTCATTTGAGCTGACCTTGCTCAATGAATTGGGTTATGGAATTTTGCCAAAAACAGAAATTTCCCTGCATAATACGTTCTCGTCAGAAAAATGGTACCGGTTTATTCCTGAACATGGTTTTCTGTCCTGTGACTTGCATGAATTGAATGCGGCAAACAGTTTTTCCGGTAAAAATCTAATGGCAATGGCGAGAGAAGATTGGCATGAAGAGGGGTGTCTTGCAGATGCAAAACGTTTGATACGCTTTGTGCTTGCTCCCTTGCTAGGTGATAGAACGATCCACAGTCGACGGTTGTTTATGCAACCAGGAGAAGAACAAAATGAAAAATGACAACAAAATGATATTACTCGGTGTGAACATCGATCATGTCGCAACATTACGACAGGCAAGACACACTCGTTATCCTGATCCAGTGGAAGCTGTTTATGCAGCGGAAAATGGCGGTGCAGATGGTATTACCATTCATTTGCGTGAAGATCGTCGTCATATACAGGAACGCGATGTTGAATTAATTCAGGCAGTCACCCAAACGCGTTTGAATCTTGAAATGGCAGTGACGGATGCGATGCTAAAATATGCAGAAAAACTTAAACCAGAACATTGTGCATTCGTTCCTGAAAAGCGAGAGGAATTAACGACGGAAGGTGGACTGGATGTACTTTCGCAAGAAGCGAAAATAAAAGAGGCGGTGACACATTTGACACGCAATCATATTGAAGTGTCATTATTTATCGATCCTGATCTTGCGCAAATTGAAGCAGCAGCACGTGTGGGTGCGCCTGTCATAGAAATTCATACGGGTGCTTATGCAGATGCAAAAAATGTAGCAGAACAAAAGCATGAACTGGATAGAATTATAAAAGCTGCACAGGCTGCACATCAGGCAGGATTAATTGTGAATGCAGGACATGGATTGCATTATCATAATGTACAAGCCATTGCTGCAATCCCTGAAATGAATGAATTGAATATTGGACATGGTATTGTTGCACGCGCAATTTTCATGGGAATGGAAGCTGCAGTGCGTGAAATGAAACGATTGATGATGGAGGCAAGATGACAGTTCGTACCCGATTTTCCCCCAGCCCCACCGGCATGATACATCTTGGTAATGCACGCGCTGCCTTGTTCAGTGATTTATATGCAGCTAAACATGATGGTCATTTTATTTTGCGTATTGAAGATACCGATGTGTCGCGTTCGGAAATTCAGTTTGTGGAATCCCTGCAAGAGGATTTGCACTGGTTGCAAATTAATTGGCAGGAAGGGCCTGGTGTTGAAGGTCAGCATGGGCCGTATTGGCAATCACAGCGTCAGGAAATTTATGGCAAATATTATAAAATTCTTGAAGAGAAAAAATTAATTTATCCGTGTTTCTGTACCGATCAGGAATTAAATCTTGCGCGCAAATTACAATTATCCCGTGGACAAGCGCCGCGTTATTCTGGTACCTGTCGCAAATTAACGGAAGCAGAGATTGCAAAGCGTCTCTCTGAAGGACAAAAACCAGCATGGCGTTTTTCTGTTCCTGCACATCAGACCATTGAATTTACGGATACAGTAAAAGGTTTGCAGCAATTTAAAAGCGATGATATTGGTGATTTCATTGTGCGTCGTGCTGATGGCACAGCGCCATTTATTTTTTGCAATGCCATTGATGATGCGATGATGGAAATATCTCATGTCTTGCGTGGTGAAGACCATCTTGCAAATACACCAAGACAAATCATGTTATTAACTATTCTTAATTTATCTATTCCCAAATACGGACATTTGTCATTAATCGTGGGTGATGATGGTTCACCGTTATCCAAGCGTCACGGCAGTTTCAGCGTGCATGAAATGCGTGCCAAAGGTTTTCTGCCGATTGCCATCATTAATTATCTGGCACGTCTCGGACATACTTGCGATACACAGGAATTATTGCCATTTGCAGAATTAGCCAAACATTTTCAGCTGGATAAATTGAGTCGTTCACCGGCACGTTTTGATCCAGTGCAATTGATGTATTGGCAAAAGCTCGCTGTGCAATCACTGGATATTCCTGCAGTATGGCGCTGGTTAGGTGAAACCATTCAGAACACAGTACCGGAAAATATGCGGCAATTATTTGCTGAAACCATCAAAGCCAACCTGGAATTTCCAGAAGATGCAGCCATCTGGGCAAAAATATTTTTTCATGAAAATGTACAGCTCGATGAAATGGAAGCTGATATTGTGCGCGAAGCTGGCGAACAATTTTTTGTGGAAGCAGAATTGGCGGTGGATAAATTTGGCATGGATTTACCAGCCATACTTGCGGAAATGAAACAGACACTAGGCGTGCAAGGTAAAAAATTATTTATGCCATTACGCGCAGCACTCACAGGAAAAGCGCATGGTCCTGAGCTTGCGCAAATAGCGCATTTACTGGGCGCAAAAAAAATGAAACATCGATTGAGTCGTGCATTCAAACTGGCGAGTATTCAGCAAGCATCTGGAACGGAATAATATGTTGCAAATTCACAATACACTTTCAAGGCAAAAAGAAGAATTCAAACCGTTGCATCCTGGCAAAATTGGCATGTATGTTTGTGGTGTAACGGTATATGACTATTGTCATCTCGGTCATGCACGTACCTATACATCAGCTGATGTGATCGTGCGTTATTTTCGCTATCGCGGTTATGATGTGCGTTATGTCAGAAACATTACTGATGTTGATGACAAGATCATCAAGCGTGCCAATGAGAAGCAGGAAAGTATCGATGCAGTGACGGAACGTTTTATCAAAGCCATGCATGAAGATTTTGCCGCACTTGATTTGTTGCCACCAAATGATGAGCCACGTGCCACACAATATATTCCAGACATGATTGCCATGATAGAAAAAATCATTGCCAATGGTCATGCCTATGTTGGTACAAACGGTGATGTGTATTTTGAAGTACGCACACTCGATTCATACGGTTGTTTATCCCATCATGATATCGAACAACTGGAAAGTGGTGCGCGCGTGGAAGTATCAGAAGTGAAACGTGACCCACTGGATTTTGTGTTATGGAAACTTGCAAAACCAGGTGAACCATCATGGAATTCGCCATGGGGAGCAGGGCGTCCTGGCTGGCATATTGAATGTTCTGCAATGGCAAATGATTTGCTCGGTGAATATTTTGATATTCATGCTGGTGGTCGTGATCTCATTTTCCCGCATCATGAAAATGAAAATGCGCAATCACGTGCTGCATTAAAAACACCGTTTGTGAAAGTGTGGATACATGCAGGATTTTTGCAAATGGGCAAGGACAAGATGTCAAAATCACTGGGTAATTTCATTACCATCCGTGATGTGTTACGTGATCATGATGCAGAAGTATTGCGATTTTTTCTTCTATCGAGTCATTATCGCAGTCCGCTGGTTTATACCGAAGATTTATTGTTGCAAGCACGTCAATCGCTTGTACGTTTTTATACGGCGTTGCGTTTTCTGCCGCTGGATAAAAAAATTGAAAATAGTGAATATGAAAAACAATTTATTGCTGCGATGGATGATGATTTCAACACACCGCTTGCGATATCTGTTTTATTTGATCTTGCGCATGAGATTCAGCGTCTGCGTGAAAAGGATTCTGTAGCTGCCGCGCAACATGCGGGTTTGCTCAAATCATTGGCTGGTGTGATTGGCATATTGCAAACAGATGCGGAACAATTTTTTCAGGCGGATGAGTCAGTGGATGCTGGGAAGGTTGAGCAGTTAATTACAGCACGTAATGAAGCGCGTGCGAGTAAGAACTGGGCGGAAGCCGATCGCATTCGTGATGAGCTGATGAGCATGAAGGTTGCAATCGAAGATGGCGCGAATGGCACAACGTGGAAGATGGTGAGGTAGGTTGTTATTGCACATTCACCCAAACGTAAATCCG
>JABDFQ010000031.1 GCA_013286495.1 Gammaproteobacteria bacterium | reverse complement strand
ATTCGGTTTGCCCAAATTCAAAAACCATTCCGCACCATTTTGCATAATCACCGGAATCGAGGCGTAAGTTTCAGTATTATTGATCGTAGTAGGCTTGCCATATAAACCACGACCTGCTGGAAAAGGCGGTTTATTACGCGGTAATCCACGCTTGCCTTCCAGTGATTCCATCAATGCAGTTTCTTCTCCGCAAATGTAGGCACCCGCTCCGAGATGCGAAAACAAATCAAAATCAAAACCAGAACCGAAAATATTTTCACCCAGAAATCCAGCATCACGTGCTTCTTTCAAGGCAGTTTCAAAACGCTGGAAGCATTCCCAATATTCACCACGTATGTAGTTATAACCAACCGTTGCACCCATTGCATAAGCACCAATCGCCATGCCTTCAATCACTTGATGTGGGTTGAAACGTAAAATATCGCGGTCCTTGCATGTGCCTGGTTCACCTTCATCGGAGTTACAAAGAATATATTTCTGACCCGGCAGATCACGCTTGATAAAACTCCATTTCAAACCAGTAGAAAAGCCCGCACCGCCACGTCCACGCAGTGCAGATACCTTGACAAATTCCACAACTTTTTCCGGCGGAATCTTTTCGCTGAGGATTTTTTTCCATTGCTGATAACCACCAACGCTTTCATACGTCGAAAGCGCCCAGGGCTTTTCCAGATTCAATGTGCGAAAGCAAACTTCATTCGGCATTCATGAGTCTCTTTTTCAAAATCTCATCCATCTTTTCTTTCGTCAAATTTTCATAATACTCATGTCCAATCTGACAAACCGGTGGTGCAATACATGCACCGAGACATTCCACTTCACGCAAGGTAAATTTTCCATCCGGCGTGGTTTCATTCATTTCAATTCCCAGACGTTGTTTCAAATGCGTCACGATTTCACTGGAACCATTCAGCGAACAGGAAATATTCGTGCAGACATCAATGACATGTTCGCCGACGGGATTTAAGTGATAAAGCGAATAAAAAGTCGCGACTTCATACACAGCAATTTTCGACATGCCAAGATAATCTGCAACCGCATCCATCAATTCCACTGAAAGATAACCCTGGTTCGCCGCCTGCACCACACGCAAGGCTTCAAACACCCCCGAGCGTTTATGTTCTGGCGGATATCGCAATATCCATTTATCAATATGTTCACAAATGGCTGGAGAAAGCAGGCTTTTAGTCATTAGCGATCAATCTCCCCGAAGACAATATCCAGACTGGAAAGTGTGGAAACCACATCCGCAATCATGTAGCCACGAATTAATTCATTTAAACCAGCCAGATGAGGAAATCCTGCTGCACGCACTTTCATGCGATACGGTTTATTCGCACCATCTGAAACCAGATACACACCAAACTCACCTTTGGGATGTTCAATAGCAGCATAAGCTTCGCCTTCCGGCACAATATAACCTTCCGTCATATTTTTAAAATGATGGATTAATGCTTCCATACTGATTTTCATTTCTTCACGCGATGGCGGTGCAACTTTATAGTCATCAATGATCACAGGACCTGGATTTGCACGCAGCCAATCCACACACTGACGAATAATACGATTCGATTGGCGCATTTCATGCACGCGTACCAGATATCGATCATAACAATCACCTGTCTTGCCAACCGGAATATCAAAATCCAGTTTGTCATAGACTTCATACGGCTGTTTCTTGCGTAAATCCCATGCAATACCTGAACCACGTAGCATCGGGCCTGTAAATCCCAGTGCAATCGCACGCTCTGGTGAAATGATGCCGATATCGACCGTACGCTGTTTCCAGATACGATTGTTCGTGAGTAATTCTTCATATTCATCGATGCGCTGGGGAAAGTAATTGGTGAAATTCTCAATAAAATCGAGCAATGAACCTTGTCTATCTTCATTTAATTCCGCGACATCTTTTGCGTTCTGCCATTTGTTTTGCTTGAATTGCGGCATTTTATCCGGCAAATCACGATACACACCACCTGGCCGATAATAGGTTGCATGCATGCGCGCACCTGAAACGGCTTCATAACAATCGAGCAAGGCTTCACGTTCACGGAAGCAATACAGAAACACTGCCATGCCGCCATTATCCAGACTATGTGCAGCCAGCCATAGCAAATGATTGAGAATGCGGGTGATTTCATCAAACATGACGCGAATATATTGCGCACGCACTGGCGGTGTAATGCCCAGCAATTTTTCTATCGCAAGCACATACCCATGTTCGTTACACATCATGGAAACGTAATCGAGTCTATCCATATAGCCAATGGTGTGATTAAACGGTTTGCTCTCTGCCAATTTTTCCGTGGCACGATGTAATAAACCAACATGCGGATCCGCACGCACAATGGTTTCACCATCTACTTCGAGGATCAGACGCAATACACCATGCGCCGCTGGATGCTGTGGGCCAAAGTTAAAAACATAATTACGGATTTCCGGGATATTCTCGTTATTTTCCATTCGTAGCATCTCCCGGTTCTATGAGATAACGATTATCGTGACGTATCACTTTGGGTTCGAGTACACGTGGTTCAATGCTGACGGGTTCATAGACAACGCATTTTAAGGTGGCATCATAGCGAGCTTCGACTTTGCCAATCAGGGGAAAATCCTTTCTGAATGGATGACCAGAGAAACCATAATCCGTTAGTAAACGACGTAAATCGGGATGACCACGAAATACAATACCGAAAAGATCAAACGCTTCACGTTCATACCAATTCGCTGCTGGCCAGATTTCCATGACAGAATCGACAATTAATTCCTTGCCATCAGGAATATTTACGCGTAAACGCACACGCTGGTTATTCTCAAGAGATAACAAATGGTAAACGACAGCAAAGCGATTAGGTTTGGCAGGATTATCACGTTCCAGTTTCGATAACACACCACGACCAAAACCAGTTTCAGTCGTGGATGTGGTTTGCCAATCATCGAGACCATAATGCAAATAATCAATGCCACATATATCAATCAGACATTTGAAATCCAGTTGCGGAATATCACGCAAGGCTTTGCAAACTGTCAGTATATTTTCAGGCTGAATTTCCAGTGTTAATTCATCAAGGGCAATACGCGAAGCAACAATGCCGGAAGGAATATGTGACTGGATTTCAGCAAGCAATTGATTGACTTCCATCCACGCCTCCTAACGCTCAATCTTTTTATTACGACGAATTTTATTTTGTAATTGAATGACGCCATAGACTAATGATTCTGCTGTTGGCGGACAACCAGGTACGTAAACATCAACTGGAACAATGCGATCACAACCACGCACGACGGAATAGGAATAATGATAATAACCACCACCGTTGGCACAGGATCCCATGGAAATCACCCATTTTGGATCGGCCATTTGCTCATACACTTTACGAAATGCAGGTGCCATTTTGTTGCATAAAGTTCCCGCGACAATCATCAAATCGGATTGACGTGGACTGGGACGGAAAATCACACCGAAACGATCGAGATCATAACGCGATGCAGCTGCATGCATCATTTCAACAGCACAACAGGCAAGACCAAAACTCATCGGCCAGAGTGAACCTGCACGTGCCCAGTTAAAAACATTTTCAACACTTGTGAGATAAAAACCCGGCTTGACCAGATCGCTCATTCCCATTCCAGCGCTCCTTTTTTCCATTCATATAGAAAACCAATGGTGAGCAAGCCAAGAAAAATTCCCATGTCGATAATGCCTTCCCAGCCAAGCGTGCGAAACACGACTGTCCATGGCACGAGGAATGCAGTTTCAAGATCGAAAAGAATAAAAAGAAGGGCAACAAGATAGTAACGGACATCAAAAGGAGCACGCGCATCATTAAACGGTTCAAATCCACATTCGTATGCAGATAATTTTTCAGGATTGGGGCGTCTGGGTCCAAGCAAATAGCCAATGACAGGACCGACAATACCAACGAGTACGCCAATAATCATGAAAATGAATACCGGTAAATAATTTTGCAGCAACCTACTCTCTCCTTATGCTTATGCGTCAAAGCGGAAGATTATACCTGATTTTTTTTCTGCTGACGGTTTCGGGAAGCGGTTGTTGTTGGGGTGGTGTGGATTGCTTCGGCTGAAAAGCGCCTCGCAATGACAGAGCATCAGGAAGTGTTTATCTATATTCGCAATGGCTCGTCGGCCTCCGGCCTCCTGCGCTTTATTTGCAAATATAGATAAACACTTCCTGATGCTCTGTCATTGCGAGGCGCTTTTCAGCCGAAGCAATCCACACCACCCCAACAACAACCGCTTCCGAAACCACTTCCATTTATTACCGACGGACGGACTCGAACCGTCACAGCTTGCGCCACTACCACCTCAAGGTAGCGTGTCTACCAATTCCACCACGTCGGCAAATTTTACTTTCTAACTGGTATATCGTTTGTTTTATCCTGAGGAACAGTCGTTCCTGAAACAGGCAAATTAATGACTCTTTCCTGTCGTGATGCAGACATGGTCATGTGATTCAAAACAATGCTGGTCGTAAAAAATATAGCGATACAGCCTAGCGTTACTCTGAACAAAAATGAACCCGACCCACGGCTGCCAAAAAGAGTTGCTGATGCGCCGCTGCCAAATGCAGCTCCCATGGTCGCACCTTTACCTTGTTGCACCAATACGAGTGCAATGATAAATACACCAATAAAAACATGTATCAGTAATAAGAGTTGATACAACATGTTTACCTCAATTAACTATTCTGCAATGAATGAGTTTTCTCGCTTGCCGCTTTGCATATCGCGAGAAAACTGTTTGCATCCAGGGATGCTCCGCCGATTAAACCACCATCAATATCCGGTTTTGCCAATAATTGAGCGGCATTTTCCGGCTTCATACTGCCGCCGTACAGTATACAAATAGTTTTCGCCAGTTCAACATTATTTTGCGCAATCAATTCACGAATATAGGCATGCACTTCTTCTGCCTGATCAGGCGTTGCGGTCAAACCTGTGCCAATTGCCCAGACTGGTTCGTAAGCAATAACTGCCTGTTCGAAAGCGTTTATACCAGCAAATTGTATGACGGAACGAATTTGTTCGCTGACGATTTGCTCAGTTTTACCTTGTTCGCGCTGCTGCTGTGTTTCACCCACACATAATATTGGTTGCAATCCAGCATCGACCGCAGCCTTGAATTTTGCTGCAATCAGGGATAAATCTTCATGAAATAAAGCACGACGTTCCGAATGGCCAATCAATACATACTGACATCCGAGGTCTTTTAACATCTGACCTGAGACTTCACCAGTAAATGCACCTTGTGTGCCGGGATATAAATTCTGTGCGCCGAGTTTAATGGCCGTATTTTTGATTAATTGATGAACTTCTGCGAGATGAACAAAGGTTGGCAAGAGAGCGATATTAATATCAGAGTAATCTCCTGCTTGCCTGCAAATATCCTGCGTCAGGGATTTTGCCTGGCTGATGGAGCCATGCATTTTCCAGTTGCCTGCAATAAATGGTTTACGCACAAAAACCGCCCGGTGATAAAAACAAGGCGGTGATTTTATAGAGAATGGTTATTGGAGTCTAGCGTTGTTCTCAACTCTTCAATCCCGGACCACGGCCTTCCATCTGCTGTTTTATATCATCGAATGCAGATTTTCTGCCGCTCTGATTCCATTTTTTCATGGCGGATTGTTCCTGTTGCATACTGCCATTGTTCTTGAGAATGTCTTCAAACTTTCCATCCGTCAGTTTTTTGGTCATATCTTCTTTTTTCTTGTTTGCATTCGGAAGAGCCTTCACTGCTGCATCTACTTCCCTTTCCAGTTTGCTCAGTCGATCACGCTGCTTTTCCAGCGTCTCCAGCAATTCAGTTTTATTTACAACAGCTGGATCTGAATTTACTTTTTTATTAATCTCAGCAAACCTCATGGCAATCTTTTCAGCTTCTGAATAACCAGCCACTTTATCATTCATCCTGACAGGCAGCGGACGAGTATCACCTTCGCCTCTCAATTTCCGGCGTACCAATTTGCCATAAGCTTCTTCTGTATTTGGCCAGCTTGGAATCGTCAATATGGCATCAGCTTTTACCAGGCGATCTGGTCTTTGCATCACTTCGATTTCAGCTTGCTGCACACCAGCCAGACGATTATGTACCGTTTGCAATTCTTCCAGACCAGTCTTCAGTTCATTGAATAATGTTTCTGCTTTCTCAACTTTCGCATCAGCCTCAGCCTTTTCTTTGGCAGCCCGGAGCCCATCTAATTCTGCTTGCAAAGCGGGTTTTTCTGCATCCGGTGCTCCAGCAAGTCGAGCAGTAAGCTCATCGATTTTCGTATTACGATCGGTTTCAGCAGCCGTTTGTTTCGTATTCAGCTCAGTTATTTTTGCTTCCGCTTTGCGTTCCAGGCCAGCGAGATGACGTACATCTGCTGGGAGCCATGAATGTTTTTGTTCCGCTGCTGCTGCATAAACTTTCGATTCAGCAAGACGCGCATTGGCAAGATCGATCGCTTCCATTACCAGTTTTTTTCTTTCCAGCAATCTAATGGAATGATTACTATCTCCTGTAATACCACGAAGGAAATAATCAGCTTCAGGTGATAATTCCACACCCAGTCCTTTCTTGATACACATTGACGTCCACATTAATAAATTATCAATGGCAACTTCAGGTGCCTTCGGATCTCCTGGCACTTGTAAAACAATGGTACTTGCTCTCGTTTTCATCGCGATAAAATCGATAGCAGCTTCCCAGCCTGCTGGTGTCATGGGATGAGGTTTGACACCTTTGGCACTAAATTCGATCTGATATTCCTGACGGGATTTCTCGGTACCAAGTAAAACAGCATACTTGCCATATTCCGCCATTTTCTTTTGCACAGGATCTTTGGCATAAAGAATGCCGCCCTGCATATTTTTCAATTCATCTTCAGGATCCGGTTCTTCGACACCGGTTAACCATTCAAAACTGATGACGCGATGCTGTCTAAGCAAGTTTTCTTCATAACGCCTGTTAAAAGCTCTATCGGCACGCAAATACTCTTGCACCTGTCGTTGACGGATGGCTTCCTGGTCGTTTTGCGCTTTATCCTTGTCTGTTAATTGTTCGCCTGTTAAGGCTTGATCATCTGGACCTGGCATATAAACCTCGCTTTTTATCCTTCAAATATAGCAAATGAATCTTAGTATTTTCTTAATCTGGCACGTTTCTGGTGTTATTGGTTACTTCAGCGGAATACGCATTTTGATCACCTTTTGACGGAGTAAAATTAATAATATCAATATACTTGCCGTTTTTATCGCCCAGCAGTTGCAGTTCAACCCAGACATTGCGTATCCATTTATGCAAGCCAGCCATCTCAATTGTCCAGCCACGATCATAGACTTCGCGCGCCATGGCTCTGGCAGTTTGCATGCCATCAGCGAGTGTGCGTTCGTGTGAAAACAAATCCCTGGGACACATGATGAGACTCGAGCCGCGATCATACACATCGTAATGTTTACTCGCGCCTTTCAAGTTCAATAATTTTTTTTCTGAAGGTGGATCGAGATCAAATGCATTCCATATTGTTAACGTTCCCCAGCGTTCCAGCAAATAATAAATATCCAGTTCACTGATGGGCAATTGCATTAATTCCTGCAATTGTGGAATGGGAAGATTTTTTTCCATCGCTTCCCAGACTTGTGTTTTTAATTTCTCGAGATAATTTGCTTCTGTTTCGGTGAGACCTGGTTTGATATTCAAGGTGAACGTGGTGGAAAAAGTTGCGGTGTCACTATCTGCGGTGACATTTATTTCATACAAACCTTGCGTATTTTTGGCAGGAATACCAGTCAGGATACCATCGCTCGTTAGTATCATGCCTTTTGGCAATGCACTGCCATCTTTTAATTCTGCGGTGAAAGTGAGTTTTTCATCACCCGGCGCCTTGATGTAACGATTGAGATCAAAAGGTGGATAGGAAGCAAGCTCGTTCACCACTTGCGGTGGAATTTCAGCAACAAGCGCAGGTTGCGCCATGGGATGCTCCATTTACAGAATTATTAAAAGATTTTAACTTACATAATCTGCGGGATGACGTCCACCCATTCATATATTTCCGTTGCCGCTGTTGGGCATTTGAAACAACGACTGCCGCAAGCAGGTTGCTTCGTACATTGGCGAATCCTGCCCTTGCGCATCCAGTGTTGCAGCATGCAGCGCAAATTTTCCGGTTCGGCATTGAATAACAAACACAAGCTCGCCAGTGTTGCCAATCTCACTTTCATCATGTGCTGCTTGATATCGATCAAACTCATGCTGCCTCCGCCATCGGCTGATTGCCGTTCGCATACCAGCGTCCTGCTGTAATGGTTGCAAGAAATAATATCACGATAGAAATAATCCATAACGACGATGAACCAGGATGTCGCACAAAAGTTGCTGTCTGATAAAAGACAACTGCTGCACCATAAGCCACACCACTCATCCACAAGGCAGAAAATATCGCCCAGCCACGATGCAATTCACGCATCATCACTGCCATCGTGGAAATGCAGGGAAAATACAGCAACACAAATAATAAATATGCAAATGCACCAATCTGCCCATCAAAGCGCTGATACATCAAACCATATACACCTTGATTCATGGTGCTGATCGGAGCTTGCGCGAGCACGGGATTTCCAAACACATGTGTCATCTGACTTAAATTTTGCGGAATGGAACGCAGCGCATCGGTTAATCCATTCATGAGACTGAAGGTCTCTACTCCATTTGCTGCAGCAAAATGTCCAACTTGCGAATACAAGGTATTTAACGTACCAATCACCACTTCTTTCGCGAGCACGCCTGTTACTAATCCCACCATCGCCGGCCAATTATCATCATGCATTCCCATCGGTGCAAACAACGGTGTGACTGACTGACCAATCGCAGATAACACGGATTTGCTATCACCTTCACCCGTATTAATACTGCCATCAATATTCAAGGCATTTAACGCACCAATCAAAATACAAATGGGAACAATGAGACTGCCCGCGCGAAACACAAAACCTTTTAAACGCTGCCAGGCATGCAATGCAACTGTATTGATACGTGGAAAATGATATTGCGGTAATTCCATCACCAGCGGTGCCGGTTCACCCTTAAGTAAAGTGCTACGCAGCAAAAATCCCGTTAAAACAGCCATGAAAATACCAATCAGATAAAGTGCGAAAACAATATTTTGTCCACCGACGGGAAAGAAGGCAGTCGTGAAAATAGCAAAAATAGCGAGCCTTGCGCCGCAGGACATGAATGGCGTCATCATGATAGTGAGAATACGATCACGTTTATTTTCGAGCGTGCGCGCACCCATCACAGCAGGTACATTACAGCCAAATCCGACAATCATCGGCACAAATGCTTTGCCTGGTAATCCCAGCATGCGCATGAAGCGATCAATCACAAATGCCGCACGCGCCATGTAACCAGAATCTTCGAGAAACGCGAGAAATAAAAACATCGAACCAATCACCGGAATAAATGTGATGGTCGTATTGATACCTTTGCCAATACCATTTGCCAGTAACGCAATCAACCACGCCGGTGCATGCCATTGATTTAGCCAATAAGCAAAACCATCGACGAAAATTGTCTGACTGCTGATATCAAAAAATTCCTGAAATGCACCGCCGATATTGATGGAAAAAACAAATAGCAAATACATGACGGCGAGAAAAATCGGAATGCCCGCGATACGATTTAACACGATACGATCAATACGTGTTGTTGCAGAAGTTGTGTGTGTAGCGGTGCGTGACAAACATTGCTGCAAGATATTCTGAATAAAACGATAACGCGCATCAGCCAATAAAATATCGGCATCTTCACCGGTTTGCTGCTGAATCTTTTCCTGCTCTTCTCGCGTTTGCAAGAGTACATCCGGCGTTACTTGATCGCGTGCATAGACATCATCTTCGAGCAAACGCATTGCAAGCCAGTCACGCTGTGCGTGGGTATCAAGCTGTGAGCTGATACGTTTAATAGCAGTCATGATCACCTGATGCCGTTCAGCAAGAACTCCTTCCCCCCCAGGGGGAAGGTGCCGACAGGCGGATGGGGGAATATTATCCCGCACCA
>JABDFQ010000030.1 GCA_013286495.1 Gammaproteobacteria bacterium | reverse complement strand
ACAGCAAACGCGATGAAATGCTACGTCTTAGTAATCGTCGCACTGTTCCACAAATATTTATTAATGATCAATCCATCGGCGGATACGATGACCTTGCTGCACTGGCGAAGTCAGGTAAACTCGATGGCCTGTTGAAATCCTGAAATCATCCATATAAAAGGGCTTGTCTCATGCAAACAAACACTGTTAATCCGCAATTTGAAATTCAACGAATTTATGTCAAGGATCTTTCCTTTGAAGCGCCAAATACTCCGCATACTTTTACCGAAGAATGGAAACCTGAAGTTGCATTAAATCTTGAAACCAAGAGCAACAAAGTGCAGGACGATCATCATGAAGTGGTATTATCCATTACTGCAACTGTCAGCACAGGCAAAAAGACAGCATTTCTTATCGAAGTACATCAAGCTGGTGTGTTTAAAATTACTGGCTTTCCCAGCGATCAATTACATCAGATGCTCGGTAGTTTCTGCCCGAATATTTTATTTCCTTATGCACGCGAAGTGGTGTCAGATGTCGTCGTACGCGGCGGATTCCCACAATTAATACTGGCTCCAGTCAACTTCGATGCCTTGTATGCACAGCATATGGAAAAGCAAAAAGGCGAAGGCGCACAAACAGCAAATTAATTAATTTCCAATTAGCGCAAGTTGTCATTTACAACTTGCGCATTTTATTTTGTGCTTTAAAGGACAATCTCATGCAGGATCAACCTTTGAAATTAAAACCTATCGCAATCTTAGGTGCGGGTTCATGGGGAACAGCATTAGCTTTGTATCTGGGACGACTGGGACAAACAGTCAACCTTTGGAGTGTGGATAAATCAGAAATTGATGCAATATTGAAAGATCATGAAAACAAGCGTTTCATGCCCGGATTTACCTTTCCTGATACGATTCATCCCACGCACGATCTCGCGCACGCCATTCAGGATGTGGATGATATTTTGATGGTTGTGCCTTCTGTTGGTTTTCGTGACACGCTCGTCAAATTAAAACCACTCATCAAACCTGAAGCACGCATCATTTGTGCATCCAAAGGGCTGGATACTCATACTGGACAATTACTCGGTGATATTGCTCTCGAAGTGATGGGAGTGGAAAGACCGTTTGCGGTTTTGTCAGGCCCTTCTTTTGCGCGTGAAGTGGCAGCAGGTTTACCATGTGCCGTTGTCGTTGCCAGTTTGAATCTTTCTCTCGCTGCGGATTTGAAATTGCGTTTCAATAGTCCCATTTTTCGTATTTATACCAGTGATGATGTGATTGGTGTGGAAGTGGGCGGTGTGGCCAAGAATGTGATTGCGATTGCAACAGGTATAGCAGATGGCATGGAATTAGGTTGCAATGCCAGAAGCGCATTGATCACAC
Source organism: Gammaproteobacteria bacterium (assembly GCA_013286495.1). Taxonomy (GTDB): domain Bacteria; phylum Pseudomonadota; class Gammaproteobacteria; order DSM-16500; family DSM-16500; genus Aquicella. Next base: position 8,779 of record JABDFQ010000030.1, on the reverse strand, counting down.
GCGGACTCGCTGAAGTGATGCGATTGGGTGTCGCACTTGGCGGCAAAATCGAAACATTGGTGGGATTATCCGGTTTAGGCGATCTTATTCTTACTTGCTCGGATAACCAGTCACGCAATCGACGTTTGGGATTAGCGATTGGTAAAGGCCACAATATTCATGAAGCAGAAAAGGAAATCGGTCAGATCGTCGAAGGCAAACGTAATGCTGAACTCATTGCAAAATTAGCCAGACGCTACGAAATTGAAATGCCAATTTGTGAAACGGTGATGGAAATTCTGGAAGATAGAATTAGCGTTAATGATGCGATAGATAAATTATTATCGCGGAAATAAAGGAATAACACATGCGAAAAATTTTTCTCTTTCTCCTCTCTTTCCTTTCCCTTTCCTGTTTTGCTAGCGACGATAGAATTATTTTTCAAATCATCGCCGCGCAATTAAATTTCAACGCATCCGACATTAAAAGTGCGGATACAGAGAGACAAAAAGATGGTCAATACATCATTCATTTAAAATTACGTCCTGCTGCGGCAAATGATTTAACCCAGATCACACAAAAATATATTGGTAAAAGAATGGTGGTAAGCGTCGATAAAAAAGTAATTTCTACTGCGACGATTCAAAGCGAATTAAGTGGAGATTTGAGCCTGGGAAGTTTTTCGAAAGAAGAAGCTGAAAAAAATCGCTGAATCAATCGTACATTAACTGATCGAGCGCTGCTGGCTCGCCTTTTGGTGTACCTTTGGTTAATTCATTTAATACATCTGTAATACACAATAGACGCAACACATTCGGTGTGATGTCATCAAAAATAACTTTCACCCCCAGCGTGGATCCTTCTGCTTCTTCAAACGTGACACCAATTCCATAACCCAGACACAATGAACTCAATTGATCCGCACGACGCGCCATGCCAGGCAACAAACCTGTTGTCGAAAAAACTTCATCCATCGTCATGGGACGGCCATTTAAAGTGAATTGCACGTTCATCGCGCGTGCAATTTTGATCATTTGCTGTGAGATATCCAGACTTGGCATGTGCTAACTCTTCCACCAGGGTTGTGCTATTTTACGCGGGCCGGCAATATATGCACGCACCCAGCGCACAAAAACTGAAACCGTAAAACCAAAGCGTTCCAGCAGACTAAAAAAAACCGTAGCAAAGACGGCAAACATAATCGTCCACAAACGTATATGCAACAAGGCAATCAACAAGGGAAAAGCCGCACGGTAATCAATGATGAAAAACCTTACGTTTCTCGCTGAATCACGCCAGTTTGCCATAATTTATTTCCCATTCCGGTTTGCCGCATTTTTTCATCCTAACATTGATGACTGCACTTTGTCTTGACAAGCATTACTCATCTTGTTTCAATGCCTTGAAACAAGCGATTTTAAGGCATTATGGATGTTTGCTGAAGCTTCAGAAAATAGAGGAAAATTTTCAGGCATGAATTATAAATTTGGATTTATCCTGGCTTTATCATTTCTACTTTGGGCATGCGCTGCTCCCAAACAACCACGCGGTTATAACCTCACCAAAAGTGAAGCATCGCTCGCTGAAGCATCCTATTCTGTCAGTCGCTCCATTGTGGATCTCGCTGAAGTTGCACAAGCTGCACATCCTCTGCCAGCATTGGCACCACCACCCAATCCTGCGACTTATGGAATGGCTGGTTTAACGACGATTGACTGGTCAGGTCCCATTGAACCTTTATTGAAACAAATCGCTGTTGCTTCAAATTATAGTTTGCGCGTGCTAGGCACACAGCCAGCGATTCCAGTATTAGTCACGGTTTATTCCAGAAATGTTATGCTGGGCGACGTGTTGCGCGATGTTGGATATCAGGGCGGAAGACGAGCACAAGTCGTTGTCTATCCGGACAGTCATGTCATTGAATTGCGTTATGCCAAAAATTAATTGGGTGAAGCTGCATGAATTGGAAGCGTATCCTTGTTTATCTTTGTTTTCTCAGCCTTGCGGCCTGCGCCCAGAGACAACAGAATCTTGATAACGTTGATACCACTAATCTAAGACAACTCGAAAGAATTCGCGTTAATCCACTTGCACCTTCTGCCTCACGACGTCAGTTAAGTAATTTGCGCGTCAAGATATTAAAAGATTCAGCATTAAGTATCGGTGCGCAAGGCGGCCTTGCGTGGGCTTCCGAACAAATGAATACCAAAATGAATGGCGATCGCAAATATCTGGATACCATTTTCAATTTCGATGCGATGGTTTTAAGCCATGGTGTCATTCCGCCTGTCCTTGAAGTTGGCGACAATAGTCTCAATCTTGAAGATCCCAATACCATTCGCGTGGCTGATCGCACGTATAAAATTATCAAACAGGCACGCTTTGCCACCACACCACCCAATTGGCGTGAATATTTATTATTGCCGTATGGCAAACCTTCTTTGCCAGATAAAACATTATTGCCAAGAAATGATTATGAACAAAAAATCTGGCGTGATGGAATTCGTGCGGGTTGGGCGAGAGGCATTGAGCAATCGTATACTATTTTCCAGCAAAATCTTGCCAGCCTGAAAAGAGATTATCGTGGCATGTTGCTGTATCGAAAATTATTGCAGGAAAAAATGATTAGTCAGCCGTTTGTCGCGCGTACAGAACTAGGTGTGACCGGCAATGGAACCGACATGCGCATTAACGATCAAGTATTGCGTATTGTCGAATTACCGCAACTTCAAACCAATAGCAGAGGCTGGAAAGCCGTGGTAGTACAAAACAATGGATGAATTCTTATTTCCTCAGGAACCTGTTCGACTCACCATCGACTCCACTAATGACATCCTGATTCATTGTGTGAAGCTGGGTGCATCCGATATCACTTTTCAAACTGGCGAACCGGTACTCGCAGAAATTTTTGGTCGATTGAAAAAAGTCACACGACGTCGTTTATCCAATACCGAAGTCGGTGAAGTATTGAATTCGATGTATGGACCGAATGCGACCACGATCATCATGTCAGGAAAAGATATCGATACGCATTATGAAATCAGACCCAATCGTACGGATCGTTATCGTTTTCGTATTAATGGCACCGGTTGTCAGGTAGAAGGCCATGATGGTATGCAAATTACCGCACGTACCATTCCAACTGATCCACCCAAACTGGATAGCATGCAATTACCATCAGCACTCATTGATGCCATCACACCAGAACAAGGTGTGGTATATGTCACTGGTGCGACAGGTTCCGGCAAGAGTACTTTGCTGGCCTCGATTATTCGCAGCATTACGGAAGATGCAGAAAGTCATCGCAAAATATTAACGTATGAAGCACCTATCGAATTTGTATTTGATAATGTAGAAAAAATTTCAAGTGTGGTGAGTCAATCAGAAATTCCACGACATTTACCCAGTTTTGCATTCGGTGTGCGTAATGCCTTGCGTCGTAAACCACGTTTGATTCTGGTCGGTGAAGCGCGTGATCCTGAAACCATTGCTGCAGTGATGGAAGCCGCCATGACAGGTCATCCTGTTTATACAACCTTGCACAGTAATAGCGTCGCTGAAACCATGCGACGTCTGGTTATCACCTTTCCTCCAGAAGAACGTCAGGGACGCACGATTGATATCATCGAAACTGTGCGTGTAGTGATTTCACAACGCCTCGTGCCAACGGTGGATGGCAAGCGTGTTGCCTTGCGGGAATACATGATATTTGATGAGAAAATCCGCGATATTCTGCTGGAAACTGACATCCTGAATCTTACCAATGTGGTGCGTAAACTGGTGCGCCAGCATGGTCAGACAATGGAGACGGATGCGGAAGCAAAATTCAAGGAAGGCGTGATCAGCGATCGTCAATATCGTCTGATTACCGAACAGGCGAAACGCGAGGAAAAAGATAGCGGCGGGATGTGAGGGTTCATTACGACTTACCTTGAATACTCGTATCCTTTTGATCACCTTTGGTGTCCGTTTTATTCTTATCATCATAAGCCTGCTTATCCCTGCCAAGTTCCTTGGCTCTTCCACCGACTCCAGACATACCACCACCAGTCTGGCCAGCAGCACTTTCAATGCCGCCCCTGATCGAATCGGTTGGGGTTTCAATGCTTTCCGGCGAACCGCCAATCCAGCGAATCACTTGTTGCGGGATAAAGTTGATCACAGAGAAAGCCTTGTTTAAGACAGCAAGAATAATCATGACATAGGCGACAAGGATAAAGACCAGTGTCAGGAAGCTTGGCGGGATAGGATAAAGCCAGTTCAGCACTACATATCCAAACGTACCATTCACGAAATTACACAAAACAAGTGCAAGCGTCATTGCAATCATCAAACCAAATATCAGCAAGGTAGGACGCAGGAATAAATTGAATAACAGTAAAATGGCAGGTTCTGCCTTACCCATGATTTCATGATGACCACTCGGACTAATAATGCCCAAGGCGACCAATGGTCCTGCTACCATGGCTTCAATCACGCCAATGATCCAGGCAATCGCACCGAAGGTAAAATAAATAAACGGAAGTAGCGGTGTGTAGATAGACAGCAAGGCGCCAATTGACACCATCAATGCCATTGCTCCCCAGAATAATGGCACGAGAAATACCGTCAACATAATCACTGGAGCTTCGGTAGGATTATTAGTGAGACCCGTTCCCAGCACCATCACATTAAGATCCGAGAGCGTACCTGCTGCAAGGATCAATGCCACCATCAACAGGAATGTCACTTGAGCAATCAACAGCAGCAGCGAACCAAACAGTTGCAACATAAGTAATGGATTCACACCAGGTTGCGTTGTCACTGTGGTCTTAAAATTGGAGGTGATCGGTTGTGTCAACGTACCACTTAACCCATTAAACGAACCCCCTCCGGCCGCCTGAGTCGCTGCTCCCTGGCTGTAATCACCACTTACGGCAGCTGCCAGGAATTGCGCCGCAGCAATATTATTTCTTGTTCCAGTGCTGGCACTAGGCGGACTCCAGGTTAGTGACGTGACGGATCCACGCACCATTTCTGAATTGGAATTTGCTAACTGATAGTAGAGTGCTCCTGCGAATATCCAGCCATTCGCTTTTGCGCTATTGATAATGGGATTGCTGCTCGTGAAACTATTGTTACTGGCATTGGAGGTAATAAAGTTCTGTAATGCCTGGTTTGCTGCATTTTGATAATAGGTAACTGCTACCTGAATAAAATCAGTATTAAGCCCAATATTCGGTCCCAGCTGTGGCCAGAATTTCCAGTAGATTTCCTTGACTGCGCCAGCACTTGCACTTTGAGTACTCGTGCCATCATTCACATTGTAAAGCAGGCTGGATGATGTCCATGGAGCTGCCTGACAATTTCCGCCGATGGCAGTACCACGCACACAACATTTATCCCTACTAATACCAACGGAAGAACAATAGCTATAAATCCATTGCCACTGATTATTGGTAGGCGTTGCCCAGGAATTATTGAAGAAATCCTGATAGGAAGCATCTGCACTCACCAATTGCTGGGCTACGCCGGACAAGGTCTGGATGATTTGTGGCAAAACGGAAAGCTGTGCAGTACAGGCTGAGCACGACATGCTATTAGCCTGGTCACCAGCACAAGCTTGCGATTGGTTGCAATAAGTCAGTGATCCACAATCGCCAAGGTTATAGGTATTGGAAGTGGAGTCGAAAGTAGGCAATTGACTGGTCGGATTAGTGGAGATGCTACAGGTAAGGCCTGCAAACAAACCCTGAAATGCGCTATTGGCATCGACTACAGGCACACTAATCTGATTGGAAATACCACCAAATACCTGATCGGCTATTAATGCGGTATTCCAGATAGTATTGGCTGCGCCAATGCCTTGCACGACAACCCACATGATAATGATTTGTATGCCGCAATAGCCAGCGCCAGTTGGCACCAGTAATGCCACACCGAGAAAGGCGCGAATCGGTATCCAGATATTATTCATTTTCTTGCCCATGAACTCGCCTTCATGAGCTGTTCCAATCACAGCAAGAACAGTGACATACACCAGCATTAATACAGCAACAATCAGAATCATGGTGTTGAACACACCAAACATCGTACCTAGTATGCTGTTGCTGCCGCCGACGCAATTCGTCGCACCATTCGGACAAAGCACACCGCTTACATTTCCAAAAACCTGCGAAAGATAATTAATAGAAGCATCTGTGTTGGGAACCGCAAATATGTCCATCATAGGGAAGTACCTTTGCCGCCCAGAATATGTTGCTTCCATTCCTTGAATGAAACACCCAATCTTCTGACCTTCATCTGGTAAGCCCAAAAGTCATAGCGAAATACTTGCAGTAAACAAAAAGTGGTTGCTGCGAGTGAGATAAAACATCCCGAGATGGAAAGGTGAGTGAACAACAAATAAAACGCATAGATAAATAAGACAATCGCCATTAATAAAAAAAAGATGGCGTAATTACGATAGCGATGCATGGTTTGTTGTATATCTGCTTCTGTTAAACCTAATCGTTCGACTGCCTGATCAAATGTTTCTGTGCGATCAGGCGTGTCCTTGACGAACATGCCTTTAACAGTGGATCCAACTGTTCTTGAGAAATTTTTTACTTCATTAATTTCGCCGCCAAGAAATCCAAGCGGTAAATATAACGATCTGAAACTGAAAAATTTACGCTTGGCCATAAGGGCGACCCTTCAAAACGATGCTATACTCGTTATTATACTATATAATTTGAAAGTCAAGCCGAACCCCGAATGGAAAATAACGACAGGATAAAATTTGAGGTATCGATTTCATGTTGAATACATTGGCAAAATACCTGTTGTTGCCGCTCATCCCCTGGATTTTTCCAATCGCATTATATGCACAATCCTTTTACAATACTTCTCCACAACAGAATGCTTCTCCTCCGCCTGCACAATCCCTGTCAGACGAAGAATATAAAAATATGATCAACAATCAAAGCAAACAAAATCAGCAGAATTTATCACAATCAGCCAAACAGCAACTGGAATCACAGGCACCTGCACTTCCTGTGTTGCCACCACCAGTAACCGTCACACCAACACCATCCGCTGCACCTGCCGAAACAATGACGACACCAACTGTTGCTGCTCCACCAGTCACACCACCTACTACTATCACCACACCACCAGTCATTCAAAGTGGCAACAGACCAGCGCCGTCCATGATGCACGCACCATCACAAACAGGACTTGCACCTGTTGATACACCCGTGCCTTCAGCACCATTACCCGCACCTCCATTAACTGGACCATCAGGAACATCAGCTGGCTCCCAGTCACAGCAACAGGTTTACACTGGATTTGGCAATTCTGATCAAAGAGGCGCAAAATCCTCCTCGGAAAAATCATCTGGATGGAATATTCAATATTAAGGAGTGCTTCATATGTCTTTTAGTCTCGCCAAAAAGATACTGTGTATTGGTATCGCAGCAGGCATGTTCAGTTTATCGCTTATTTCACCTTTACAAGGTCAGGGCTCCACGAGTATTGAAATGTTGCTGCAACAAATTTTGCAGCGCGTAAATAATTTGCCAGCATCGCTTGTGCAACTGGGAACGTATATTGAAAACTGGACGAATGCTGATACGACTGATACATCCAGCAGCATGAAAACTACATTTCAGCAATTGGGACAATTGATTTCGCAGGATGAAGATACGCAATTGTCACTCCAGCCTGGATTAAATGGCGCTCTATTTGGAAATGATGGCTCAAATGCACTTTCATTAAATGGCGGCAAGCCAGCCAAGACTCAGGCGCAAGCTTCACTCACCTTTGCCAATGATATTACTTATTCCTCTCTGTTAGGCGCGCCCTATTTTGCAAAAGATCCACGTCCGAATGTGAATTACGCACAGAATTATGTTCTGAACGCCAGTGGTTCGAATCTATATCACGCGCTCCCAACGCCTGGCTGGCATGGTTCCAGTGCCTCTGTTATGCGTTATCAGTCTTATTACAACACCATCATGGCAGCGACTTCTTTCAATAATTACGTATTGAGTGGCGTGTATGCTGACAAGGGACAATTTACTACTTTGCAAAAATCCTTGATTACGCAAGCCTCAGATCCTTCCACATGGTTTGCCAAAGTCGCTTCAGAAAATATCGGTGTCGTGTTGCGACAATTACTGATGTATCAATCACAGGTATTTGTCCTGTTAACGGAAATGATACAGCTACAACGCGATACGCTCAGCGCCCAAGCCATGAATACCTCTGTGTTGATTGCCAATGGTCAATTGAATGAATCCACATTAGCTGCATCTGCTCAAGGCACTCAACCTACCCTGTAAGGAATTAACATGCCAAAACTCGATCTCCCTTCAGCCCATGAGTTCTGGAAACAATATGAGGACCCGATGATTTATCGGGTCATTTCCTTTATGGAAACCGTTGAAGATTTTACGATGGATGGTAATCCTGCACTTGAACGAAGTATTGCAAAGCTGGGTGATGCGCTGGAAGACTTGACCAGTTTTGAATTAGGCAAGGAAGATCAGTTCATCACACTATGTTCGCATATCAAGACATCACGCATTCTACGTTTATTACAGGCGATTGATACGATTGATCCTGGCTCTGCTTCCAAATTACTGATGTATGCAGAAGAAAATAATTCGCCTGAAAATGTCATGGCAGGATTGTTTCTACGCCGCAATATTGTGTTTGAACGCTTGCGCTTGCTGGCAAGAGTTTTCTCGACCGAGAGATTTAATCTGGTGCTGAAAGTGCTGGAACAGGAACATGCTTGAAATGTTTGTGATGTGCAGCAGGTCTGTTATTGGCATGC
>JABDFQ010000029.1 GCA_013286495.1 Gammaproteobacteria bacterium | reverse complement strand
AGCACTTTCATTTCTACCGCCGCGTGCGTCAACACAGAATCTGATGATTTCGATCCCAGGGTATTGGCTTCACGATTCAATTCCTGCAGCAGAAAATCCAGACGTCTGCCAGTCAACCCACCATGATCCAGCACGCGACGCACTTCAGAAATATGCGTTTCTGTTCTATCAATTTCTTCTGCTACATCAATTTTATGCGCATAAATCAGCATTTCCTGCTCGAGTCTGCCAGAATCCAGTTCCTGTCTGATATCACTTAAACGTTTCAATAATTTATCCTGCTGTTCTTTCATCACTTCTGGCAAACGCATTCTGACTTTATTCAATTCAGCTTTTAATAAATCCATACGCTGCAGGAATAATTGCTTGAGTTCTTCGCCTTCACGTGCACGTGCAGCTAATAAATCATTTACAGTTTTCTCAAACAAATGAAATACCTGTTCCTGCAATTTGCTGATATCAGATTCCTTGTTTTCCAGCACGCCAGGAAAACGCAGAATATCCGCAGCAGAAACCGCACCGGGATTTTTCAAAAAACCACCGATATTATCGCAAGCAACACATAACTCACGCGCTAATGAATCATTGATAGAAACTAGCTGATTACCCGAACTGCCAGGTTGATAGCGCATAACGCATTCAATTTTGCCACGCTTGACGTGCTGTCTTACCAATTCACGCATAGGCATTTCAAATACACGCAATACTTCTGGTAAATGAATACTGATTTCAAGATATCGATGATTGATCGACCGAATTTCACAAACCAGATTTCCCCACTCACCCTGACTTTGTACTCGCGAAAACGCTGTCATGCTGTAGATCATATTTATTTTCTCTCTTTTATTTACGTTTCAATCAGGAGTTCCTTCGCACAAGAACAAAAGCGTGCTCAGGATGACACCTCAATAATAAATTTATATCCTTCGGATAATTCCACTTACTTTTTTCTTTTGTAATTGCTGTTGTGCTAAAACCGCCTGATTTTTGCTGTTAAAAGGACCTGCTTGCACACTGTATGCTTTTCCTTTTGCCAGGGTAACTTTCACAACACGCGTGGCAAAACCTGTTCTTGCAAATGATTGGCGAAATTTTTCTGCGCCTTTCGATTGCTTGAATACACCCATTTGCACAACATACTGATTAGCAGATGCCACCTCACTGCTCGTATTAATTTCTGCCTGCATGGATTGCTGCAAATTGTCTGCATTAAATAAATTTGCTGGCTTCACTACTTTTGGCACAGTGACAGTTTCATTCACAGCCATAACAGATTTATTTTCGGCAATAATATTTTTTTCTACTGGCGCTTCATGAACCGGTACACGCATATTTGTCAGCGCCGTATAAAATTCATAATGAATTTCCTGATGCGTATTTTTGCTATTGGCTGCCAGTTGTTTTACCTGCACCAGATTATGATGCAAACGCGTTTTGCGTTCATTCATCCAGTCATTCATACGCGCGCACAGCAAAGAAAATTGTGCATGCGCTGATTGCGATTGCCAGGTAAAAAAACCAATTGAGCAGAGCAATACAGTCACAAATAATCCTGCTGCGAGCCGCTGGCGTCGCGAATATTTTTTGTTGAAATCCTTTTTCATATTCATCACATACTATCAGGTGCACTGATACCTAATAAATGAAACCCATTCAATAATGTTTGTTGTGTTGCCATCATCAAAGCGAGACGTGCATTACGCAAGTCATTATTTTCTACCAGAAATTGATGGCCATTGTAATACGCATGAAAATCTGCGGCCAATTCACGCAAATAATTTGTCAATTGATGCGGTTCATAATTAATCGCTGCGTTAATCACCACTTCCGGGTAACGCGATAATGTTGCCAATAATTGTTGTTCTTCCGGTTCTGCCAGCAAGTTGACGTGTGATAAAGCCTGTTCTGGCACAAAATTAATTTTACGTTCTGTCATTTGTTTCATGACACTGCAAATGCGCGCATAAGCATATTGTACGTAATAAACCGGATTTTCATTCGATTGTGATTTTGCCAGATCAAGATCAAAATCAATATGTTGTTCCGCACGACGCATCACATAAAAAAAGCGTGCAGAATCATTGCCCACTTCTTCGCGTAATTCACGCAAGGTAACAAAGGTTCCACTGCGCGTCGACATTTGTACTTGCTGTCCATTGCGATACAAGGTAACAAATTGCAATAACATATGTTGCAAACGTTCTGGATTAATATCCGATGCTGCAACCGCAGCTTTCATGCGCGGTACATAACCATGATGATCAGCACCGAATATATCGACTGCAATATCAAAACCTCTGTCGTATTTACTCAAATGATAAGCAACATCATTGGCAAAATAAGTACGCGTACCATTGGAACGCACTAATACACGATCTTTTTCATCCTTAAAATCAGTTGAACGAAACCAAAGCGCGCCTTCTTTTTCATAAACATGGCCGCCTTGTGTTAATTTTTCCAGTAATTTATCTACGACATCTGTTGATGTGAATTGCTTCTCAGAAAACCAGTTATCATATTGCACGCCAAATTCAGCCAGATCATTTTGCAAATCTGCACGTACACTCTCAAGACCAACATTAAATACTGTTTCATAATCCTTGCCGAGAAATTGTCTGGCGCGCGCAATCATGGCATCAATATATATTTCCTTGTCGCCACCTTCTGTTTCATCAGCAGGTAAATCGGCATAAACTTTTTTGGCATCGACCTGAAATTGTTTCTGATATTTATCAAATAAAACTTTCGCGATATCAATTACGTATTCGCCGCGATAAGCATTTACTGGGAAAATAATTGGCTCGCCGCATAAAGCTAAATATCTCAGCCAGATACTGGCGGTGAGAATATCCATTTGTCGGCCAGCATCATTGACATAATATTCACGATACGTTTTAAATCCGACCGCATCCAGCAAATTGGCAACGATATCTCCGAACGCAGCACCGCGCCCATGTCCAACATGCAACGGGCCATTTGGATTGGCAGAAAGAAATTCAACCAGCACGCGTTTTTCACGGCCAATTTTGCAACGTCCATAATTTTCTTTTTCTGCAAGAATTTTTGCAATCACGCCAGTCATGGCATCGCTTGTCAGAAAGAAATTAATAAAACCAGGCCCTGCTACTTCAGTTTTTTTAATGTAAGTGGAAACAGGTAAATGACGAATAATATTTTCTGCAATATCGCGCGGTTTTTTTTGCGCTTGCTTGGCCAGCAACATGGCAATGTTGGAAGCGAAATCACCGTGTTGTTTGTCTTTGGTTGCCTCGACCTGAACGATGGTATTTACATCTGGCAAATCACCTGAAGCTTGTAACTGATGTAATGCAGATTTGATTAAGGTTTCAATTTGCTGTTTCATTTACGATTCACTCACCTCATCCACTTGTTTCACATAACCACATGTTTGTCTGGGACACACAAGTTCAGTGCCACGTTTCTTGGTTTTTTTAATTGTCAGTATCGGCCATGCACACTTGGGACAGGCTTCTGCAACGGGTTCATTCCAGATCGCATATTTACAATCTGGATAACGTGAACATGAGAAAAATACTTTGCCACGACGTGATTGTCGTTTAACAATTTTGCCCTGTTTGCATTCAGGACATTCCACACCAGTGTCAGCAGGTTTATTTAATGATTCGATATGTTTACATTTCGGATAATTGCTGCAACCAATGAACTTGCCAAATCTGCCGTGTTTTATGCGTAATTCTCCACCACAATCTGGACATTGTCTGCCTTCAACCACTTCTACCTGTGCGGTTGCTTCTTCTGCATTTTCTGTCATTGCGCGTGTGTAGGAACAATCTGGATAACCCGTGCAACCAATAAAGCGATCACGTTTGCCTAAACGAATGGATAATGGTTTGCCGCATTCCGGACATTTTTCATCCAGTAATTCCTGGGTAACATCTTTGCGCTTGACGGTTTCCTGAATATTATCGACCTGATTTTTGAATGGATCCCAGAATTCTTCGAGTAAGGGAATCCATTGTTTTTCACCACGTGAGACTTCATCCAGCTCATCTTCAAGACCTGCTGTGAATCCATAATCTACATAACGCGTGAAATATTGCGTGAGAAATTTGCTGACAACACGCCCAACATCTGTAGGACGAAAACGTTTATTTTCCAGCAATACATATTCACGTGTCTGTAATGTTGAAACAATGGATGCATAAGTAGATGGTCTACCAATGCCATGTTCTTCAAGCACTTTAATCAATGATGCTTCCGAATAACGTGGTGGTGGTTCGGTAAAATGCTGGTTACAGGTAATTTCATGCAGATCGACTTCATCACCTTCTGCAAGTTGTGGTAATAAATGTTCTTCACCTAATTCTTCTGGTTTATCGTCTGTTCCTTCCTGATAAACACGCATAAATCCAGGATCAACTACCACTGATCCTGTTGCACGAAACTGATTCTTGCTGCCTGCGGACATATCGAGTGTTAACGTATCAATAGTTGCAGAAATCATTTGCGATGCAACTGTACGCTTCCAGATAAGATCATATAATTTAAATTGTTCAGGCGATAAAAATGATTTCACTGATTCAGGTGTACGCATGGCTGAAGTTGGTCGAATCGCTTCGTGTGCTTCCTGGGCATTTTTCGCTTTGGTTTTATAAAGACGCGCTTCTTCCGGCACATTTTCCTTGCCATAACGCTCGCCAATCATTTCACGTAATTCATTCACAGCATCTTGCGCAAGATTGACGGAATCGGTACGCATATACGAGATCAAGCCAGTCGAACCAGAATCCAGTTCAATACCTTCATATAATTGTTGCGCAATTTTCATGGTGCGTTGCACAGCAAAACCAAGTTTGCGCGCAGCTTCCTGTTGTAAAGTGGATGTAATAAATGGTGCGGCAGGATTACGTTTACGCTGCTTTTTTTCCACTTTAACGACTTTCAATTTACCTTTGGCTTGTTTGACCAAATCTGTCTTGATATTTTCTGCCTGATCACCATTGGTAATGGAAAATTGCTCGAGTTTCTCGCCAGCATAAATAGTTAATTTGGCATTGAATGCTTTTTTCTCTGCTTCAAGCGCTGCCTCAAGGTCCCAATATTCCTGGGAGATAAATTTTTCAATTTCATCTTCACGTTCGACAATCATGCGTAAAGCAGGACTTTGCACGCGTCCAGCAGAAAGTCCGTAACGGATTTTTTTCCACAATAAAGGTGATAAATTAAAACCGACCAGAAAATCCAGCGCGCGACGTGCTTGTTGTGCATTAACTAAATCCATGGAAATTTCGCGTGGATGTTCAACTGCTGAGCGTATCGCCGTTTTGGTAATTTCATGGAATACAATGCGATGTACTGGTTTTTTTCCTAATGCTTTTTTATCTTTTAATATGCAATAAATATGCCAGGAAATAGCTTCGCCTTCGCGATCAGGGTCTGTCGCCAGATATAAGGCATCAGCTTTTTTCATTGCGCTGATGATGGTGGCGACATGTTTTTCATTTTTTTCGATTAATTCATACTTCATGGCGAAGTGTTTGGCAGGATTCACTGCGCCTTCCTTTGGAAGTAAATCGCGCACGTGTCCATAGGAAGCAACGATATGAAAATCATTGCCCAGATATTTTTTTATCGTTTTCGCCTTGGCTGGCGATTCAACAATAACAAGGTTAGTCATGGAATTTCGTTATCCTTTGCAAAAACGTCTATGTGAGAATATAGCGGAATTTTTCGCTTACGCCAGTGGCAGCTATAAAAAACATCAAATTATTAAAGGGTTGGGGTTTAGTGCAGAACATCGAAAGCGTCCGAAAGTATCATATCTTGCAGCAAAGATAACGCAGCTTTCTTTTCTGGCTGATTAAATAGAGCAATCAATACGACCCATTTAATGCCACCGAGATTCACTTCATTACAATCGAGGGCCATGATTCTATCTATCACCACTTCACGCGTGACAGGATCGAGTATGTTTAATTGTTCCATATATAAAAGGAAACCCTGACCTTCTGTTCCAATGCGTTCATCTTCTTCAGGAGCATAATGACGAATGGCGTGAGGCGTAAAAACATTACCGCCCTGGATAATTTCCTGTACACGATTGAGACCATCGAGCCAATCCAGCGCTCTGCCGATTTCATTGCGATTAAAGCCTGCCTGTTCCAGTTCAGTTACCATTGCATCCTGGTCAAGATTCAGGGATGTATTCCCATCCATATAATTTTCAAAGAGATACATCAATACTTCAAACATCATTAGCTTTCCCATCATTGAATCAGGTTAACTCCCGAATATATCCACCAGAGACGGATTGGATATAGCCCTTTAATTCTAATCTTAAAAGCATGGAGGAAACTTCGCCTGCCGTCAATCCGCTGCGCAATAGTATCATATCCATTGGCGTGATTTCATACCCGATTTCTTCGAGCAATTTTTTTTCAATTGCTGATAATTCAGCCCTGGTTTCTGCTGCATTGATGCGTGCGTGATCAGCAAATTCCTCGAGTATATCTTCGACTGATTCCACCAATTTTGCACCTTGGCGGATGAGATGATGACAGCCACGTGTCAATGGATTATGGATCGATCCTGGAATAGCAAAAACTTCGCGACCTTGTTCCATCGCATGTCTTGCTGTGATGAGTGATCCGCTACGAACCAAAGCTTCAACCAGCAATACACCTTTGCTCATACCGCTGATAACTCGATTACGTCGCGGAAAATTTTCGGCACGCGGTAAAGTGTTTAATGGAAATTCTGAAATGATTGCATTATCTTGCGCTATCATTTGTTCTGCTAATTTGCGGTGTGATTTAGGATACGTTTCATGCAAACCTGTTCCGCATACTGCGATCGTTTTACCTTGACCGGCTAATGCACCACGATGCGCTGCACCATCAATACCGAGTGCAAGCCCGCTAGTAATCACATAACCTGCTTGCACGAGTTGATGTGCGAAAAATTCTGCGTTTTTTAAACCAGCAACTGTTGCATTACGCGCACCAACGATTGCGATTTGTTTATTGGACAAGAGATTTTTATTACCACGAATGAATAATAAAATGGGTGGATCATAAATTTCCCTGAGCAATGTAGGATAAGCTGGATCATCGAACGTGACGATATGATGATGCGATTGTTGTTGCAGCCACTCGAGGTCTGTCTCGATCAGCTTCATATTGATTGTGTGCAATGCTTCATTTTGTTCAGGCGATATTCCTTTTGCCTCGCGTTCTTCATTGGTTGCAGTGAATAAATTTGTGATATCGGGGAATGAGCTGTGCCAACGATGAATGGTGCGCAAACCAATATTTTGCAGATGAAATAATGCAAGCCAGTAATGGAGAGTAGTCATGGAGGATCCTTGGGTGATGGATGAGATTTTCAGGTTTAATTGGTTAGATCAAAATGAATTCGGTGAAAATAAGTTGCTTTATGTCAAACATATTATATTATTCACAGAATTTATTGTTAGATATTTTTTAATTAAAGTTCAATTTTATTATTTAAATGAACCATGCAAAAGGAAGCGTTTATCAAGCAAGTGATTGCGGCAACATCAGGAACGATGTTGCAATGGTATGATTTTTCGCTTTTTGGCTATCTTACACCTATCATTGCGAAGCTTTATTTTCCTTCACAAAATCAAACTTTATCTCTCTTATATACTTTCAGTCTATTTGCTGTCAGTTTTATACTCGCTCCTTTAGGTTCGTTATTTATTGGTTACATAAGTGATAATTTTGGAAGAAAAAAAGCCCTTACTTTATCCACAACCCTGATGGCTATTCCAACAGCAATGATTGGAATTTTACCTACATATGCTCAAATTGGAATTCTTGCATCAATTTTCCTGATAATATGCCGGCTGATTCAAGGATTTGTGGCAAGTGCTGAGTTTACTGGATCAGCAGTTTTTCTAATTGAACATGCAAAAAATAAAAAACCATTTTTATACGGCAGTCTCATAAGCTCCTCCTACAGTATCGGATTATTGGTGGGTTCAATTCTAGCAACCATTACAACCATGGATGTAATGCCGGAATATTTTTGGCGCCTGCCATTCTTGCTTGCACTAGCTGGTGGCATTCTGATTTTTTACATGAGAAAAAATATTTCCGAAACACAGGATTTTCTCGGCATTCCCCAACATGAAGGAAAAAGAAAGTGGTTTTTGAATGCTTTGATTAACAGTCCACAAGCCGTCATTATTAACATTCTTTTTGGCTGGTTTATTGGCATTATTACCTTTGGAACTTATGTATTCAGTGTAACCTACTTAACTGAGTATTCTCATTTAAAACTATCCATCGCGATTCTTATCGTATCAGTTTCATTACTACTAGATGCCTGTCTCGAACCCATAATTGCGTTATTCGCTGATAAAATCGGAGGATTGTGGATTTCGCTGATGGGAATAACAGGTTTTTTATTTCTCTCCTATCCATTATTTCATCTTTTAACAACCGGTGATCTTACTTTAATTATTGTTGCCATGAGCTCATTATCATGCTTAGTTGCATTTACCTGTGCACCGATAATTGCATTATTAGTTCGCTTATTCCCAACTGAATATCGTTCCAGTGGTTTTGGTGTTTCCTTCAATTTTAGTATCGCTGTTTTTGGAGGAACCACACCTCTCGTTCTAACGGCATTAATTTATTGGACAGGTAATGTAAATTCACCCGCTTTATATTTCATATTTGGGAGCCTAATCGGCTTATATGCAATCAAAAACATCCACGCATACGAATCATCTCTTGAATTGAAAAATGTTTATGACTATTGATTTCGCTTCTTATGAAAATATAGATACAGTTAAATACAGAGATAAAATACAAAGACTATATGATGAATATTGTCTTTTCAATAAAACAGGTATTACGAATTTTTGTATTTGCATTTGTTTCCGTGATAACAGGAAATATTATTTATCTAATATGCCTGATTGGGCAATTCAATGGCGTAAAGCTGGCGGCTCTCGATCTGATGAAGTGTTTGATCTTGAGCTAATGAAACATAAGGATTATTTTTTTCCACGAAAATCAGCGTACGACATAATACAAAACTCTCTGGTCATTAGAGAGGAAAATGAATTTAATTATTTTGATACATACTCCCTGATACGCAGGCATATTGATTGCACTTTTATTTTGCTAGCATTGCATAATAAAAAAATTGAAAATCCAGAAGAAGTGTACGCCAATACGAGAAGTGAATTTGAAAATTTCTGCATATTTTTTATAAAAAATATGTTGATTGAAATTATGCTCTCCAACAAGGAATATCGGGTTTTACAAATTTTGAGTGATATAAATTTACTGGAAAAAGTCATTAAGCATGGAAGAGTAAAACAAATTGATAAACTGACCGAACGAGAGTGCGAATGCATCAAACTAATTAAGATTAATTATCCACCAAAGATAATTGCCAGAACAATGAGCATCTCAGAAAAAACCGTTCGGAATTATATAGAATCAATTAAATTGAAATTACAATGCGTCTCTATAGGAGATATCTGTGAAAAAGCAGTTCAATATGACTTGTGAAAAATAAAATGATTATTTGCAGGATTTAATAAATTTTCTGATTTTATCGCTTGCAATTTGGTAGTACGGTTCTATTTTGAAGTTAAAAAATGTATGAATACTGTCGTATTCATATAAATCTACGCTTACTTTATTTTCTCGCAATAATTGGTAAAAAGAATATGCTTCATCACGCAAGGGATCGAAATAAGCACTGATAATAAGCGTTTTGGGGATATGGCTTAAATTACTTGCCATGGTTGGTGAGACAAGAGGATTTATTCGCTCACTTTCATGATTTAAATAATTATGCGCAAACCATAGTCTAATTTCCTCATCCAGAAGATATCCTCGTGAAAATTCAACTTTTGATGAATAAGATTGGTAATAATCCAGCGAAGGACAAACAAGAATATTTCCTGCAATACTTGCGTGCTCTTTATATAGTAAAGTAGCAATTGCCAAATTACCTCCGGAACTCTCTCCATACAGAAAGATGGGGACGGTGTCATCATCAGAAATTGATTTTTTATTCTCATTCACCCAATCAAGTACAAATGAGGCCTCTTTAATAGCTCCAGGGAATTTGCTCTCTGGCGAAAGACTATATTCAATCAGAATTACGCACGAACCTGTATCATTGGCAAGTTTTCGACAAACACGGGCAGCTTGTGAAAATTGCCTGATAACATACCCTCCTCCATGGAAATATAGAATAACTGATTCGATTTTTTTAGATTGCGGATAGTAATAATGCAATGGCAAATGACTATCCTTGTGTTGAAGATGAATCGTTTGGTCGGGTGGTTCTTCGCTAAATGTGCTGGCAAAAATTTTCCTCACATCATCAAGTGATAAATGAGGTATTTTTGCATAACCCATTTTATAAATAATTTGCAAATATTTTTTAGACACAGGATCAAGAGTTTTCATTCATGCGTTCTTTTAGTTGTCAAGAGGGAAAGTTTCTCTATTTTAAATTTTGCCATTTAAAATTAAATTTGTGCTGCATTATGGCTGTTTCACGAACCAATAGCCAGCAACAAACAACGCCGGAAGACTAACAAATATTTACAGGATGAATACCATGACGAATCTGGAAGAAAGTAATGAAACAATAAAATTGACTGAATTATGCGCCCAAGTTGCGCATGATATCAAATCACCATTAACAGCTCTGGACTTGGCTATAAAAGATATATCAGCCTTACCAGAACAAAAACGCATCATGATTCGCAACGCCATTAATCGCATACGTGACATCGCCAATAATTTGCTTTCTCATCAACAAAAAAATCCTGAATTACAAATGATCAATCCCTCCAGCCTCGAAGCTGTTTTAATTATTAACCAGCTTGATGCTATTATTTCTGAAAAAAGAACCCAATACAGCAAAACACAAATCAAATTTAATTTAAGCACGGATGAAAATGCTTATTTTGCTTGTTCAAATATCAACTCCATTGAATTCAAACGCATGATTTCTAATTTGATAAATAATGCAGTGGAAGCAATCAAACACGACCACGGTCAAATTATATTGAACCTTAAAACATCCCCATCAACTATATTAATTGAGATAAATGATAATGGATCAGGCATTCGAGATCATGTAAAGACAA
>JABDFQ010000028.1:12499-12646 GCA_013286495.1 Gammaproteobacteria bacterium | reverse complement strand
AAATTTAATATACCAGCTTGCGTATTTGTTGCTGGTGATGGATTTTTAATTCCGGTACCTTTGCCTAATACTCCTGTACCCGCACCTATATTTGATATATTTATTGCTGGTTTTGTTTTAGCTGTATTTCCTCCTTCCCATATTAAA
>JABDFQ010000028.1:0-12489 GCA_013286495.1 Gammaproteobacteria bacterium | reverse complement strand
GTATTTCCACCTTCCAGTATTAAAGTATGATTGCTTTGAACGACATTCGTTACTTTTGTATCTGGAACTTTAATCGCATTATCCAATACTTCTGAAGAAGTATGAGGTGATTTACTTTCGGGTACTTTTATTTGCACCAATCCATCATTTCCAACTGAAAACTGGTGCGGTGAAGTTCCTGGAGAAACAGATGCAGGAGAAGGCGGAGTTGCTGTTGTTCCTGCTGGAGCAACAGGAACTGGCGCGACACTGCCAGCAGTATTTGCAACACCTGTTGTCGCACCTTGTACTGTTGCAGCAGTACCTTGAACTGTATTCTGAACAGTTCCAGTTACTCCTTGCACAGTTTGATTAACCCCGGAAATTGTATTCTGGATAATACCGCTTTGTGCTTGCTGTAAAAACGAAGCGGCAATTAAAAGACTGAATAGTGAAAATTTCGAAATTAAGTGATTCATAAAACATACCTCACTAATAACAAATTTCCAAGAATATTATATTCCTCTTCAATTAAGTGTTGCGAAATATAATTATCGTCTAATCATGTTATTACAAAATGTGAAATTAGGTTACTTGTGCACGTGCAGAAGTAGCTGTTTTCTCTTCAAAATTTATTTTTGTCTTATGTTAGTATTTTCACAAAGTTATTTTGTGATAATATTTTATACAAATGTTTTAAACATCACCTTAGGGTTAAATAATAATTTGGTTCAAAACGTTCGCGATTATCTATTTCAATTTTTCTATGCGCTGCCAAGTATTTTTCCTGGGAAAATAGACCCTGTTTACAGGAACGATAAATATTTTTTGTACTATAAGCAAAGAAATTATTATGTAATGACTCAGCGAGTATTTTTGTATTTTTCAAATCGAGTCCAGTTAGGTAAGCGGATATATGAAGATAAAGCTCGCAGGTTAAGATCTTTTGTTTCATGACAATATGTCGAAAACAAATTATAAACCATGCACGACACACTTTGTCATTGTTATCACCAGTTGGCTGGATATCGTGAAGGGATTTAACCTGAATAAAATTAAGATTATATTCATTCCTCATTTCGTTGATTGAAGTCGCTTCTTTCAGCAGATCTGTTCTATTGATTAATTCAGCAATTTGATTCCTAAACGCGGAAGTATCGATGACTGATAATATTTTTAATATGTCTTTTTCATCGATAAGCATTTTATTTTCATTTAAACGTTTTACAATCGCTTTCGAAAAATCTAAAAAGTTATCTGGGGATATTTGATTAAATAACTTATCAAGTCTCTTGATACATTTATTATTTGCATATATCTCAGCAATTTCGATTAACGCCTCATTTTCCTCTTCACATGTAACATCATAAAATTGTGTGTCACTTTGGTCAGCTTGATTAGGAAACATGGGAGAAGAATATATTGAGGAAATTATATTTTTCATTTTATTTAATATGCTAAATTTTTTAAGACTAATGTATTTTTCTGCCTCATCGAAGTGATTACCATCTGCATATCCGGAGAAAAACCAGTATTTATCAATCGCTTTAATCTTATTGTTTTTTTCGAAAATGGCATTTGCATTTCCAGTTAATTCACTAAATGTGTATCCAAATACTGCGCAATCTTGTAATTCTGATTCTGGATTATTATCCAGAATTTCATTTACTTCTTCCACATGATTACCTGATGCCAAACGATAAACAACAGAAGTCAGTTCCTTCCTGCCCAACTCTTCATGCATTTTTAATGCATTGACTGGATCTGCAGATAATGAATATGCAACCGCAGCACTTCCCAGGAGATCCTGCAACTGTTCGGTGTTCAAATCTTTTCTATTAAGCACAGCTTGTACTTGTTCAATATTTCTGGCGAGTGCATAACCATAGACAAGAGAACGTAAACTGGCACCCAACTTTACAGCATCTTCTGCCAGTGAAATATACCCACCTTCTGCGTAACCTAATGCCTTGGATTCCAAACAATCCATTTTTCCAACGCGCTCATCAATTGCTGCTGTATTTCCATTTAAAGCCCAGCCTCTTACCAAATCATCGTTATAAACATAATCAGGAAAATATTTATCCATGAAATTAATTGAATCGTAATCATTTTTCTCCGCAAATAATACTAGCGGACTCGCATATTTACCGTAAGCGACATGCAGCACAGAACCTTCTGCAAATAATTTGGCTAGTGCAATTCTATTTTTTTCCGTAATTAATCGACAAAATTTATTAAATAATATTTCATCTGGAATTTCCTTCTTTGCTTCATTAGATATTTTTTTTACATTTATTTTACTTCTTAAATATTTTTCCAACTCATGATGCGCATTAAAATATTGATTCGCAGTATAAATACCTTTTTTGAATAATGATCTTGTTTCTTTCAGATAACTTTTCACAAGCATTTCTTTTAAAATAGTATCGTCAGTACAAGCAAGAATATTAAATAGTCTATCCTGGTCGAAATAGCCTCCTGCCTTATAACCCTGTACAGCTCCTTTAGGATCTGCACCCTCGCCAATCAATTGATTGACTATTTTTATATGACCTCCCAATGAGAAACCATAAACTGCTATATTCATGTCAATATCAAGATGAGGTTTTAGAAAAATAATGGATTTAAGATCACCCTCTTTTGCTAGTTCTATAATGGAATAAATGATTGAGTATGCATACAGAGAATGATTTTTATATTTGTCAGAATCATATTCATAGTTGCCATTTTCACATACATGTTTATAAGATTCATCCAGCATTTTCAGGCTTTCACAAAATGATTTGTTTTCTTTATCAATATCTATTAAACCTTGCAGATTTTTAGATTTTGCATGTTCCATGATTGATTTACTAATAGATAAGATAGTTGCATTAAAATTAGCGGATGCTGAAAACATTTTTACCTCATTAAAATGGTCTTGATGATGTTAGTAATAGAGCATCTTTGCAAAACGCCGCCATTTTGGCACTATTAATGAGCAAAATCCAGCTCATTTTCTGACTCATTTTCTGACTAAGAGTCGCATCTTGAATTCACCTGGCGATTTTGTTTCGCTTCAACGCAGGGTGAATTCGAGATGCGACCCCAGCTATTCGAGATGCGACCCCAGCTATTTTTCTGTAGAGTTTTTCAAGAAAGTTTGTCACAATTATTGTTATTTTATCGAAGATTTTAATCATAAAACGAGGATTAACATGGAATCATATTCTGATAATACAACTAAAATTCATGATCTTCATGACCTTGCAAAACTGCTTGCAAAAAAACACATGGAACATGCAGATTTTTTTTATGCCATGAAATTTATTGAGTCTGAATCTGTCGGGAGTAAGTTGCTTGATCTGCTTCTGTCACGTCTGATAAAAGAGGCACATAGTGCTTATCAACGCTATCAATACACTTGTATTGATCCAATACGAAAAATTCCGATTTTTTCCGCGCACAGTCAAATGATAGCTCTCTATAAGGAAAACTATAAGGAAAAATCCCAATCCGGTTATTTTGATGATGTTATTCCATACTCATTTTATATAGATTCCATAATCAAACTTATTGAAAAAGGAGCAAATGCAAATACCAAAGTAGTAGTCGAACATGATTATCCAAATGGTGACATGCGATTTTATTTGTCTGCATTACAACTTGTTCTCGATTATCGGCCTGATAAAGCATCACTATTACTGAATGACGGTGCACTGCCATTTACAGTACATCATCAAGGTCCTGCAATCCGCTATCTGTACCCATTTAAAAATTATAATTATGAACCTTTCATAGCCATCAGTTTATTTACGTGGCTATATCGTCAGAAAAATATTTCTGATGATATTATTGAGCGACTTAAAATATATAAATATGACATTGTCTTTTTCCATCATATTAATCAGAATAATTATCTTAAATTTCTCGACCCACGAACGCCTATGGGAAAATTAGTCTGGTCACAAACTGGATATACCAAATCTGCTTTTAATGACGGGATGCGGCGCGAGATTGTTGCATGGCTAAAAACTAAATATGATATTCGTGAAACCACTATCCGCGATGAATTGTTTAAATTAGGCATACTTATCGATAAAAAAACTCAAAAACCCATGGAAATAATAACTCCGCAAACAATGCATGATTCAAACATTCTTAAACCTGCAAAGGCTAAAGTGAAAATTGAAATAATAACACTAGATAAAGACATAAAGATCGGAATTCCTGAAATCAGCATAAAAACCCAGGATGAAGAAACGCTTATGAATCTGGCAGATTCATACATGGAGCAGGAGGAAAAGCAAGCAATTAAATCCGGTGAAAAACTGAAATTCACGCAAACACTCTTTTACCTGGATCAGGCAATAAAATCCAGTAATAAGAAGACCCGTATACATGCATATGATAGTCGTGCCAGGGTTTATCAGAAACTTCATAATTTTGAAGCTGCGCTTAATGATTATCAAAAAGCACTTGAGTTATCTTCCGACGATAAAAAATATGTTTATTATAACCAGCTTGGTATTTGCAATTACGATCTGAACAAATTAGATGAAGCGATAACAAATTTTACTCTTGCAATTAATAATGATGAATATGGTATCTATAGTAATCGTGGATTGGTGTATGAAAAAAAGAAAGATATATATAATGCGATCAAGGATTATATGTCTGAACTGAATCTTTATCCTGACAATCAAGTAGCTGTATTAAATCTGAAATCGCTGCTACATAATCCTAATATAAATTTTAGTTCCACACCAAAGAAGACGATCCTTAATGCAATTTTAAAAATTCCCGAACAACGACAAATTGCAATATATGAATTGTGTACATGTAACGATAATCCATTAGGTAATCGTTTTTATAAGAAAGAAGGTATTGGTAGCATTTTCAGTTCTACTGACTGCAATCCGAAGGAGGGAAAATTAGCATTTATTAATGAGCGCTTAATTTACTTGAGAATAAAATATGATATAACAAAAACCTCCCCAGTTATCGTGAATTCCAATTTCACACAACAGGGAAGCAATAAACCATCATTTTTTAAAGAATTCCAGCAAGGAATGAGTGAATTTGGGCAAATGATTAATTTCAGAGGACAGAAATCTGAGAAAGATATGGCGGATAACTATCAGCTAAATTTGTAACAGTTATTGATGAATTTTAAGCGGGCTTAACATAAGCCCGCTTAATTTAATATTTACAATCCAGATGATTGTTTAAGCCAATTTTTCGTAGCTGGATTAATTTTCTCGTCTTTCAGAATATCTTTTATATATTCATGTTTGAGTGATTGTTCCTCGCCAAACAAATCAATCAGCCATTCTTCCCATTGTTTTATTGCAATCGTGGGATGTGTTGCAACCTGACTGAGAATTTTATGAGTCTGAAGCCCAACATATGCTTCCATTGCCTGATCAAGCCAGGCAAAACTTTCTGGCGACAAAGCATCCTCATGATCAATTTTGCCTTTCTTTAGACCTTGCTCCCAAATGACATTACGTAGTTTTACATATTGCTTGCCATAAAAAGTATTGACCCATTCAAGAAGACGTTTTCCCATCGCCATACCAAAATCACTGCCAGGATTTTTATTAAGATTAGCGTTTACCTTACTGACAATATCCTTCCATTCCTGTGTAATAGAATTTCTTTCACTTTCTGTATATTTGGAATTTACCTCTTGCAAAAAATTTGCATAGACTTTTAACTCTTCTGCTGTGAATATTTTACCTGCCCATGTTTTTTCAAGTTGCTGTGTCATACGATATACCTCAATTAATTGCATAATGGTTTCCCATGAAATAGATTTACCGCTACTACAATTCTTAACAATATTTTTTAGAGTCTGGCTTGCTTCAAATAGTGATCTGGCTTTTTCTTCGAGAAATTGTGATTGAACAGAAAAATGATCAATCATATCAATTTCCGTACCAAGCAAAACCTTTATTCGTGACAATTCAAAACCAAAAAATTTTAATGCGATAATTTGTTGTAGTTTTAATAAATCCTTCTCAGAGTACAAACGATACCCATTAGCAAGTCTGACAGATGGTTCAAGCAACCCAATACGATCATAGTGATGCAGTGTTTGCACCGATATTGCCGTCAGTTTACTTAATTCTTTCACATACCATTGGGTCATCGTTTTTTCCTCTTCCATTGCAAAATAAGGTATATGGTAACTATAGGGTCAAGAGAATTTTTATGGATGAGGAGTAATTGCAATAATTGTAATATTTTTTTTATCAGGCCCATAATGCCAAAAAATTCGATAAGCTGCTGGTGTATTGTTTTCTGCATACGCTTCAAACACGATTTCTCCATCTGCACCTTGCAGAGAAGTAAACTTATGCGTGTTAAGCCCTGGATGCTTTGGGTTCGTTTCAAGATAACCTAATGCTTTTCTTACTGCTTTTAGGCGTTTTTTTAAATGCTGATTATTTTCAAGCAAATCAAGATCATCACTTGCCTGTTCCGTAAATAATAATTTATATGACATTACTGAGTATCTTCATCATCCACAAATTTAGCAAAACTACCTCGACTTTTAAGACGTCCATCAGCAGAATCTTCCAGACCTTTTTTCACTTGCTTTAATGCTGATTTATTATCAAAAAGCCATTTTTCCCTGGCGGGTATTTCAATGCGTGGTTCCAGAATAATACGGTTACTTTTATCCTTGGTCACAACAAAGCTACTAATACCCTCGGCAAGCACGCCAAGCGTAATACGGCCTTTTGCATCCGGTCTCACTATTTTGTGCTGTTTTACAATCATGGTCTTAAGCTCCATCAGTATCATCGCTATAAGTTAATTATAGTAGAAAGTGGGAAAATATCAAAGTGGGAATTCCCACCTTGATATTTTATAACAGGGATGTATATTCAATGGCTTAAACAAATACAGGATCATCAAGCATATTTAAAAAATCGTGCACCGCATATTATTGGCGATGTGTTTTCCCGCCATTTCTGCACCATTGCCAACTGCCTCACCAGCATATTCAATACTTTTTCCTATTTCCTTGCTGGCAATAGCCATATCACCTTTAAATAAATTCGCCCAAATCACTGCATTTGTCATGCCATGATCTGCCAATTGAATTCCTTTCTCCGTTTGATTTCTCATATCAGTCATAAATTGGATTGCAGCACTGCTTGTTTGGTCAAGCGTATCTTCAAGGTTTGTGAGGAAGTCATCAATTCTGGAACAAAGTTTTTCTACAGCTTTTACACCAGTACCTACATGATTAGCAATTTTGTCTACGCTACCGGTAAAACGATATAACGCTGCTCCAACCATGAGTAGGGTAAGTATTGATAGTATTTCGCCAAAATTAATATCCTCTTTTTTATAATAGCCTGCTGCCATTCCCATCATGATTAAAATTGCTATGCCTTTGCAGTATTGCTGATGACGTATGTTTAATGCTTTTTGTTCCTGTTTTAGAATATCTTTGCTTTTCTTAAGTTGTACAAACAAATCAGGATGTAATAATTGAATATCCCTTTTTTGCAAAGTCTGCATCACTTGCTCATGAATATCTGTTGTGAGTACAGGTTCAGTATCGATTAATTTTTTACGCAACATCAATTCAGCATCCATGAGTGTTTTTATCACTCCGGCTAATTTTTTAATTTCAGCATTCGAGTTATTTATATTTTTATTGAATGATTTGGAGATGGATTGTGTATTACGTAGATTACATTTTTCAACATCCTGCATAGCTAAAAGCTCTTTAGTTGCTTTATCAATGCTTTCGAGGTGATTTTTATGGTTTGTTTTAGCATTGTCATAAACTTGTTTTTTATTGATATATTCAGTAACCTTCCCTCTAAACTTATTTTCAAGGATCGTCCGCATACAATGTTTGTTTATAGGGTCACGTGGAATTTTATTTAGCCAGTTATTAAGCTCTTCATGAGAGCATACGGTTAGACCGTTAAGAGGATCCACACAAACTTCTTTTGGTTCCTCTGCTACAGAAACATCAAGCGAATTCAATCTCTCAAGTTCATTTTTTGTCTCATGGATTTTTTCTTCGTTTTGTAAACGTGCTATATCTGTATCGCTTAACATCTTGTCAAATGCTTTTTTTTCATTATTTAACTGTGTTTTTAACGCATTTAGATCAACCATTTTTTTATCTATTAATTCTTTGATAATTTTAATATCATTTTTTATTGTTTTTCTCACTAATGAAATAGAAAACAAATTCACAACATTTCTCCTTTTAGACCCAGACCAAAAACGCGAAGATCATATCTTATTTTGATGTGCGTTGGTATTGTCTTGACCTAAAAGTTTATTTGCAAAAGATCAGCCAACAGCCGGCCAGGAAAGAACGTCTAGCTGGTGGCGGCAGGCATCTGTGGCAGGTTTGTGTTTTTTGCAAATAAAGCGCAGGAGGCCGGAGGCCGACGAGCCATTGCAAAAAACACAAACCTGCCACAGATGCCTGCCGCCACCAGCAGACGTTCTTTCCTCGGATTTAGCTAACGATTTAGCTAACGATTAGCAGCAAACATTCTTTCCTTTTACATAGATACTGTAGTTTTTGCTTTTCTCGCTCTCTTATTCACACCAGGCTCCTCTCCTGTTTCCGGTTTCAGAATGGTCTGAAAGAATTGCGGCACTGTCATGGATGTGGGTTTGGAATTAATTTTTGGTTCAAAATAATCTGCCAATTTACGTTTACCTTTTGCACTACTCTGCAACTCAGATTGCTCGATTTTTTTCTCTACAACTTTACTGAAATTATTGAGAATATTGGTATTTGCAATCGTCAATTTAAGTGAAGTGTCAAAACAATATTTGGCAACATAAAGATGAGCAGCTGCTTCATTAGGAATATTAATACTGGAAATAAATTCCTGTGGTAATCCAGCAACACTTTCACCACGCGCAAACATAATTCCCAGCTTTGTCCATGCTTCCGCTAATTCATGTTTGTTATTTTTATCAGCAAGAATAAAGTTAATAAAATCACGCTTTGCCTCAAGGTAATTTTGCGTCATGAAATTAGCAAATCCACGATAATAATATGCCAATATTGTAGTCGAACCTGGCTTTAACACTTCATCGAGATGTATTTTTGCATAATAATATTCTTCTTTCTGAATAAAAGATTTTGCCATATTAAGATGAGTTTCAGCATCACTTTGTTCAGCTATTGATACAATTACTGGTTTTTTATTAATTTAAGCTTAAATACAAGTTACTTGGCAAGCAGCATATATTGAGAATACAATACACGCCACTCCAAATTTAGAATAATGAAAGAAATATACAACGAGGGTACATGTTAAATATTCTTCTTGATATCGATGGCCACATCAATAAAACAGCAATCTCAGAGTATATACAAAAATATGGGATTGATTGCGTTTATCATAATCTCAATAGCAAATATGACAATATGACACTCGTATATGCAGCAATCACCAGCGATGAAATTGACGAGCATATCAAACCGGAATTAGTTTTTTATTTATTGGAAAAAGGTGCCGAGATCTATATCAAGGACAATTTAATAAGTTTTGCTCTTTGCAATAAAAACTTTAACCTGGCTAATGTATTATTACAGCATGAAACAAGACTTTTACAAACCATCGAACGTGTAAATCTTATTGATACGGCCATAAAACTGGACAACGAAGAGGTATGGGAATGGATTATGACGAATGCGCATCCCATATTTCGAACAGAAAATTTATCGCAGCTTTGTAAATATCAGCAAAAAACAACCTCCATCAATTTTAATAAAATAGCACAGGAAAAATATACTCAGTATAAATTCTCGCGTCTGGGTTTGATTAATAGCGAAGATACTGCCTTAATCCTGGCAGCTAAAATGGCCAAAAAATCAGACCATGGTAATACCAGACCAAATTCAATTTTCGTGGTGACAAATAATGATATAGATAATTTAATCAGACAAATTAAAAATTTGCTCGAGCATGAAACCAAAAAGAATATTATAAAATTTCAAATTATACATTTCCCACGTCCGCATGCCATCTTTGGAGAATTTACCATTGATAAAAGCACCGCAGCATCAACAGTAATTTATACGCATCTTGACCCCGCTCCGCATATAACAAAATTTAATGAAATAATAACAATGGAATTTATCAAAGAAATTTCTCCTCTTGCAAATATCGAAATTAATGACTCTGATGTCGCCATACAAAAAGGGATCGGTTGTTCTTATTTTTCAATTGATGGAGCCATGAAGCTCGCCACGCCCCCAGATCGTGATTATGTTCCAAATCTCGCAGAATATATAAAAAAACATCGGATGAAAGACACATTTATGATATTCAATGAGCCAAATGTGACTTTATATAATGTCTCATCTTTACCAACCCGTTTTATTCGTGGATTACAATTTATTATTGATGAAGGTGAAGCTAAAGGTTTGAATAGCTGTATTTTTAACACATCAGAAAAAAAAGTTATTGTTAATAAAAAAAGGGAAACAGCTGAAACCTCGGTTCGCAAGGATTTACACACACTTCCTTCAAACAAGCCTGATACCAGGATTACGCTTAATAAAAGAGCGGAACGTAAAATGAAAAAATACTCTGAGACAGTAAATAATTTTATAAAAGATAAAAATATTATTGATCCTGCTTTTCTTGATTTGATTGATCAATATAAAATAAATGGTTTGGCAAAATTTTGCGAAGAACAAATAATCCTGAACTCAGTAAAACAACATAAGATTTAAAACCAGTAATTAATTCCCACCACTACATTACTCGAAGTGAGATTAACATTCCCATGACCATCAGGATCATTAAGACCATAAACAGTCGGGATATGTAGATGGATAACTTTTGCATAATCCGCATAATAATATTCTGTACGTGCCGACCAATTTCGACAGAATGCCCATTCAATTCCTGCGCCAATTAACCAGCCTGCTTGCGTACTATCACTGGAATAATGATCGCCACCTTCATTGTTATATGTCAGTCCTGCATTTGCAAAACTTGCTCCAACTGTCAAATAAGGAAGAAGAATATTGTTATTCCATTGCACTGCACGA
The DNA here is from genome assembly GCA_013286495.1 of Gammaproteobacteria bacterium. Classification (GTDB taxonomy): domain Bacteria; phylum Pseudomonadota; class Gammaproteobacteria; order DSM-16500; family DSM-16500; genus Aquicella. The sequence goes on along the minus strand of JABDFQ010000028.1, from coordinate 1,463 downwards.
CCCAATCGACCTTTAATCGCACCTTGCATGCGATTTTTAAATGAGAAACGATCATAAACATCTGCGTTAAATGGACTAGTACAATTCAATGTCACGTTTTGTCTGGTATTAAAACTAACATCTGCTTCTACACCTGTCACAAGACGATTGGGAAATTGATACAAATAACCCAATTGTGCACCAGGAGAAAAAGTTGAATAGTTCGAACTCTTATCACAACTATCATTCAAATTTGTAAACCCTGATTGCTGAGAAGTTAATTTGGCATTGTTAAAAACAATTCCCGCATTAATACCCGCATAAAACCCTGTCCAATCTGCATAAGCCATTCCAGTCAGACTCATAACTAGCGTCATACTCTTCATCATTATTGAAAATTTTTTCATTGCGTCATCACCGTTAACGGATTAGAAACGATACCATTTTTTGTGCCAATGACAGTGCAGGAAGTATTTCTGCCTTGCACTTTCAGATATGTTTGCGTGCTGGTATGTCCAATTTCACATTGACCATTACCTGTCCTGGTAGTAACGGTATAAACCGTCGCACCAATTCCTGGAACTGGTAATTGTCCAAGGATCACAGGTCTACCACTAGCAATCACAGCAGGACTGGTGATAGGCGATCCATTATAGGTTGCTGGAATATTAATGGATGAATTACTCAATAATTCAAATTGCACAAACGTCGGAGAACCTGCAGGTAAATATGAAAGCTTATAATTCGGTGTTTTTCCGGTAAATGTTACTGTATCAAATGTTCCTGTAATTCCAGATGAAGTGAGTATGGTGTATTTTCCAGGAGTAGCGCTTGCATCCAGATTAATTTCCAATGCTCCTGCAAGCGATGCAATTCCATTCACCGCAACCAAAGAGGTACCGCTGGAATTAATATTGATATGCACAAGACTACCAAGCGAACCAATATTTGCTGAAGTCAGATTCAAAGTGCCAAGTGTAAGTGTTCCATTCATATCTGGGGAAATGGTGCCAGAATTGGCAAAGACATTTCCGGTCAAGGTTCCAGTACCACTCAGCGTACCTCTTTGTGCACTAAAACTGGAATTCCTGCAAACGGAAATGGATGCTTCATTAATCAATCCATTCACTTTGAAATTCGCATTATTGATGAAGACACCACCCTGATAGTCACTTGTTCCATTGTAAATAACCGTACCATTTCCCTGAACGTTGACATTCGTGCCACCCGCACCAAAGGAAGTATCATCAACAAAGGAAACTTGATCGCCAAGCGTTAATAAATCACCAGCGCCTTGCGCCATGAAGGTGAGAGAAGAACCTGTTCGCAGGAAAATACTATTACCTAATGCCGAGCCATCCACACCGTCTGTGCCACCACCACTACCACCTGTGCCATGTGTTCCCGCCTGTGCCGTATTGTTGGATGTGTTGAAAGTGGTTGGTATACCAGAAAGCGCTTGTATCGTGAAATTGAGATCACTA
>JABDFQ010000027.1 GCA_013286495.1 Gammaproteobacteria bacterium | reverse complement strand
CCTTGTGCAAGCAGTGGTAATACCGGTAGTTTTCTAGTGTTTCAGCGTACGATTGCCAATGCCTCGCGCGAAGGAAGTTCAACGTACTGGCAAATGACGCCATCATTGAATACATTTAGACAAATGTATTCGCAACCACCATCTTCAAGTATGTCTGGAGCGACAACGCAATATTTTATGTGTGGAAATTAAAAAGGTGCTGCCATGCAAAAACAAATAAAAGGTTTTTCTCTCATCGAAATGTTATTGGTGATGGTCATTGTTTCTGGCGCATTGTTTATGGCAGCCAGTTATTTTCGTCAGAGAAGTTTGCAAATGCGTATTGATCGAACCAGTTTGCAAATGCAGCAAATTTTAAATGCGGGACTCGCTTATTACGTTGCAAATAATAAATGGCCTGTCGCTAACAATACTTCTGTTGATATTACAGCAACACCCACGACTAATAATTTACAAGCCAATGGTTATTTGCCAAAGGGCGTTACCATTGCCAATCCTTTTTCCGGCGGACATTATTCCATGTATACCGATAGCACGGGAAAATTATTCACGGTGTATACCAGTATTACAGGTGGTTCTGCAGGTTTTCCTGCAGCAGCAGGTAATTCCATCGCAGGTACCTTACCGCTTGCTGCAACGACTGCAACAGCAGGCACACCACCACCCATTGGCACGACTGCCATTTGTTCTACGACAACGACCACTTGTTATATTGTCACGAGTATTAATATTCCAGGACAGAATTTAAATGCGGCAGGTGCAGTTAATTTTGCTGGTGTGTATCGACATGGTGGTTGTGTTCCCGTTCCTACTTGCCCAACTGATCCTGCAACTGGCACGGCATTAACAGCAGAAATACAAGTGGTTCCCGTATCCGTGAGTGGATTAAATGATTCAGGCAGCAATGCTGTTTATCCTATCAGTAGTTTTACTGCTTATGCCAAAGGTCCGGCTACTCAACCCACACAGCCGCCGAATTGTATTAATGAAACAACCGCACCACCATGCAATACCAATATTCAAGGTAATGCGCCAGCATCAAATGCTTATTGGCGCGTGTGTCTACAAGTCATCACTGAAAAAGGTGATGTACAAGGGACAAATAATTCTACGAGTAATCCGGCAACGGATTACGGTGCGAATGTGACACTCATGGCAATTACCAGATGTTCCATTAGCAATGAACCAGCTGGTTCAAAATTTACGATATATGGTAATTAACGTGCGTATACTTGCTAAGTAAAATTATTCAAGATATCTTGGGCAGATTGAGTGCTGGAGATAGGAAAGATGAAGCGCGGTATCTTGAATGTATCTACACGACTAACAAGTATTTTCTTGCTGCTTATGCCGCTTGTCAGCATCGCTGGTTGGGAAGTTGCAAAACCAGATGCAGCTGTACCACGTGGACCTTTTTTTCAGCCTGGCGTAAGAAATTCATCTGGAAATTCATTTGTTGCATCTCCAGTTCCTGCCGCCATTCCAGTTGCCTCTCCTGCTCCGATTTCTCCTCCTGTTGCCTATAATGCTCCTCGTGCTCCAGTACAACTCGTTTCATCTGGTCCACTGAGTGGTCAGTATCTCGGTCCAGTTTCTTTTCCCACGCAGGCTACTTTGGGACAACCTTCTGCAATGTATGCAATCAGTATTAGTGGTTCATTAAAACAGAATGTTGAACGTATTCTCGGACGCTATCACTGGAAGGTTATCTGGAAAGCACCTTATGATTATAATTTTGATGGCAGGGTCACCGGAACGAGCTTGCCAAATGTCGTCGAAAAATTGCTGGACCCTTTTCCCTTGCAGGCTGTCATGTATATGTCAAATCGCACGGTCGCAGTTGTTCCAAGATATAGAACATAGGAAGAAATAAATGATGTTAAGAAAAGGAATTATATTATTCTTTGCAACGATATTTGCTTTGGCTTCCTGTCATCAACCCATTTTCAATCAGACTGATGCCAATATTGCAGATGCAAAAATCAAATCTCTCAAGGAAGAAAAAAAAGCTGACAATATGGTAAAACCCGTTCCACCCTTGTTAATCAAACAAGGCCCTTATGTGGATACGACCCCCATTAGTCTGCAGACGCGTCCTTCATGGCTTGAAAATCATATCGTCATTCGCGGCGATCAATTACCTTTTTCGTATTATAGTCGTCTGATTTCTGCTGGTGCCGGCACGAATATTCTCACCAAATTCCAGACGGCGCTTGATCCTGCAACACCTGTTAGCATCAATTATTCTGGAACCATCAGAGGTGCGCTGGATTTATTGGCATCACGTGCTGGTTTTGTTTATTCCATCCGAAATAATCAGATTTATTGGGAAGCATTCGTGACACGCACTTTTGATATCGCATTTTTAGCAGGCGATACCGATTATCTTCTTGGTAAAAAAAGTGGTGGCAGCAGCGCGAATACTTCTGAACAGGGAACGCAGGCTCAGGTCTCCAACTATACAACGAGTGATGCATCGAATGATGAATATAACAATCTCTCTGCGAAAGTTTCCCTGTGGAAAGATTTAAACGATACCATTACGCAAATGCTGAGCCCGGATGGAAAAGTCACGGTTTCACAATCGAGTACCTCTGTCACAGTCAGGGATAAACCTTCCGTAGTGCAGATGGTTGGTCAGTATATCGCGAACCTCAATCATAATCTTTCCAAGCAAGTGCTGGTCAAAGTGCAGGTGCTGGAAATTGATCTGGAAAATGGGTTTAATTATGGCATCGACTGGTCGATTGTCACGAAGGCTTTTAACAACACTTCATTTCAATTGAATGCAGATTACGGCACACCAATCGCCATTCAGGCAATCAGTCAGCAAACCGGCACAGATATTGTGTCAACGCCAACCGTTGGCTTTACTGCAAATAATCCAGCAAAAATTCCATCGTATACCATCTTGTTGCATGCCTTGAATCAGCAAGGTAAAACCTCGATTGTTTCAGAACCACGTGTGCTGTGTCTCAATAATCAGGTGGGTGTGGTGCGTATTGTGAAGAATGTCGGATATGTGGCGAGTATCCAGAATACGACTAACTCAACAGCATCAGGTGTGGCGACTGGTACTACTTCGCAGGTCACACCAGGAATGGTTATTACTGGATTGACCATGTACATATTGCCAAAGATATTACAGGATCGTATTTATTTGTCAGTCAATGCTGATATTTCCACGAATAATGGCTTTGGAACATTTGGCCCAACGGGTAATGAAATCCAGTTGCCCAATGTTACTGAAAAACATTTTAGTCAACGTAGCATGATCAAATCTGGCGATACGCTGATTTTGTCTGGCTTTAAACAATTAACCAATCGTACCGGCGCATCGCAATTCCTGACGTCACAATCACTCGGCGGTACAGCAGCAGAACAAGTCAGTTCTGAAACCATTATCCTCATCACACCGATTCTGTTGCGTGGAAGTGCCTAATGCCATACATCACTCGTGAAGATGGCGAGCATTTTGTTATACCGTCTTATCGGGATGTATTGACTGTCAGGCAAAAAAATCAGCTTAAAAAAGAGGTACTACTTTTAAGCAAAAGTTACGGCGATTACATTACGCTGCAAAAAAAGAATAATACGCAATACGAAGTCGCATTTTCACCAGACACCGGTTATTTATTAGGGGAATCCATCTGGCATTATTTCAAAAAGCCGCTGGATATGATTTATTGCGAAGCAATTCCGAATACCACAGAAGCCATTCTGGTGATTGTCAAAGCTGGCAGTGTTTATCTCGATGGTAGTTTTCCACTCGACAGCATTCCTGAAGAATTAATTATTTTTCTGACCCAGCAAAATAATTTTGAAATTTATACGTACGGAGAGGTTCCGATCAGCAAGGAACCGGTAGCAGACAAATTTAGTTTTGACACGAATTCTGTCAAATCATTTACTGTTCTGGATAAACCCGTATTTCCTGTTGTGCCTTTACTGAAAATCTATCAGCTCAAACTGGTTGATACCGTATTGAAAGAACAAGGCATCGGTGTTTTGCCCATTCGGCAAATTGTCATGGTCATTGCATTTTTAGGTTTGGGTTATCTGGCGTATTCCTGGCTGACAAGCGCCCCACCTCCACCTCCGCCAACAGTGGAAGTAGTAGATCCTTATCAGGCTTATTACGAAAAATTAACTTCTCCTGCGCCAGAGAATGAAATATACAGTATCGACCAAACAGTTAATCAGTTAATGCAAATCTCTGGATGGCGATTAACAGAAGTGGATTATCAAGGCGGAACGGTAGTCGCGAAAGTATTATCCAATGGTGGCACGATGGCAGATTTGTATGCTTTTGCTGATGCCAACAAATTGACAGTCATGATTCAGGAAAATGGGATTTCGCTGATCAAGTCACTGAATTCAGTTAATCGCCCACGCACACACACGATTTATTCCGCACAAAAAGTGCTGGCGGCAATTATCGATCGTGTCGGAACAATTGTTCCTGGCAATAATATGACATTGGGATCTAGCGTAAAAACCGGAGTATTTTTGACAGCGCCACTCACTATCGCTCTTGATAAGATATCCACACCTGTACTTAATCTGATTGGACAGCAATTTGCAGGGTTGCCAGTTGTGTTGAATACGGTGCAGATTGCGATTGATAATGGCACTATAACAGGAACAATTAAACTGGATGTCGTAGGTAATTAATTATGGACTTTGATAACATGCGAACCTCAAGAAACTCACGCAAAAAAGTCACTACCGCCGTCGTGTTGCTGGTGGTATTTCTTATCGTTTGGCAAATTGGCAGCATGTTTGGCAGGGCAGCGGGTTCATCGACTACTCCTGGAGCAAGTGTTGCCGTAGCACAGGATGCAACACCTGCTTCTGCGCCACCACCGCCACCACCAAAAACAGCAACGGTTGCGCCAATCATTCCCATGACTGATCGCGAAGCAGCATTAGTGACGATGCAACAGGAAACTCAGGTTAGATATCTGCAAGCAGTGAATGAATTGCAATTATTGAAAGTGGCGCGCGACATCGCAATGACCAATAAGGACATTTCTTCTGCGAATCTTGATCGTGTGACGTCAGATAAAAAAGTGATTGATTTGCTAAGTGAACCATTTATACCAAGTGGTAATGTCACAACGGTAAAAACCACACAAACCACAGGTGCAGCATCTCCTCCACCTCCACCACCAGGCGGTATTGAAGGATCAGGATTGTCTGAAGCCAACTATACTGTGCTTTCAATTTCACAAGTGCAATATCGCTGGGGCGCAGTGCTGAGTTTGCGTGGCGCATTGCTGAATGTGCACGTTGGCGATGTCTTGCCAGCGGATGGCTCGATGGTGGTTGCTATCAGCAAGGATAGCGTGACCTTGCAGAAAAATGGTGTGAGGAAGAAAATTTCGATGGTCGCGGTTATTTAACTTCCCCCGAATAAACTCTCGCTGCAGCGCCTGTCATATAAACAGGCTGCTGTTTTCCTTCCCACTCAATCGTGAGTGATCCATAACGAAAATCTACCTTAACTGGCGATTGCGATACATTTTGCAGTATTCCCGCAACTGCTGTTGCACAGGCATTACTGCCGCAGGCATAAGTTTCACCCGAACCTCTTTCAAACGTGCGCAAACGAATATGCTTTGCTCCTGCAACTTGCATGAATCCAATATTTACGCCATCTGGAAAATGTTTATCGGCAGCAATTTCTTTTGCTAATTGTTCCAGCGAGGCATCATTTAAATCATTTACCTGCATCACTGCGTGTGGATTACCTAATGAGAGAATACAAACAGATGCTGTTTTTGATGCAAGTCGCAATTCAAGCTGTGGTTGTGTGATGACAGGCTGACCCATGCACACGCGGATGTGATCGTAATCGCTGATTTCCGCTGTAAAAAGTCCAGCGCGTGTTTCAATGGATAATTGTTTGCTGACATCCAGGCCTTCCTCATGAATATAACGTGCAATACAGCGTAATCCATTGCCGCATTGTTCTGCTTCGCTGCCATCTGCATTGAAGATTCGACAAAAAATATTTGCCTGGTGCGAAGGTTCAATTAACAGCAGTTGATCAAACCCAATACCCGTATGACGATTAGCTAATTCAGCAATGAAAGCAGGTGATAAATCATATTTGTTAACAAGGGAATTAATGACAACAAAATCATTACCGAGGCCGTGCATTTTGGTAAATGGAATTGAATTTCGACTCATGCAACTTTTTCTCCGTAGTCTTCATTGGAATCGTCAGGTAATTCTGTGGCAGTGGGTAAATATAAATTACCGAATTGTCCGCAACCTGACAGAATCAGAAAGCTGAGCATGACAAGCAAAATAAATTTCATTTTTTTCCCCGCATTTTCATGGTGTTTGACCATTGTTTGAGTTCCACAGGCTTGCTGTTTGATATATTATCGTGCGACATTGTAATATAATGTGACTCAACGTTAATAGGATCTTATCATGGAAGAGCTATTACACCGTCTGGAAAAGCGTATTCAGTTACTGGTTGAGCAACATGATCGTTTGAAGCATACCTATCTTCAATTGCATCAGGGTAAATCCATACTCATCCGTGAAAGAGATGCCTTATTGGCAAAACAGCAAAAAGCCATTGTACAAATCGAAACATTAGTATCCAAACTAAAAGCCATCGAGACGAACACATGAATGACAATCTTATCAGTACGACCATTGAAATCCTCGGCAAGCCTTATCCCATTCGTTGTCCAGAAGCTGAATTGCAAGCGCTTCAGGAAGCGGCAAAGTTATTGCATGAGAAAATGCGGGAAGTGCAGGACTCAGGTAAAGCGATTAATCTGGAGCGTATTGCTATTATCACGGCATTGAATCTCGCATATGAGTTCCTGAAAGTGGACAAACAAAAAAGTACCTTCGCCAGCAGATTACATCAACGCATTTCGCATTTGCAGGACAAACTCGATATTGCGGTCAACAAGGCTTTGCAAACGGAGTTTGTTTATTCAACCGAATGACGCATTGCTGAAGCAGCAAACAAGAAAAAAATTTCGTGCGTTGCGTCAGGCGATTTCATTTTCATATCGTGAATCTGCAGCACAACAAGCCGCGCAAATTTTATTGCAAGCGATTCACTTTCAGCAGAGTAAAACTATCGCCTGTTATATTGCTGTCAACGATGAATTTCTTACGCAACCCATTATTGAGGCGATCTGGCAGACGCATAAACAATGTTATCTTCCCGTGCTCACAGCGGAAAATACCTTGCAGTTTGCACATTATGCAGAGCAGGATGTCATGCAAGCCAATCGCTATGGCATTCCCGAACCGGTTAATACACACAGGATTCCAGCTGAACAACTGGATATGGTCATCCTGCCGTTACTGGCCTTTGATTTGCAAGGCCATCGTTTGGGAACTGGCGGTGGTTATTACGATAAAACTTTTGCATTTCTCAAAACAAAATCCGCCACACACCCTTTACTGATAGGTCTCGGATTTGCAGCGCAACAGGCAGATCATTTGCCGAATGAAAATTTTGATGTTGATCTTGATGCTGTATTGACGGAGAAAGATTTTACATTTTCGGCGAAAAATTAAAACCATCATCTGTATTGTCACTCGTATTAGCTTCAGCAAATAATCCATCGTTAGAAATTGTTGATGAATCCATATCAGGCATCAATAAAGAAGAATTAACACAAGTATCATCAGTATTATTCCAGAAGAAAATTTTATTATTTGTTACAGGCGTTTCAGAGATTTCTTTTTTCTGTGTTTCTACTATTAGTTTAATTTTTTTATTGCTGGTCTGGGCGTATTGAACTTTATCCAGCAGTAATAATTGTTGCAGTTCCTCATTGTTAATTTCACGAAGCGAGCCAAGAATGATATTCCAGGATTTCACATTAAATAATTTGATGATTTCATCGTTTAATAGAAAATTTTTTACCTGCATAGTATAACTGTTAACTCCTTCCGTTCCCCGATGTTGTGTCAGGCTTTGTATCAAGGTTATAAATGCGAGTGGGATATTGTCGTGAATAATGAGTCTGGCAATATCATCGAGAATGTTATTTTTATTCTGCATATGATCGAAATTAAAACTGAAAGCAAGGAATAAGTATTTATAAATGGGGTTATAGCGAGCAGTTGCCACTTTTTTATGGAATTCATTCATTACATCAGCGCCAGATAAATTCAATTTAATGATAAACAAGGCAAGCAATCCGGGGCTATTTTCACCAATAGCAAATGTTAATACACGTGCTGGCATTTCCAGATTGCAACTATGTGGGTTGAGTTCGGAGTATTTCAGCAAATGACAAATTAACTTTATACAAGTGGCATCAACACGAGTTTTCAATTGATCAAGTAATGTTATATATAAGAATTTCAATGTATTAACATCAATTCTATTTCTTAAAGCATCCAGGATGTTGGCTTTATGTTCCCAGGATAAGTGCAAGCTATGCTGACAGAATAAAAAATTTATTACAGTGGGCAAATAAAGCGATTCAAAATTAATTTTGGTGGCGAGATATTCAATGCATTCTGATTGTTTATTTTCAGCCGCCCAGCAAAAGCTTTTCAGGAACGTGTAGTGATCAATGACATGAGGGTGTTTGTTTTCCAGTGATTTGAGAGCATTCACATTTCCTCTGCTGGCATAAGCGGCATATATATAATGCAGCATATCGATTTCCTTGCCTGAAAATTCTACGCCAGAAAATAATTTATAATGATTTCCTGACTCCATCCAGAGCTTACAAGTTTTTATATGATTTTTTGCAAATGCATCCAGCAACGCTTCACGACTTTTTTCAGGATCGATGGGATTGATAAATTGCTGCAGGGAAAGATCTCTGCATTGTGCAATGATGCGATTCAAAACTTCATGTTTCTCTTCGATGCGTAAATGCGCATATTGGTATTCAGTCTCATTACCTAATGTCTCTTTCTTTTTTAAATAAGCAGCTTTAACAGATCCTAGAAAATCTTTTTCGCTATTTCGGCATCGTTTCTTTTTCGAAGCATTCAAGGGGGAATAAATCATTTGTTCGCAATAAACATTATCGTCATTGCGAAATCCAATTTTTGCAGAAGCAAGAGTGGAGTTATGTAGTTTATTAAGTTCCTCTTTGTTTTTGGCAGGATTAATCATCACCAAAATGCATTTACCTTTGCTAACCAGTTCTTTTTCTTTTTTCTCAGCTTCTCTGTCGATGATGAGAATCAACAGGTTAAGTTTATTCAGGATAATATCGAGCAAGTGAGATTGATCATTTTTGCTGACTGCGACAGCGGCATCATCTTTCAACTTGTTAAACATGAATTCATTTAGGCGATGGTTTTTATGCCGTAATGCATCCAGTAATTCATCGAGTTCCTGAGCATTATCATTAGCCAAACAGGCGTTTATTTTTTCCTGCGCTAGATCCAGGGGATTTGATGAAAGATTGTTCGAATAAAAGCTATACATTTTTTACTCACTCATTTTATGTGGGATATTTTTGAGTGAATATTATATTTTGCTGAGTGAGGTGGTCAAGTATGTTATGTCGTAGCCAAAATTAACCCCATCAACTCCCTGATTGCAATGAAAAACATGCTGTATTCTATTTGCGAACTGGTGTGCAGCATTTCCTGTAATCGTTCCCAGCGCTGAATCGCGCGGTGATTATTCTGTACCCACTTTTCTATCAGCCGTTCGGGATCTTTTTCTTTTGGGTCACTTTTCATGATCGCAATCGTCAGCGTGCGTTGCGAAATATCCAGCTCATCACGCAAGGTAAGACGAGCAAGTGTATTCCAGTGTCCTTCACGCGTATCGCTCGCAATCTGATCACGAAACCACAATAAATTAATACGCTCGCCGCTCGCAAAATAAACTTTAGCTGTTTTAAGCAGATCGAAATTATTCAGCGTTGCTACATCAATAATATTTAGCGAAGCATAAATAGCGCGATAAGTTGCAATACGTCTGGCAATATTGGCAGGTAATCCAGCTTGTAAAAAACGATCCTGCAATGATTTCAGATAATCCCTTGTGTAACCACCCATGAGATCAGGTACCAGATGTTCGAGCTTTTTGACATTCGCTGAGTAATGCGCAATTTTTTGTTGCAGATTTCCTTTGACATGACTGCCATGTAAAAACCAGCGCGTGGATAAATTAATGAGATGACGAATGTTGAATAACATTTCATATTGATCAGGGGCTGTAATTTTATAATCGAGCGATTCCACGACTTTTTCCAATTCATGCGTATCATAAATGCTGGATGAAATAGCATGCGCACGAATAATTTCATCAACGCTTGCACCGGTTTCCATTTGCAAACGATAAACATAAGTAATTCCCATTTCATTCACAACACGATTGGCAAGTTGTGTCGCAATAATATCGCGACGCAAACGATGATCGTTCATTGCTTGCTGATATTTATTTTTCAGGGAAGGTGGAAAAGCGGTATCAATAATTTGTGCAAGATATTCATTTTCCGGCAAAGTAGTTTTAAGTATTTCATGCTTGATATGAATTTTTGTGTAAGCAAGTAACACAGCTAATTCTGGTCGTGTGAGACTTGAGCCTGAAGCTTTTCTATCGGCTAATTCCTTGTCATCTGGCAGGAATTCCACTTTGCGATTAATGATGCCTAATTCTTCAAGTTCATGTAGATAACTGATATGCAAACCAAGATTTTTCTTTGCACTGTGCGCAGAAAAACTCATGACCAATGCCTGGGAATAATTATCATCCAGCACTAAACTTGCTACTTCATCTTTCAATGAGGCGAGTAATGTATTGCGTTTTTTTTCAGTTAATTTTCCTTCCTTCACTTCGCGATCGAGCAAGATTTTGAGATTCACTTCATGATCGGAACAATCTACGCCAGCGGAATTATCGATAAAATCAGTATTGATCAAGCCACCTTTAAGCGCATATTCAATGCGGCCTAATTGCGTGAAACCGAGATTGCCACCTTCACCTACTACTCTGCAACGCAAATCATCGCCATTAATGCGGCAATAATCATTGGTATGATCACCCACCATTGCATCGCTTTCTTCTCTGGATTTTACATAAGTCCCAATGCCACCGTTATATAGCAAATCCACAGGTGCTTTTAAAATAGCGCGTACCAGATCATTTGGTGTGAGACTCGTTTCCTTGATGTCCAGTGCTTTTTGCATTTGTGGTGAAATGGATATGGATTTAAGACTGCGTTTGTAAACGCCGCCACCTTTGGAAATTAATTTGGGATTGTAATCTTCCCAGGAAGAAGTGGGTAAATTAAATAATCGCACGCGTTCCTTGAATGAAACAGCAGGATCAGGATCTGGATCGATAAAAATATTGCGATGATCAAATGCAGCGACTAATTTCAGATGTTTGGAATATATCATGCCATTACCAAAAACATCACCACTCATATCGCCAATTCCAACGACAGTAATAACGGTTTCCATGACATTGATTTCAAATTCGCGAAAATGACGTTTGATGGATTCCCATGCACCGCGTGCAGTGATACCCATTTCCTTGTGGTCATAACCATTTTTACCACCAGATGCAAAGGCATCGCCTAACCAGAAATGATGTTCCAGTGAAATATCATTGGCAATATCAGAAAATGATGCTGTGCCTTTATCTGCAGCAACAACCAGATAAGGATCTTCATCATCAAGACAAATGACATCATCGGGGCGCACAATTTTTTTATCGACAATATTATCGGTAATATCGAGTAAACCGTGCATGAATAATTTATAACAAGTGATGCCTTCTTTTTTTAATTCATCTTTTAAGACAAATCCACCTTTGGCGCCGGATGGAACAATGACAGCATTTTTTACGACCTGGGCTTTCATCAGGCCAAGAATTTCTGTGCGAAAATCTTCGCGTCTGTCTGACCAGCGAATGCCTCCGCGTGAAACTTTGGTATTACGCAAATGAATGGCTTCAAAACGCGTGGAGTAAACAAAAATTTCATACAAGGGAACGGGTAAGGGCATATCAGGAATGGTGCGCGAATTTAGTTTTAGGGAAAGATATTCAGGCAACACGCTATTTTCTGTTTTCTGAAAAAAATTGGTGCGCAAGGTCGCTTTAATCAGCGCTAATAATTGTCGAATGATGCTGTCTTCATCGAGTTTTTTGACGGATTCGAGTGATTTTAAAATTTGCGCTTCAATATCTTGCGCAGATATTTTTTTTGTTTTGGCAGGATGTGGATTGTGTATCGTGAGAAATAATAAAACCAGATTTTTTGCAATATCAGGATAATCGACGAGCGCATCTTCAATGTATGACTGTGAAAAACGAAAACCAATTTGTCGCAAATATTTTGCATAAGCACGCAGCACAATAACTTCCCTGATGTGCATGGAAGCAGAAAGGATTAATTTATTGAAGCCATCATTTTCGGCAAGATTAAAATAAATATGAGTGAAGGCTTCTTCGAATAATTCATCTGCAGCATCGGCATTCAGTGTTCCTCTGGCATACAGCAACGTGAAATCATTAATATAAATTTTTTGATGCTCAAGGCAGATTTCATACGGATGTTCGCTTTCCGTGCGTAAATCAAAATTTTCCAGCATCGGTAATACATCTGATAATGGCAGTGGTTTTTGTATCTGGAATAAACGTAAATGTATGCTGTTGGTCGTCCCTTCCTGCTGATTGTAAAACTGAATATCAAGCGGATGTTTTGCCGATAAACTTTCGAGATGCTCAATGTCTGTCAGTGTTTGCTCGAGGGAGTTACTATCAAAATAATAATGCGGAAAACTATCAGCATACTTTTTATAAAGAAGCGCACCTTTTTTGCTGCCGTATTTTTTTAATA
>JABDFQ010000026.1 GCA_013286495.1 Gammaproteobacteria bacterium | reverse complement strand
TAACCTTATCGCCAATTAATGCGACACTAGGCAAATCATTTTGACGATTAAATTCGGAGTTACTCATGTTTGAGCGGTTGCAAAAGCCCTTTTTAACTGTAGACACAGGAGAGGCTTATCAACCTGTTCGCGTTTGTTATGAGCTTGCCCAACCCGAAAAACTCAAGCAAATATTGAATGATCTCAAATTTACCGAACTGAAAAATCGTCTTGGCAATAACTGGGATATTTACTGGCGCGATGAGTTGAATGATATTCATTTTGAATCACTGGAATCCTTCAAACGCGTGCCAGAAAAACCTGTTCGCCTTGGCAGTCTGCTGATCAAGGATAAATTTTTATATCTCAACCTTCCCTCATTCAAACGCGCCTGTATGTTAGTGCCGCGATTACATTTGCTGATTGATCGCGCAACCGTGAGCATTACCAAAGCTGATTTTGTTAACAAGGTATTTGGCTTGAACGAACGTTTGCCGCATGGCTTTTCAGAAATGTATGACGATAATGAGCTGGATAAGATCGTGCGTGAACGCATTCACGATTATGAAGTTGTGCAGGAACGCTGTGAGCATGCAGAGACAGCGGAAGAAGCCTTCCAGATACTCTCTGAATATAACCAGACCGAATCCCGCAAACGTCTGCCTTATGCAGAACGTTATGTCTTCCACGATGTCGATACCAATCACGACAATGCCTTCCTTGGCTTTTATATTTTCCTGCGCACACGTGAGTTAGTTGCCATTCGCCGCTGGTTTGGCGAAACAGGTTATACGCTGGGCGATGCGATTGAAGATACGGTCAATGAAGTCTTTGGTGATATGGATATAGATATTATTGAGTGAAGTAATTTTCATAAAGCTGATTTTTAGGTGCAAGCATGGTAAACAAAGAAGAAAATTTAAAAGCTATTATTGATGATATTTTTAGACTCAACAACCCCATAATTAATACCGCTAGAAAACAGCAAATTGATAATTTTATTATTTCTGCTGTAAACGGAGACAATCCAACCGCACATCTGATTATTAGTGCTAATTTGGGAGAAAACAATAAAGGTGTAATCATCTATATTCTTACTGATCTTCGCTTAATAAAAATTGACATTGATGCCAAAGAAATCACATCCAGTAGCTTTCCTTTAAATACGTTGATTGGAATTGAAAGGAAGTTGATTGATGATGATCTCACTCAATTCACCATAGCCTTTCAAAATGGCACTTTTGGATTACGATACTCACAAGATGATCACAAAATAACAAATTTTTTCCAAAGATTAACTCGGGCTGAAACAAAAATAGAAACTTTAAGCACCAGGAACAGTATCGCTAATTAAACACCAATCCAGAGATGACTTGCATTCCAATCAATGCTATAACTCCAAACGTTTAATTCATATAAAAGGACATATCCATGAAAAAAATTCTCCTTGCATTATCATTAATCACCTGCGGTACATGTTATGCAGATATCGCCATCATCAATAAAATAAATAATCCGATCAAAATTACTTATCGCGCGTGCACAGTAACCGAAGCTGAACAAAGCTGCAATGATCCGGTGGAAAATGCAATTTCATCCGCTGATAATGGCGGCAATATTATCGTTCCCGCATCGAATGATGCTGGAATTTTTTCTGTGGTGATAGATAAAGTGGTTTATCCAGATGGCAATCCAGGTGCTACTTATGCCATGGTTTGTGGAGCAAATGATACACAATCATTAACGCTGGATGTTTCCGGTAAAATCATTACCTGTAACAAAGGCAATACCTTCGCCTTACCACTCGAAGATGTCAGGAAGTAAAATCATTCAAATTAAAGATGGGTAATAATACGGCAAGCACAATAAATAATACGACTGCGCCCATCAACAAAATCACGGCTGGTTCGAAGAGTGCCAATCCAACTTCAATCAGTCGTGAAATATCATCCTCCTGATTTTTTGCGACACGCTCCAGCATATTTTCCAGTTGTCCGCTTGCCTCCCCACTCGCCATCATATGTATACTCATCGGTGAAAAATAACCGGTTTGTTTCAATGCAAGATGAATCGATGCACCTTCGCCAACACGATGCACTGCCTCTGTCACTGCTTTACGCATGGGAATCATCGTCATCAACTGCGCGGAAATCGTCATGGCTTCAATGATAGGAACACCCGCAGCAGAAAGAATGGATAATGTTCGTGAAAAACGTGCGGTATTTGCTGTTCGTATGGAATAACCAATCAATGGCAAACGTAATAAAAACAGGTGATATTTTTCCCGCAAACGATCACTGCTTTTTATCGCTCGATAAATAATAAAAACTATTAGCAATATTGTTAGCAACGTATATAAACCATAATCACGCAGATAGTGACTGATGGAAATTAAAACCTCTGTCATCCATGGCAATGTTTGTTTTAAATTCGCATACACCGCAATCATTTTCGGAACAACATATTCCAGCAAAAATCCTACAATACCGATTGCAACCAATACAATCATGCAAGGATAAATTAATGCCGTACGCAGTTTTTGCCGCATTTGCCATTGTTGTTCGGTATATTCAGCAAGACGCTCCAGCACTTTATCCAGATGTCCGGTTTTTTCTCCCGCTGCAACTGTTGCTGCATATAAGGAAGAAAATGCTTGCGGATGTTCACGCATGGCGGATGCAAGCGCATGACCTTCCACAACTTTACTTCTGACAGCAAGAATCAAGCCTTTAATGCGTGCTTTTTCTGTTTGTTCAGCGACTGCTCCCAATGCTTCTTCAACAGGTAAACCAGCGGATAATAAAGTCGCTAATTGTCTGGTGATCAATGCGAGATCCTTGCTACTTAAACCACGCGATTTAGTAATAGAAGAAAATGCAGAAGAATTGACGGATGATTTTTTTGTGTCAACAGATTTTACTTTGACAGGAATCAGTGATCGATCACGCAATAATTGTCGTGCATGTTTTTCTGATTCTGCTTCGAGGACACCTTTTTGTTCCTGACCTTCGCGATTAATTGCAACAAAATGATAAGCTGACATAATTATTCTTCACTCGTCACACGCAAAATTTCTTCCAGTGAAGTTTCGCCACTTAATACACGGCGGAAGCCATCCTGACGTAAACTCGGATATAACGTGCGTGCATATTTACGCATTTGCAATTCAGGTACACGATCATGAATCATGGTACGCAAGTTTTCATCCACTGCAATTAATTCATAAACACCACTTCTTCCCGAATAACCCGTTTGTCTGCAAGCTGCGCAACCAACAGCATGATAAATCACAGGCGAAGAACTTTCTGCCACACCCAGCAATGCACATTCACTCGGCGTTGCTGGCATCGGTTTTTTGCATGCTTCACACAGCAAACGCATCAATCGTTGCGCCAATAATCCTGCGAGACTCGATGCCAATAAAAATGGTTCGACTCCCATATCATCCAGACGCGTGACTGCACCAATTGCACTATTCGTGTGTAAAGTTGATAACACCAGATGCCCTGTCAAACTGGCTTGTATGGCAATTTGCGCGGTTTCAAGATCGCGAATTTCACCTACCATCACCACATCAGGATCCTGTCGTAAAATCGCACGCAGACCTTTGGCGAATGTCATCTGAATTTTATTATTCACTTGTGTCTGGCCAATACCTTCCAGATCATATTCAATCGGATCTTCAACGGTGAGAATATTGCGTTTACGATCATTTAAAATAATCAATCCAGCATAAAGCGTCGTGGTTTTACCTGAACCTGTGGGACCTGTAACCAGGATAATGCCGTGTGGTTTTTTAATTAATTGCACGAATAATTCATGCGTTTTCGGATCCATGCCTAATTCAGCCAGATCCAGTCGCGCACTTTGTTTATCAAGCAAACGTAATACTGCTCTTTCACCATGATTCGTTGGCATGGTAGAAACACGTACATCCACTGCACGTCCACCGATGCGCAAAGTAATACGACCATCTTGCGGCAAACGTTTTTCTGCAATATCAAGACGCGCCATCACTTTAATACGCGAAATAATTAATGGCGCAAGAATGCGTGGTGGCTCGAGAATTTCGCGTAACACACCATCCA
This sequence comes from Gammaproteobacteria bacterium, assembly GCA_013286495.1. GTDB lineage: Bacteria > Pseudomonadota > Gammaproteobacteria > DSM-16500 > DSM-16500 > Aquicella. The sequence continues at coordinate 10,279 of JABDFQ010000026.1, read as the reverse complement.
CACGAAAACGTATCGTGACATGATCTTCAAATGTTTCGATATGCACATCTGATGCTTCTTCCTTGATGGCTTCGCTCAACAAGGCATTCAACAAGCGAATAATGGGCGCATCATCCTGCTTTTCCAGTAAATCTTCTGCCTTGGGCAATTCATACATCAAATCAGATAAATTTAATGAATCGCCAAGGTCTTCCACCATTTGCATGGCAGTTGATGAATCTGTTTCATAAATTTTAACTAATTGTTCATTAAAGACCTCACTGCTCACTTGAGTCAGTGATAGTGGCATCTGCAAATCACGACGTAATTCATTTAATACCTGAATGGAAGGTAGCTGATGATAAATGATTGCAGCGATATTATTTTCCGTGCTGACAACGAGTACGCCATGGCGTTTTGCGAAATTGAATCGTAATGGATTTATCCTAGCGGACATGGCTCGCCTGCTGGACAATCACGACGCGTGCCAAAAGGCAGCGGTAAATCTTTATTATTTCTCCACGGTGGTAAACGTGTTGGCAATGGTTTATCACCAATGGTTTCGAGATCCTGACGGAAATTCGATTGTGTTCTGCGTATTTCGCCATATTTCGATTCGGTAATCAGCAGGGAATTTTCTGTGTTCTGAATGATAATGGGTTTGATAAATACCATCAGATTTTTCTTTTGCTGATTGGTAGTACGTTGCGTAAATAATAATTTACCAATGATGGGCACATCACCAAGAATCGGAACCTTGTTAACATTTTCATTATTGGAATTACTGATCAATCCACCCAGCACGAGCACATCATCACTTCTTACCAGCACAGTATTGGAAATTTTGCTGGTATTAATTAAAGGTGTCAGCCCAGGATTTTGCGGATTTTGCAAAGTATCATTCTTGAGACTTAACTTCAGACGTACTGAATTACCCAGATTGATTTGTGGTGTGACATCCAGTTTGAGCGTCACTGGTTTATATTGATTGGTCGTGAATGGTGTCACCGTTGAAAAGTTGGCAGACGTTGCATACTGACCTGTTTGATAAGGCACATCCTGTCCGACTTCAATGGTCGCTTTTTGATTATCCAGCACCATGATGGATGGTGTTGAGAGAATATCTACGCCATTTTGATTACGCAGGATACTTAAAACAGCTTCGATTTGTGTATGCGGCATAATGCCAACTACACCGGCACCGAGTGGCGGGAAAGATGTCGCTGTACCAGAAGTCGTTGGTGCAATGCCGGAATTGGTGCCAGTCAAAGGGATGACACTGCCCCATTGAATGCCAAGACTCGTCAGATCACTTTCATCCACTTCAGCAATGACTGCTTCAACGAGCACTTGCGCAGGTCGAATATCCAGTTTGGCAACGACTGCTTTTAATGCCTGCATCAAGGTTGGCGGCGCAGTGATCACGATAGCATTCGTACTTAATTCAGCCTGAATATTTGCAGAATTCAGTACGATATCTTTTTGTACGGTCGCACTCGCAGGAACTTGTGAATTCTGTGATGGTGGAGGTGCAGAAGTGACTTCCGTCGTTTGCGATGCTGTTTTTCCCTGAATATTGGCTGCAATCCTGCTTAATACAGGTGCAAATGTTTTTGCTTCCAGATAACGCAAATAAATAACTTCGGTATTACCAGCAGGTGCTTTGCTCGGTGCATCCAGATGTGAAACCAATACGCGCATACGCAGACGCGCGGCTTTTGGGCCACCTAATAAAATACTATTGCTGCGCTCATCGACTGCAATTGAAACCAGATTGGTTTCACCTGTTGAACGTGAAGCGGTTTGCAGATTATTTAAAACGGTTGCCAATTGCGTAGCTGATGCATGATGCAGGGGAATGACCTGAATACCGCTGGTGGATGCACGATCCACATCTTCGATGATGGCGTGAATACGTTCAAGATTAGAAGCGCGACCCAGCAAAATAATGACATTGCCTGGTGTATAAGCAGAAATATTACTCCACTGCGGCAACATCGGACGCAAAACAGGAATAAGCTGTGATGCAGAAACATTTTGCAAGGGAATTACTCTGACCACGACTTCCTCACCCCGACCAGGTAATTGATTCGTCGCGATGGTTGTCGCTTGTTCACCGCTTTCCATATTCGGCACGATCTTGACAACATTGCCATTGGGGACAGCTGAATAACCGAGCATGCCAAGTACAGACAGGAACACTTGATAGACTTCTGATTGCTTGATGGGCTTGCTGGATATGAGCGATATTTTCCCACTGACGCGTGGATCTACAATGAAATTCTTGCCGGTTTCCTGGGAGACTTCAGTGATGACGCTTAAAATATCGGCATCCTGCAAATTCCATAAACGTTTGCCATTTTTTTCCTGATTATCTTTTGGTGTAATGATGATTGGCTTTTGTATGGCTTCATCTGGCGTGGAAGTGACTGGTTGCGCAAGAACTGAAGTAACAAGAAATAATCCACAACTCGCTGCAAGGAATAACTGTTTTAAAAATTGCATATTATTTTGAATCCCGGCTTTCAAAAAAAATTATAACAAGCGTATCACAAAAGTTCTGAGCTTGGGTATTGTCAGAGAGGAATGGCAAGATGAAAAAAACCCCATGTATGAACATGGGGTTTCCTGAAACTTATTAATTGGATGGAGCTGGTGCTGCTGGAGCTGATGTTGATGTTGAAGAACCCATGCTGGAGCTGGAACCCATGCTTGAACCTGAACCCATGGTGGAGCTTGAACCCATGCTGGCAGCAGAACCGGAAGTGGTGTTGCTGGAAGTTGAGGTTGAGGAACTATCAGCTGTATTGATAGCGGTATTGTTGGCCTGATTGGCATCAGCAACTGGCTGAGCTGGTTGTTCAGTAGCATTTTGTGCTGGATTGGTTTGTGTTGCATCAGCGGTTTGCTGAACTGGTTGCTGTTCCTGCGTCATGGCAGTAGTGGTGGTATCTTCAGTTTTTTCGTTCTTTGAGCAAGAAGTCACACCGATTACACACAAGCCAACGAGAGCAGCAATGAGAAGATTTTTACGCATCGTATTTTTTCCTTATCTGTCAATTTAAATTAACCCACATCGATTTATCACTGCCCTATTTAACTCGAAGCACTTGAGAAACGAGCATGTGTAAGGGTTTATGCAAACCCTTTTCATAAAATTCGTATCTTATCCGAATTTTAAAAAGGTGCAAACAAATGATTAGAAAGTGGTTAAAAACTTTCTGTTGTGCTGGGTTAGGTGGTTATTGCAGCGGTGTCAGGGAGGATCGTCATTGCGAGCGCTTTTTAGCGAAGCAATCCATACATGGCCTGAATGGATTGCTTCGCTGAAAAGCGCTCGCAATGACGATCCCCTGTTTCACCCAAAAAACCGATGCAGTACCCAGGTTGCGAGCACGCCGATCACCGCCAGCACCCCCATAAATTCCAGGATGGTAATCTTTCCAAATCGATAGCCAGTAAACGGCTTTTTTTCGTCATTCATTTAAAAATACCTCTGTCGCATTGCTTCTTTTGCTAATAATAAAGTGGTATTGGCAGCTGCATTGGCTTTCGCTGTGCCTTCCTGCAATATATTTTTTAACTGATGCAGGTCTTTTGCATATTCCAGTCTGCGCAAACGCATAGGTTCAATGACTGCCGTTAATACCTCAATCAACCTTCTCTTGCATTCCACATCACCAATTGTCCCCACACGATAACGCTCTTTTGCTTCTTCCACCCAGACCTTGTCAGGATTGAACGTGTCATGAAACACCCACAATGGATTATTTTCAACTGTACCTTTGTCCGTCGCCTTGAGTCGGTTGGGATCGGTATACATGGCCATCACTTTCTTTTTCACTGTATCCGGATCATCACTTAAGAAAATGGCATTATTAAGTGACTTGGACATTTTCTGCAAATTACCTTCAGCATCTGGCGCGCCAATTCCGACTAATCTGCGCGTGCGTCCCAGTTTGATTTCTGGTACAGGAAATAAACCACCCAGCGCAATTTGCTGCGTATCTTCTGCATGAGAATCCACACCGCAATAAGCCTGATTAAAACGACGCGCAACTTCACGTGTTAATTCAAGATGCGGCGCCTGATCCTCACCCACAGGCACTACTTCTGCACGTACCGATAAAATATCTGCCGCCTGACTGATGGGATATAACAAAAATCCAACCGAATAATTTTCCCCTAATCCCTTGTCACGTATTTCATCTTTAATGGTTGGATTACGCATAAGACGCGGATATGGCACCAGCAGGCTAAAAAATACGGTTAATTCCGCAATCGCGGGGATTTCTGATTGCACAAAGATGGTGCTTTTTTTGGGATCAATACCAGCAGCAAGATAATCGAGCATGACTTCCATGACATTTTCATGCACTTCTGCGGGTCTATCCATGCGCGTGGTCATGGCCTGGATATTAGCGATCAGAAAATAACAATCATATTCATCCTGCATTTTGACGCGGTTTTCAATTGAGCCAACATAATGACCCAGATGCAAACGACCTGTGGAAGTATCGCCTGACAATAAACGTGGTTTAGCCTGCTTATTCATTTATTTCTCTGAATGCCAAATGATAATAAACTTGTCCTGCCTTCTTTGCCTTCAACAACTGCCATGTTTTGGGCAGGTCATTATCCTTGATATTCTCGCAAGCTTCCAGATAGATATGACAGGAATTTGCCAAATAGTGATGCTCTTCCAGAAACTGACAGGTTTGTAACAATAAATTGGCTTGATACGGTGGATCAAGAAAGACTATATCAAATGGTTTTTTAACTGGCGGCAATCCCGCTGGCACGGTGGCACAATAAATATCGGCATTCGTGGCCTTGAATTGATGCAATTCGTGTTGCAGCAAGCTAACAATTTCGGCAGATTGATCAACCATTGCAACATAAGCCGCACCACGTGACAGTGCTTCAAATCCGAGCACACCGCTACCAGCAAATAAATCCAGACAGCGTGCGCCGTGTATCACTGGTGCCAGCCAGTTGAACAAGGTTTCGCGCACACGATCAGGGGTAGGACGCAAATCCCTGATCGATGGCACTTGCAGTCGCTTACCGCGCCATTGTCCTGCGATGATGCGTACAAAACCTTGCATTTTTTACTCCAGATAACTTATTTCAATAAACTAAAACTATGCTAACATTCCCGCCTCTTTATCGAAGGCATTTATCATGTTTGATTTTCTTAAAAAGAAAAAGAATTCGGAACAGCCACCAACACCTGCCGAAAATAGCGTAAATCCCGACAATAAACCATCGGGATTTTTTGCGCGGTTAAAACAGGGACTTTCGAAAACGCGCTCCACTTTAACCTCTGGCATGGCGAATCTTTTTCTCGGCAAAAAGGAATTAAACAAGGATTTACTGAATGATATTGAAATGGCTTTGCTCACCGCAGATGTTGGTGTGGAAACAACCGAACAATTAATTCAGACATTGACACAGAAACTGGCACGCAAGGAATTGTCCGATTCCGAAGCTGCATTTGAATGTCTCAAGGAAGAAATGAAGCAATTATTACGTCCTTGTGCAGTGCCCCTTGCCATTGCCAGCGATCATCAGCCATTTGTCATTCTGGTTATTGGCATTAATGGTTCCGGCAAAACCACCACCATTGGCAAGCTGACGCATTATTTCAGGGATGCCAATCATTCTGTGCTGCTCGCAGCCGGTGATACTTTTCGCGCAGCAGCCATTGAGCAATTACAAATCTGGGGAGAACGCAATCAGGTGGCTGTTATTGCCCAGCAACCAGGGGCTGATACTGCTGCTGTGATTTTCGATGCCATGGAAGCGGCAAAAGCACGTCATATCAATATATTGATGGCCGATACCGCCGGTCGCCTGCATACCCAATCCAATCTCATGACTGAACTGAAGAAAGTCAAACGCGTGTTGGCTAAAACTGATGCTTCCGCACCGCACGAAACACTGATCGTGCTCGATGCCACTCTCGGCCAGAATGCACTCGCCCAGGTAAAACAATTCAATGCAGACATGGGTGTGACTGGCATTGTCCTCACCAAACTGGATGGTACAGCCAAAGGCGGCATTATTTTTGCGATTGCCAAACAGACGAAAATCCCCATTAGATTCATTGGCATAGGTGAAGGAATCGATGATTTGCGTCCATTTGATGCAGATGAGTTCGTCGATGCATTGTTTGCGCAATAGCTATAATTTTAGTATGATCGGCGCAAACCAAAACCTGAGACACCAGAATGAGTCAATCCAATCACAGCTTGCAGGCTATTGATATCCGACTGCCCATAGGCAGTATTGACGCTTATCTGCACTATATTAATCAGATTCCCCTACTGACTCAGGAAGAAGAATTTGATCTTGCCACCCGCCTGCAAAAACACAATGAACTCACTGCTGCAAAGCGCCTGATTCTCCCGCATTTACGTTATGTCGCAAGCGTTGCCAAAGGTTATCTGGGGTATGGCTTGCCGCTCGCTGATCTGATTCAGGAAGGCAATATTGGCTTGATGAAAGCGGTCCGTCGTTTTAATCCGGACATGGGTGTACGTCTGGTCACTTTTGCGATGCACTGGATCAAGGCAGAAATTCACGAATATATTTTACGTAACTGGCGCATTGTCAAAGTGGCAACCACCAAAGCACAGCGCAAGTTATTTTTCAATTTACGCAATCTCAAGAAACGACTGGGCTGGATGACACAGCAGGAAGTGAATGATATTGCCAGAGATTTGAAAGTCAAACCGGAAACCGTACGCGAAATGGAGTTACGTTTATCCACCTCTGATGCTGCTTTTGATGGTCATGATGATGACGATGGTGATAATCATTTTGCTCCTGCCGGTTTTCTGGAAGACAAACGTTACAATCCCGCACAACAACTGGAAAATGCTGATTGGTCGGCGCAATCCAGCGATACTATTTATCAGGCACTTTCCCGACTCGATGAACGCAGCCAGGACATTATTCGCACACGCTGGCTGGATGAAAACAAATTAACCTTGCAGGACCTCGCAGACAAATATCAAATTTCTGCTGAGCGTGTACGCCAACTCGAAAAAAATGCGATGGCAAAATTGCGTGCTGCATTTGAAGAAACGATTCATTAATCATAATAATTATTATAAAAATAGATTCACACACCAACGAGGATAGATCGATGGAAAGTCGTCATATTCAAAAAAATTTACATCAACTGGATTATTACGAAACCTGTAATATTCTTTGCTCAAATGATCTTGCTATTACCTGGATTGAAGCAATGGCTTCTGCTTTTGGAAGATCGAGCAAAGATGAAAAAGGATTTTCCATAAAGCTGGGTACAGAACATATATTTCTAAAAACATATGCTCAGGAACATTCTACTCACGAAAATATTTTATTAATGTTAATTGCACCTGAGTCAGTTAAAGAATTGGAAACATCCTGGCTCTCTGCCAAAGAAAATTTACATCCTGATGCTGCCGTCTTTGTTTCTCCGACTTTTACTGCACAAGATAAACAAGCCATTGAAGAATTTTGTCGCACAAATAACCTTCATTTTATTGCTCTTAATGAAGATAATGTTTTTCAGCGACAACACGATTTGAATAATGCTCTATTTCAAAAAATAAAAATGTTTTACGCAGAAGTTCCATACATATTCACTGACAAACATTTCAATCTAATTTTTAATTTCAACATGCTTACACCCGGAAGATTTGCACGAGAGCTGAAAAAAATTCCTGAGCTTGCTGAGATGGCATTACCGACAACAATTTATGATTGCGCTAAAGAATTGTCGTGCTTTTTGAAAACTTCCAACACGACAGATAACAACATTAAATATGCATTACTTTCTTCGTTATTCTCATTTAAATCAGAACCAAAAAAAATCCCGGGGCTTATTTCAGGAATCAGAACAGAATTAGAAAAATATCAGAAAAAATGTAATGAATTATACAAAAAATATCATGCGCTATCATTCTGGACGAGGAAACATCAGATTCCAGATGATATTTTGTATCTGATTGGAAATGCTACGTATCAGGCAACATTTCCTGAATTTTCTGGAATGCGAAATAAATAAAAAGCTTTTGATTTAAATAATTACCCCTTTAAATGTGCCGACTCATTAATCAGCGCCAGTCTCACCGCTTCGAGCTTGGACATTTTCGCTGCGCGCAGCACTTCATATACTTCAGATAATTTTGTTAATAACGCGGCTTTTCTTGCCTTATCCGGTTTGGTGGCTTCTGATAATTCGCGTATTTCCCGTAATACGCGCGCGATTTCTTCCCAGTTATATGCAGAAGTCTGATCACGTGGAATAGTGCGTTTCGTGTCGATCGATCGATGAGCTTCATCCATGATAATCGCCTTGTAACGCTCGGCAGCTTCCATGAGGGTTTCTATCCTGTCTTCAAGGCTGCCTCGCTGGGCATCTTCCAAATGTGGGTAAAATATCAATGCCATACTCTACTCCCCGTTATTTTTTATACATAAGATCAATTGAAAGTCCGTAATTTAAACAAGTTGCGGTGAGAGTCTTATAGAGATTATAGCGCAACCCTCACCCCTACCCCTCTCCCCTCGTTGAAAAACACTCCGGGAGAGGGGAGCTCTCCGTAGCAACCACTTTTACTCACCATCCCGTAACAATCACTTCACTTCACCATCCTTGGCAATCACTTCACCTCACCATCCTTGGCAATCACTTCACCTCACCATCCTTGGCAATCACTTCACCTCACCATCCTTGTCTTATCCAGACAGCGATAATTTAATGCCTCCGCTAGATGCTCAGCCACAATATCCCGCGATCCCTGCAAATCAGCAATCGTACGCGACACTTTCACAATCCGATGACAAGCACGAGCAGACAAATTAAATTTATTCGTCACCTGAATCAATAAACTTTTTGCATCGGCTTGCAATCGCGCATGCTCATCCATGTCAGGAACCGTGAGCGCTACATTTAACTTTCCCTGTCTTTGCATTTGCAATTCACGTGATTGCATAACACGATCACGCACCATCGCGCTCGTTTCCTGATCGATATTTTCATCCAGCAAAAATTCCGGCGGCAAACGCGTGACTTCAACGTTCATATCAATTCTATCCAGCAAGGGACCAGAAATTTTGCCACGATATCGCTGTATTTGCTCACTCGTACACTGACAAAATTGTGCTTTGCTGCCCGCATAACCACAAGGACAAGGATTCATGGTGGCGATTAGCTGAAATTTTGCGGGAAATTGCGTCTGAATCGCTGCGCGTGAAATCGTAATCATTCCTGATTCCAATGGTTCACGCAAACACTCGAGTGCATGACGATGAAATTCCGGCAATTCATCGAGAAATAACACACCATGATGCGCAAGTGAAATTTCTCCTGGACGCGGTGGACGTCCACCACCAACTAATGCTGCACTTGAACTCGTATGATGCGGCGCACGAAAGGGAATTTGCTTCCAGTTATCAGGATGAAATCCCTGACTACTGACAGATGCAATCGATGCAACTTCCAGCGATTGTTCTTCGCTGATATCTGGCAAAATCCCCGGTAATCGACTGGCTAGCATCGTCTTGCCCGTTCCTGGTTGCCCAACAAATAACAAACTATGCTGTCCTGCAGCAGAAACTTCCAGCGCACGTTTTGCCTGCGTTTGTCCGCGCACATCAGCAAGATCCGGTTGTTGATGATTAATGGATAGGGTCTCACTCCCACGCTTGAGACAATAAGATAAGCTTTGTTCGCCACGCAAATGCGCACACACTTCCAGCAAATGTTTTGCGGATAATACTTTTGCTGGCTGCACTAATGCAGCTTCCTCTGCATTTTGATATGGCACAATTAATTTGCGGCCAGACTGCCACGAACTTAAAACAACCGGCAACACTCCACGCACGGGACGTAATTCGCCAGATAATGCCAGTTCACCTGTGAATTCATAATCAGTGAGTATTTCTGCAGGAATTTGCCCGGATGCGGCGAGTATGCCAAGTGCAATGGGCAAATCAAATCGACTGCCTTCCTTGGGTAAATCTGCTGGAGCGAGATTAATGGTGATGCGTCTATCGGGAAATTCAAATTGAGTATTGATTAATGCACTACGCACACGATCGCGGCTTTCTTTTACCGCTGCTTCTGGCAGCCCGACAATCAAAAATGCATTCATGCCAAAAGATAAATGCGTTTCGACTGTCACCAAAGGTGCAGTAATTCCAGATGAAGCTCGACTGTAAATGATGGAAAGAGACATGGGAGTTCCTTTTTAAATGGATGAGATGGAGGGTTTGCGATGAAGAATGAAGTGCACGTATA
>JABDFQ010000025.1 GCA_013286495.1 Gammaproteobacteria bacterium | reverse complement strand
TCATTCATCTCCTCTAACTTAATCGAAACTACATTCGTATATTTAAGGAGCTTTTAAATGCTACGTTTCCTAATTCTCTTATTCTTCATCACCACCGCTCATGCCGCTACTCATCGCCCACATATCTATCTCAAATGCAAAGGAACCGGTTCACCCACTGTCATACTCGAATCAGGTTATCGCAATGATTCTGATGTCTGGACAATGTCGCTCAATGGAAAACCAGCTATTTTTCCCGCAATAGCATCCTTCACGCGCGTTTGTGTATATGACAGACCGAACACTATCGGTGCGACCATCAAGGATTTAAGCCGCAGTGATAAAATAAAAATGCCACGCACACCGGAAAGTGTGGTGGAAGAATTACATTCCGTATTATTAAAAGCACATGTACAAAAACCTTATCTTCTCGTTGGACATTCCCTCGGTGGCATATTTATCAGACTATATGCCGCTTTATATCCGCATGATGTTGCAGGTTTGGTTCTCGTTGATGCGTACCCGGAAACATTTAAATCCTATCTGGGACATAAATATTGGCAAGCTTATTTGACCATCACGAAACCAGCACCAGAAGGTCTTGAACATTACAATATTGAAAATATTAATTTTGATGATGTCACGCGCGTCATGGAAAATACCGAAAAAAATTCTCCATTACCATCGATTCCACTGACTGTTATTTCCCGTGGTGTCACTGCTGATCTTCCAGAACAAGCACAAAATATTTTACCTTCTGCTGCATTTGAAAAAGCCTGGCAGGAAGGACAAAATCAATTAGTTTTACTTTCCCCGCATGCAAAACATATCATTGCCAAAAAAAGCCAGCATTATGTTCAAGCTACTGAACCGGAATTAATTATCAATTCAATTCATGAAATGGTAGATGAAATCAGGAATGCGAAACGGCATTAATATCTCTCTTGCAAATACGCAAATAACGCACGCAATACCATCGCCTCCCCACCTTGCGGACGGCCGGGGCGATTGCGTAAATTCCACGCCATCATGTCAAAATGCAGCCAGGGAATTTCATCCGGCACAAATTCCTTGAGAAATAATGCTGCGGTAATCGCACCACCATAAGGTTCAGAAGAATTATTATTGATATCCGCAATATTACTATTCAGCAATTCACGATACGCACCATACAATGGCAAGCGCCACATGCGATCCTGATTTTTTTCTCCTTGCTGAATCACTGCATGCACGACATCATCCTGATTGGAAAATACCGCTGGCAAATCCGTTCCCAATGCCACACGTGCAGCACCAGTTAATGTCGCAATATCAATCAGCAAATCCGGTTTTTCTGTCACTGCTTCTGCTAATGCATCAGATAAAACCACACGTCCTTCTGCATCTGTATTACCAATTTCCACCGTCAAACCTTTGCGACTTTTAATAATATCGCCAGGACGATACGCTTTTGCGGAAACAAGATTTTCAACCGCAGGTATCAACACGCGTAAACGAATTGGCAATTTTGCCTGCATGATCATGCGCGCCAAACCTAAAACATGCGCTGCACCACCCATATCTTTTTTCATCAACAACATATGCGCTGATGATTTGAGATCAAGACCACCACTATCAAAACACACGCCTTTGCCAACTAATGTCACTTTGGGATGCGCTGAATTTCCCCAGCGTAAATCCAGTAAACGCGGCGCATTATCACTCGAACAACCCACAGCGTAAATGGAGGGATAATTTTGTTGCAGCAAATCTTCGCCGACAATTTCACTGAATTCCGCACCAAAATTTCCCGCTAATTCTTTTGCAACTTTCGCAAGATCACTCGGTTGCATATTGTTTGCTGGCGTATTGATGCAATCGCGCACGAGATAAATCGCTTCCACTGCATTTTGCACGGAGTCTGCCATTTGTTGTGGTAAATATAATTGAGCTGGTGCGCGTACAGTTTTTTTGTAACGCGAAAATTGATACGCACCCAATCCCCAGGCGATAGCATACGAATATAATTTTTCATCATCGACTTTTAACTGATACAAACCTTCCGGCAACATGAATGGCAATGCACCTGCCGACCACATGCTATCATCCTGCACATAAGCCAGTATCTGTGAAACTTTTCCGGCGTTATCAGGAACCAGTCGTATATTATTACTTTCTGTTTTGAAACCACTTGCTTGCAACCATTCTTTGGTGAATGTGGATTGCGATGATTGCCAATTTTCAAATTGTGAATTCGTCACAATATGAATGGGAATTCCGTTATTTTTTTCTGAAAAACAGGGAATCATAATATTTTATTCTCCAATAATTTGTTCAGCAGGCGTGTATGGCTGATGCAATGCTTCTGCTACTGCCTTGTAAGTAATTTTGCCGTTTGCAATATTTAATCCATTACGTAAATGATGATCACGCTGCATGGCTTTTTTATATCCGAGATTTGCCAGTGCCAATGAGAATGGCAGCGTCGCATTATTCAATGCAACGGTTGAAGTACGAGGGACTGCTCCTGGCATATTGGTCACGCAATAATGCACTACACCTTCTTCAATAAAAGTGGGATTTTCATGCGTGGTCGGATGTGAAGATTCAAAACAACCACCTTGATCAATGGAAATATCCACCATCGCAGCACCTGCACGCATGCTTTTTAACATGGCTTTCGTCACTAGCTTTGGCGCAGAACCACCAGGAATTAACACTGAACCAATGACAAGATCAGCTGTCTGAATATGTTTTTCAATGGCATCACGCGTGGAAAAAATGGTATTGATTTGCGATCCAAAACGTAAATCCAGTTCATACAAACGCTGTAATGAATTATCAATGACTGCGACATTCGCGCCCATTCCCATCGCAACACGCGCAGCGTTGGTACCAGCTTTACCGCCGCCTAACACCAGTACATAAGCAGGCGGAACACCTGGCACACCACCTAATAACATGCCACGTCCACCATTGACGATTTCCAGTGCGCTTGCACCTGCCTGAATGGACATGCTGCCTGCCACTTCACTCATTGGGGCAAGCAATGGCAAACCACCTTGTGCATTAGTCACTGTTTCATAAGCAATCGCAATACAACCGGATTCCTGCAGTAATTTCGTCTGTTCAGGATCAGGTGCAAGATGCAAATAAGCAAATAACACCTGATTCTCACGCAGCATTTTACATTCTGCTGGCTGTGGTTCCTTGACCTTGATAATCATGTCAGCACGCTGATAAATTTCTTCAGCGTAATCGATAATATCTGCGCCTGCCTGTTTATACATGGCATCAAGAAAACCAATTTTTTCACCCGCACCTTTTTGCACGAGCACGCGATGCCCACAAGCTACCAATTCCCTGACACTTCCAGGCACTGCACCAACACGATATTCAAAATTTTTTATTTCCCTTGGAATACCGATCAACATGTTCATGCTCCCTAATGAGATAACTCCACCCATAATTTATTCAGACGATTCACAAATGCAGCGGGATCTGGAATCGGACTTCCTTCAGCCAGTAATGCCTGATCATACAGAATATTCGTCCATTCATTTAAACGCGCCTGATCTTTTTCATCATGCAATTTGCGCACCAAGGTATGTTCAGGATTAATTTCCAGAATAGGTTTCACTTCTGTAATTGGCTGGCCTGCTGCTTTTAATAAACGTTCCATTTGCGGTGTTAATGCATTCTGATCACGCACCAGACACGCAGGTGATGTTGTCAAACGATGTGATAAACGCACTTCATTAATTTTATCACCGAGAATTTCCCTGATATTTTTAAGCAGATTTTCAAATTCCTGTTTTTGTTCTGTATCCTTTTTCTCTTCTTCCTTTTTGGCTTCTGCATTTTCAGGGATAATTTCATCCAGTTGTAAATCACCTTTGGCAACTGATTGAAATGCCTTGCCCTGAAATTCCGGCAAATGTCCAACCACCCATTCATCAATGCGATCTGCCAGCAATAAAACTTCAATATCATTTTTACGGAAGATTTCCAGATGCGGGCTGGATTTGGCTGCATTCACATTTTCTGCGGTAATATAATAAATTTTCTTTTGCGATGGTTTCATGCGTGCAATGTAATCATCAAGCGATGCAATTTGCGCATTGGCTTCTGTATGCGTGGATGCAAAACGTAATAATTTTCCGATACGTTCGCGATTGGCAAAATCTTCAGCGGGGCCTTCCTTTAATACATTGCCAAATTCTTTCCAGAATGTTGCATATTTTTCTGGATCATCTTTCGCGATTTTTTCCAGCAGATCGAGCACGTGTCTTACTAATGCAGAACGTAATTTTGCAATGGATGGATGATCTTGCAAAATTTCACGCGAAATATTGAGTGGCAAAGCCGTTGTATCCAGTACACCACGCACAAAACGCAAATAATGCGGAAGGAATTGTTCTACCTGATCCATGATAAATACACGTTGCACATATAATTTCAAACCATGTGACGAGTCACGTTGCCATAAATCAAATGGCGCACGCGTGGGTAAATATAACAAGGTCGTGTAATCAATATTGCCGCCTTCAATTTTATGATGCGTCCAGGCGAGTGGGTCTTCAAAATCATGCGCGACATGTTTGTAAAATTCCTTGTACTGCTCAGCTGTGACAGAACTTTTCGGCAATGACCAAAGCGCAGTCGCACGATTGACAGTTTCCCATTCAGTGGTTTCCTTGCCATCATCAGTACGTTTAACCATGAGAATAGGAATATTCAGATGATCAGAATATTTGGTAATAACATTACGCAAACGCCAATCATTTAAAAATTCATCATCACCTGCTTTCAAATGCAATGTAATTTCAGTACCACGATCTTTTTTCTCGATATTGGCAACGGTATATTCACCATCACCTGCTGATTCCCATAACACACCATGTTCACTACCCAATCCAGCACGACGTGATTTGACGGCCACTTTGTCTGCCACAATAAATGATGAATAAAAACCTACACCGAATTGACCAATCAAATGTGCATCTTTTTTCTGATCACCGGTTAATTGCGATAAAAATTCACGTGTACCTGATTTTGCGATGGTACCGAGATTATCGACAATTTCTTCGCGACTCATACCGATGCCATTATCACTGATGGTAATTGTGCGTGCGGTGGTGTCGTAAGTGATACGAATGGCAAGATCGGAATCTGATTCATACAAGGCTGGATCTGATAAGGCAGCAAAGCGTAATTTATCAATCGCATCGGACGCGTTTGAAATTAATTCGCGTAAAAAGATTTCCTTGTTGCTATAAAGTGAATGCACCACGATATGCAATAATTGTTTTACTTCAGCCTGAAAACTAAGTTTTTCCTGATGCGCATCTAATGACATGTAACGTTACTCCACATATTTATATTATTAAATTAAGTTCGTATCAATCGACGTGATAAAAACATACCAACAAAAACAAACACCACAATCGGCAATAATGCTGCAAAAAATGGTGACAACTGGTAAACAATACTCATTTGTCCCAGCAATTCATTCAATATAAAAAACGTAAATCCCGCGAGTATACCGAGCACAATTCGCAAACCCATGCTCGCCTGACTCAATGCACCCAGCACGAAGGGAATCGCGAGAAAGATCATGACTAGCGATGCGATGGGCTGAAAAATGCGTTGCCAAAAATTAAATCGATATTCACTCGATTGCAATCCATTTTTTTCCAGATTGCGTGCAAAACGCACGAGCGCCGGCAAGGATAATTCATTTGGCTCAAGCACACTCGCATTTAAAAAACGTGCGTTGAATTTTAAATCCCATGGTAATTCCGCCATAAACTGACTTTTGGTACGCATGGGATAAAAACTGGTTTTAACCACGTTTTTTAACATCCACTGATTATCTTCAAGCACCATGGATTGCGCATAATAAACCGCTTCGAGTTTACGTTCGTTATCAAACTGATAACGCGTCACACCATTCACATGATGTCGATTAACCGCATTTTGCAAATGAATAAAATTATTATCGATGTGTAACCACGTGCCTGATGCAGTTGCCACTGCTTCTGAACCATGTTGCGCATTTTCCTTCTGGATGACTGCCTTGTGATTCAATGCTGGTGCAAGCCATTCGCCCATGAGACTGATGATTACAATCATCATGAATGCGGCAAGTAAAACGCTGGTGATAATCTGACGGATGGAATATCCCGAAGTACGCATGACAGCCAGTTCACGATGCGTGGATAACATGCTCAAACCAATGATGCTGCCCAGCAATAATAACAATGGCGAAAAATGATAAACTTCACCAGGCATGCGCATCAGCACATAGAAAATCGATTGTGTAAAACCATATTCACCGGAACCAATACTTTTTGCTTCTGCCATCAGTGAAAGAATAAATGAAATACTGATGATAATGAGCGCAGCCATTAGCGTTGCCTGCACAACAATTTTTGCAATATATCTTCCGAGTATTTTCATCATGATTTCATATTCCACTTTTGCGAACTGATGAGCATCACGCCCATCACAAACATGAACATGACAATATGCACCCACCACATGCCGATGGAAATTGGAACCATGCCACGCTCCACCCAGTGACGTGCAATGTACAGGAGATGAATATAAATCACGTACACCAAAATCGCTGGCACCAGCGATAAATAACGTCCTTGTCGTGGACGCACTGCGCTAAGCGGGACTGCCAGAATGGTTAATAAAATCGTGGCGATTGCCAATGAAAATCGCCACTGAAATTCTGCTGCGCGTTTCGGTTGGGAATAATCTTTCCACAATTGGGATAATGGCAGTGTTTCATTTTCTTCATGCGCATTACGCACATCATTTTCAGGAATATGCACTGAATATTTTGCAAACTGAATTATCTTGTAATCATTTTGTCCCGGCGTGCCTTCATAGCGATAACCATCACGCGTTACAAAAAACTGTCCTTGTGAAACAGCTTCTTTTGCCTGATAACCTTGTTCAGCGACCACCAGCATCCACGCATTTTTTTCATTACCATTGTCATCGGTTGATTTTTTTTGTTCTGCCATAAATATATTTTCAGCACGTTCACGATCACGTGAAAGTTTTTCCACATACATGACATGCCTGCCATCCGGGCTCACCTGAAAACGACCAGGCATAATGGTTTGCACCAGATGCACCGTTGCTTCATCACTTGCCATCATTTGCTGGCGTTTGGCAGAAACAGCGGGATTCACCCAGAACATCAGAAACACGACGATAGCAGCTGCAACGAGAGCAATCATTGACACGAGTGATAATAGCCGACGATTACCATAACCCACCATTTGCAGGATAGACATTTCCTGATCAGCATATAAACGGCCAAAAGTCAGCAGAATGCCGAGGTATAAACCCAACGGTAGTAAAAAAGCCAGAATATAAGGCGCTTCGAAGCTAATGAGTTGGAGCAATATTTTCGCAGGAATTTTGCCGACGGCGACAAAATTCAGATAACGCACGGTTTGTTGGCTCAGGAATGCGAGAAGCAGGATAAAGGTAACAGCAAGACAGGTAAACACCACTTCCCGAGTCAGATAACGAGCAATAATCACCTTAATAAACCTTCATGAAAAACGAGGGGGAATTATACCCGCAATCTTCGTGACAAATCATTTTTTTTGAATACACTCTTAGGGCTCAGTGAAGTAATGTCGGGTAGTTCTTCCTCGAACTGAAGGGGTCGCATCTCGACTTCGCCCTTTAGAGCAGGGATTGGCCTGGTTCAGGATGCTGGGGTCGCACAGGTGAGGATGCTGGGGATCTCGCCTTCACCCTTTACAGGCAGCAGCGATTGATTCGGTTAGGTTTTTTTGCAAATAAAGCGCAGGAGGCCGGAGGCCGACGAGCCATTGCGAAAAAACCTAACCGAATCAATCGCTGCTGCCTGTAAAGGGTGAAGGCGAGATCCCCAGCATCCTCACCTGTGCGACCCCAGCATCCTGAACCAGGCCAATCCCTGCTCTAAAGGACGAAGTCGAGATGCGACCCCTTCAGTCCGAGGAAGAGATATTCGATGTTTTCTCATATATCAAATCAACCATTTAGGAGCTGACATGAAACTGAACCTTAAAGTAGCACCACCGCAATCACAACATAAAACCTGTTTGATCATTGGTGCATATGAAGGAGGACAGTTAACATCCGCAGCAAAAGATATCGATAAATCTGCAAAAGGATTGATCAAGCAACTCTTCACCGATGGTTTATTCAAAGGCAAGGCCGGCGAAGTGTTACCCTTATTTCGCAGTGCCCAGGATTTTAACCACATCGTCCTCGTCGGCCTTGGCAAGCAGGGAGCCCTCTCACCTACCGGCTTTCGCCGCCTGATCGTGACCGCTGCAAAATCCTTGTCTGGTACAGAAACAGACACCATTACCTGCTATCTCACGGATGCTGAGGTGCAGGGAAAATCACTGGCCTGGAAAGTCAGACAAATCGCAGAAGCTTGCAGTGATGGATATTATTGCTTTGATTTGTTCAAATCAGAAAAACGTAAAAATCATCTCAAACAATTCATCATCGCATTACCAGACAATAAACAATTAAAAGCCTGTGAAACTGCATTAGCCGAAGCACAAGCCATTACTCATGCTGTCACACTCACAAAAAATCTGGCGAATACACCCAGCAATATTTGCACGCCTTCCTTTCTTGCTGATCAGGCAAAAGAATTAGGCAAACAATATCGTGACATCAAAGTCACTGTGCTCAATGAAACACAAATGCAAAAACTGGGTATGGGTGCATTGCTTGCTGTTTCCCGTGGCAGTGCGGAAGAAGCCAAATTAATCTGTCTGGAATATCACGGTGGTAAAAAAAATCAGGCACCGGTTGCACTCGTTGGCAAAGGCATTACGTTTGATACCGGCGGTAATTCGCTAAAAACACCCGATAATATGGTTGGCATGAAATATGACATGTGCGGTGCCGCAACGGTTCTTGGTACTCTCACAGCTGCTGCAGAATTAAAATTACCCATCAATGTCGTAGGCATTATTCCTGCCGTTGAAAACATGCCGGGTGGTAGCGCATATAAACCGGAAGATATTCTCACCAGTCTTTCTGGTCAAACAATTGAAGTAATTAGCACCGATGCAGAAGGACGTTTAATTCTCTGTGATGCACTAACATATTGCGAACGTTTCAAACCGGATGTTGTGATTGATATTGCAACATTAACTGGCGCAGTCGTCATTGCATTGGGAACACATGCAACGGGATTGATGTCAAATGATGAACCTCTTGCCAAAGCCTTATTAAAAGCTGGCATTGAAAGCAATGATCGTGCTTGGCAATTACCGCTGTGGGATGAATATCAGGAACAAATTGAAAGTCCATTTGCTGATATGGCCAATGTTGGCGGACGTCCAGCAGGAAGTATTACAGCAGGTTGTTTCCTGTCACGCTTTGCAAAGAAATTTCATTGGGCACACCTTGATGTTGCAGGCACTGCTGCTTTCATGTTTGGACCAGAACGTTCTGCAACAGGCAGACCGGTTCCGATGTTGACACAATTTTTAATTGATAGAGTCAATCATGAAAATTGATTTTTATATTCTTGATACTGACAGTCAGCAACAAGCCCATTTATATGTGTGTCGCTTGCTGGAAAAAATGTACATGGAAAATCAGTTACCCGTGGTAGTGCATACTGATGCGCGTGCTGATGCTGAGCGTCTGGAAAATTTATTATGGATATATCGTGACGACAGTTTTTTACCTCATCAGTTGATGGCTGAGGAAAACATTTCACCTATCCTGATTGCTTATGGTGAATATAAAAATACATTGCAGGGAACACTCATTAATCTTGGCAAGGAAATTCCAGCCTGTTATCAGCAATTTGAGCAGATTATAGAAATTGTTTTTACTGATGAAAATATTCAGCAATACGCACGACAAAGATACAAACACTATCGTGATTTGGGACTTAACATTCAAACCAATAAATTAAAAGTAAACTAATATGATGACAGACTCTAATATTGAAAAAACTTATCAGCCACAGGAAATGGAACAAAACTGGTATCAGACATGGGAAAACAAGGGATATTTTGCACCTTCCAATAAAGGTGAAGCTTACACCATCATGTTACCGCCACCCAATGTGACCGGCAGTTTGCATATGGGACATGGTTTTGGTTTTACGTTAATTGATGTATTGATTCGCTATCATCGCATGTGCGGCATGAATACGCTGTGGCAAACCGGTACTGATCATGCAGGTATTGCGACGCAAATGGTGGTGGAACGCAGATTAAATCGCGAAGGTAAAACACGCCATGATCTCGGGCGTGAAGCATTCATCGAAAAAATATGGGAATGGAAAGAAGAATCCGGCGGCAATATTACGCGTCAATTACGTCGTCTGGGTGCATCCATGGATTGGTCACGTGAACGTTTCACCATGGACGAAAGTTTGTCGCATGCTGTACGCGAAGTATTTATCAAGCTATATGAAGAAGGATTGATTTATCGTGGTAAACGTCTGGTTAACTGGGATCCGGTTTTATTGACCGCCATTTCTGATCTCGAAGTCATTAATCAGGAAGAGGAAGGTCATCTCTGGCATATTCGTTATCCATTAGTCGATTGTGATGAATATATTATTGTTGCCACCACTCGTCCTGAAACCATGCTGGGAGATACTGCTGTTGCTGTGCATCCTGATGATGAACGGTATCAGCATCTCATCGGCAAGCATGTCAAATTACCTTTAACGAATCGCACCATTCCCATCATTGCTGATGAATATGTTGATCCATTATTTGGAAGTGGTTGTGTCAAAATCACACCTGCACATGATTTCAATGATTATGCGATAGGCTTGCGACATCATCTTGAACCTATCAATATTTTCACGCCCACTGCGCATATCAATGAAAATGCACCACTCACTTATCAAGGCATGGATAGATTCAAGGCACGTAAAAAAATAGTTGATGATCTCGAAGCATTACAATTGCTGGAAAAAATAGATAAACATAAATTAAAAGTACCGCGCGGTGATCGCTCCAATGCGGTTATCGAACCTTATCTCACCTGGCAATGGTATGTAAAATCAAAAATTCTCGCTGAACCTGCGATTGCTGCAGTAAAAAATGGTGATATCAAATTTGTCCCTGAAAACTGGGATAAAACTTATTTTCAGTGGATGGATAATATTGAAGACTGGTGTATTAGCCGACAATTATGGTGGGGACATCGCATTCCTGTCTGGTACGATGCAGAAGGTAACACTTACGTTGGTCAGGATGAAGCGGATGTACGCGCACGTAATAAATTATCTGCAGATATCACACTGAAACAGGATGAAGATGTACTCGATACCTGGTTTTCATCGGCATTATGGCCATTTTCTACTTTAGGCTGGCCGAATAAAACGGATGATCTAAAAATATTTTTCCCGACAAATGTTCTCGTCACTGGATTCGATATTATCTTTTTCTGGGTTGCACGCATGATCATGATGAGTCTCAAATTCACCGGACAAATTCCATTCCGTGAAGTTTACATTACGGGTTTGATACGTGATGCTGAAGGCCACAAGATGTCGAAATCCAAGGGAAATGTACTGGATCCGATTGATCTCATTGATGGTATTAGTCTCGATGATTTAATCAGCAAGCGTACCTATGGCTTAATGCAACCGGCGATGGAACAAAAAATAGAAAAAAATACTCGCAAGGAATTTCCTGAAGGTATACCTGCGTATGGAACAGATGCGTTACGTTTTACTTTTTGTTCGGTTGCATCTTATACGCGCGATATCCGTTTTGATACGAGTCGATTAGGTGGTTATCGCAATTTTTGTAATAAATTATGGAATGCTTCACGTTATGTGATGATGAACACGGATGGCAAAGATACCGGTCAAACAAATAAATCCATGATTCTCTCCTTGCCTGATCGCTGGATATTATCGCGTTTGCAACAAACGATTCACGAAGCACATGCGCAACTCAACATTTACCGTTTCGATTTGTATGCACAAGCCTTATATGATTTTACATGGAATGAATTTTGCGACTGGTATCTGGAATTATCCAAACCTATTTTAACTTCTGCTGAAAGTTCAGAGGAAATGTTGCGTGGTACGCGACATACATTAGTGATGGTGCTGGAAACTTTATTGCGTTTATTGCATCCCATTATTCCGTTTATTACCGAAGAATTATGGCAACGCATTGCACCGCTAGCAGGCAAAACAGGTGCAAGTATTATGTTGCAAGCTTATCCGCAAGTTGACACAACACTGGAAGATGCAGAGGCAGTCAGTGAATTGACGTGGATTAAAAATATTATCATTGCCATTCGCACGATTCGCAGTGAAATGAATATTGCGCCTGGAAAATTATTACCTATTCTGTTACGCAGAGGTAATGATAACGATAAAAAATATCATGATGCTCATCAGCATTTATTATTTTCACTCGCGAAGCTTGCCTCTGTTGAATGGTTGGGGAACCATGAAACACCACCGCAATCTGCAACAGCATTTGTTGGCGAGCTGGAAATATTTATTCCACTGGCAGGATTTATTAATCGCGAAGAAGAAACTGCACGCTTGCAACGTGAGATCGGCAAATTGCAAAAAGATATTCAACAGATTGCAGGTAAATTAAATAATGCAAATTTTGTGGATAAAGCACCTGCTGATGTTGTTGCGAAGGAGAAAGCAAGATTTCAGGAGTTGCAGGGTATGTGCGATAAGTTGCAGTTTCAATTAGAGGAATTGCAGAAGATGTAACCTTCACAGTGATATACTATCCCTGATACCACCAATGAAAGATCACGGGAGAAGTTGCAATGGATCAGGCACTTAGCAGTAAACCGCTCTCTTCCAGCGTCAGGGATAAGGTTTTCTCCGAGCAGGTAAAAATACTGCATAATCATCTTGCTACCAGTATTCCGGGTAATTTCATTTGCGCACTCATCATCTTTATCAGTACTTATGAATTCAGCAAGCAGATCGCCATCGTCTGGTTTTCTGCTGTCATACTGACTTCCATTTTTCGTTTCGTCGGCCTTTATCTTTATCATCATTATCCTGATCACGATAAATTTCATTTGTCGGTTTTAGTCAGCACCATGATTTTGTCTGCTGTCTTGTGGGGCCTGATGGATTCCGTGCTCATGCCAACTGACCCACTTGCGCAAACACTCGTCATGGTCATTGCAGCAGGTGTCACAGCGGGTGGTATTCAAACATTGAATGCTAATCTTGTCGCATCCATGGTTTATCTGAATGTAATTATTTTGCCTTTATGTGCTTTTCTTTTATTGCAGCATAGTTTCGCTTATAACTTATTAAATGCTGCAGTGATGACGTATTATTTATTTATGCTGGTAACTTCCATTCGCAATAATAAATTACTGACTCAATCTCTCTATCTCAAATATGAAAATCTGGCATTGATTGATAAATTATCTGTTTCCAATAATAAATTATTAAATGCTTATCAATTACTGGAAAAGCACGACCAGAAAATTGTATTGATGAATAAAATGAATGATCAATTGCAAGTCTGTAACGATATGATCGCCGCTTATCATATTATTCAATCTTCTGGTAAACAATTATTTGAAGACCTTAACGGCAGTTTATTCATGCGCGATATCCTCAATCATCATCTGGAAATGGTAGCAACCTGGGGTGATAGCAAAATGCTGGAATCGAGTTTTACCACAGAAGATTGCCTGGCATTGCGCAAAGGTCATGCTTATGCGATTGCTTATCCTGAACGCAATGTTGCTTGCCAGCATTTCACCACGCCGCCCAATACTTCAATTTGTTTGCCATTGGGAAATCAGTTGCAAAATATGGGTTTGCTGATATTGCATACACCTGCAAAAGAAGCGATGACACATGAACAGATTCAGTTTGCACATACTTTTGCGGAAGTGATTCAACTTTCATTAAGCAATATAAAATTACGCGAAAATCTTTATGATCAATCCATTCATGATCCACTCACGGGTTTGTTTAATCGCAGATTTCTGGATGAAACATTACCGCGTGAATTGCAACGTATCATACGTGACAAACAGACTTTGTGTGTCGCGATGCTCGACATTGATCATTTCAAATCATTTAATGATAACAATGGTCATGAAGCCGGTGATGAAATATTAAAATATGTTGCCATGTTATTGCGTGGCAATTTTCGTGGCCATGATATCAGTTGTCGTTTTGGTGGTGAGGAATTTACGATTGTCATGACCAGCACGGATATTGAATCTGCAAAGTTACGCCTGGAAAATTTTCGTCGCATGGTGAAAGCGGGTAAAGTTTATTTCAATGAAATTCTGCTGCCAACCATTACAGTTTCCATTGGACTTGCGGAAGCTCCGCTTCATGGTGCAACTTCCAATACTGTTATTCATGCAGCAGATATTGCGCTTTACACAGCAAAACAAGGTGGTCGCGATCGCATTGAACAAGCGAAAACTCATCACGTCGATTCTGTTGATATGACTGAAAAAGCATGATCATTCAATTGCTTAATCTGATACAACATAATAATGATATAATTTAACTATTATTATTCATCAAAACGAGGCTGTCTTTGGATCCCCGCCATGAATCACTCAAGGAAGGATTTATCAATCATATTATTATGACGATTAATATTTATATGCAGGAAAATATTGATTCGCTGGTGCAGGATGAATCATCGCTAAATGAGATGATGTATATCTGCAAACAAATTTATTCTTATCTTGATGTGAAAGTTGATACCGATAATATTCTCTCGCGACATAATTTGTTATCAAAAGATGTTGTCACCTTTCCGTGTATTCCTGATCAGGAAGCGAATAAAATTTTTCGTGATGATGCGTTTGATCAGTTGCTTCTGAAAATAAAATTACTTCTCGAGGAAAATACTCACGATGAGCGATTGCGAAAGCAATTGCTGAGGGTGATTGAGGAGTATGAGTTGTGAGTATGGTTATGTGACGGTCTTGCTTTGATAATGATGTTTTCATGATGGTCTTACTCTCTTCGTCCACTTATGTTTTTCGCAATGGCTCGTCGGCCTCCGGCCTCCTGCGCTTTATTTGCGAAAAACATAAGTGGACGAAGAGAGTAAGACCATCATGAAAACGCTATTTTATAAAAGCAGTGCAGGTTGCATTACTTCTTCACCACCGCATCCAGTTCCTTCAGCTGCATCAGCAATTCCTGCATTTTATCCAGCGGCCACATATTCGGCCCATCAGAGGGTGCCTGATCAGGATCAGGATGTGTTTCCATGAATAATCCCGCAATCCCAACTGCCATCGCCGCACGCGCCAGCACCGGCACGAATTGTCGTTGACCAAGGGTTTTATCGCCACCCCCACCAGGTAATTGCACGGAATGCGTCGCATCAAATATCACTGGACAGTTTGTTTCGCGCATCACTTCCAGTGACCGCATGTCAGAAACAAGATTGTTATAACCAAACGATGTACCACGTTCACACACCATGATCTGTTCATTACCCGTTTCACGCGCTTTTTCCACAACGTTTTTCATTTCCCACGGAGAAAGAAACTGACCTTTTTTAATATTGACGGGAATACCCTGTTTGGCAACGCGCTGAATATAATTGGTTTGTCTGCATAAAAAAGCAGGCGTTTGCAATACATCCACCACACTCGCGACTTCTTCCATCGGTGTATCTTCATGTACATCAGTCAATACAGGCACATTGACGCGCTGTTTAACAGCTTCAAGAATACGCAAACCAGCTTCCAGACCCAATCCACGAAAACTGTGTATGGAACTACGATTCGCCTTGTCATAGGAAGATTTATAAATGAATGGAATTTGCAATGCAGCCGTCATTTCTTTCAACTGACTGGCTGTGTCTATGGCAAATTGTTCGCTTTCAATCACACAGGGACCAGCGATCAAAAAAAATGGCTGATCAAGTCCTGCCTTGAATCCGCATAATTTCATTTGCATTTTCTCCTGAACGGGATTGACTGGATGCATATTTATTCGCTGCATTAATAAATCCAGTAAACAAGGGATGACCGTCACGTGGCGTGGAAGTAAATTCGGGATGAAATTGACAGCCAATAAACCAGGGATGATCCGGCAATTCAATCAATTCCACCAGATTTTCATTCACTGATCTTCCCGACACTTTTAAACCTGCACTTTCAATCGCTGGTAATAAATGATTATTGACTTCATAACGATGACGATGTCGTTCAACAATCACATCTTCACCATACATTTCACGTGCAAGTGAATCTTTCGCTAATTGACACGCTTGTCCACCCAGACGCATGGTTCCGCCAACATCTGATTTTTCATTACGTTCCTGACGTTCGCCTTCCTGTGTAATCCACTCTGTAACGAGTGCCACAACAGGATAAGGTGTTTGCGGATCAAATTCCGTGCTATTGGCATTTGGCATATTCGCCAGATGTCGTGCATATTCAATAATCGCAATTTGCATACCAAGACAAATACCGAGATAAGGAATTTTGTGTTCACGCGCATATTGTGCAGCGAGAATTTTTCCTTCCACACCTCTTTTACCAAAACCACCCGGCACTAATATCGCATCCACTCCGGCAAGTAATTTATCCGTACCTTCACGTTCCAGTTCTTCAGAATCTATATATTCAATATTGACACGCGTACGCGTTTGAATACCTGCATGCTTTAATGCTTCTGAAAGTGATTTGTAGGAATCAGCAAGATCAATATATTTACCGACCATACCAATGGTGATCACAGAATCAGGATGACGATAGGCATCCACTACTTTTTCCCATTGATGCAAATCTGCTTTTTTAGCTTCAATACCCAGATGTTCAACGACAATCTTATCCAGACCTTGTTCATGCAAGGCCATCGGCAATTGATAAATAAAATCGACATCCAGCAAAGGAATAACCGCTTCTTTTTCTACGTTCGTGAATAATGCAATCTTGGAACGCGCGCTATCAGAAATGGGTCTATCACTGCGACATAATAAAATATCAGGCTGAATACCAATCGAACGTAATTCCTTGACAGAATGTTGTGTTGGTTTGGTTTTGATTTCACCTGCTGTTGGAATATAAGGTAACAAGGTCAGATGAATGAATAATGTATTTTGTCTGCCAAATTCCATACGCATCTGACGAATGGCTTCCAGAAAGGGAAGGGATTCGATATCACCCACCGTGCCGCCAATTTCAATCAGGGCAACATCCACTGATCCTGCACCTTTGATGATGCAATGCTGGATCTCATCGGTAATATGCGGAATGACTTGCACTGTGCCGCCAAGATAATCACCTTTGCGTTCCTTGCGAATCACATTGGCATATACCCGACCGGTAGTGAAATTATTAGCCTTGGTCATCCTCACGCGTACAAAACGCTCATAATGACCCAGATCAAGATCCGTTTCTGCACCATCGTCGGTGACAAAAACTTCACCGTGCTGCAATGGATTCATGGTGCCAGGATCCACATTGATATAAGGATCGAGCTTCATGAGATTAACAGAAAGTCCGCGCGCTTCGAGGATGGCACCGAGAGAGGCGGCTGCCACTCCCTTCCCCAAAGAAGAAACTACACCGCCTGTGATGAAAATATATCGTGTCATATTATTGGATTTTTATTGAAAAGTTAGGGAAAAATGATGTCGCCACTTTAACAAAATCAGGTTGAGACTGCAATCACGAGATCAATATGATTGACTCCAAAAGATCCAGACATTAGGCTGATTAGCTTAAGGAATTTAAATCGTAAGGAGACAAATAAAATGCTGATGAAAATTTTTGTTTTTCTGATCGTCGTGATTGCCATTGGTGTTGGCATACTTTATCGCCTGCCGCGTGAATATATGCTAAATATCATTATCTTCCGTGATTTCTTTGATGCTGCATTACCCGTACTCGCCTTTGGTGCACTGATTAAATATTTATGCACCTGCTGCCTGAAATGCGAAATTTGTCATAAACATGATGATGTGAAGTAGTTT
>JABDFQ010000024.1 GCA_013286495.1 Gammaproteobacteria bacterium | reverse complement strand
GCTCTCCGCAATAGGATGACAGCTCTCCGCAATAGGATGACAGCTCTCCGCAATAGGATGATAGCTCTCCGCAATAGGATGATAGCTCTCCATTACAGCGATGACACCTCACCCTCATTGCTGGCATGCCAGACCGCTATTCCCTATACTATTGCTTCCACCGACAGGAGCATTTCCGACACATGACTATTCCTAACCAGATTTTTGCTTTTTTTCTGATCCTGATAATAGCCACGCTTGTATATTTGCTCTCACCCATCCTCACGCCTTTTTTATTAGGCGCATTGTTGGCCTATCTCGCCAATCCACTGGTGAAGAAGCTCGAAAGCTATCATGTCCCGCAATTATTAAGCGTGATTGTGGTTTTCTCATTAATATTCAGTGTCATTTTATTATTGATCCTGATGGTCATTCCGCTCGTTAAAACCCAGATTGGAATACTCGCTTCTCTTCTGCCAAAAATGATTGCATGGCTACAAACCTCAGTCATTCCACATTTATCCGAATACATCGATGCAGAATCATTAAGATCCACTGTTGCTTCGAAATCGACCGCCATATTTGGCACGGTGATCAAATCCGGTTATGCAGTACTCAGCTGGACAATCGACATTATTTTAACCCCCATTGTCACTTTTTATTTATTGCGTGACTGGGACCTGGTGTTAAAAGCTGCAAAGAATAGCCTGCCTAAATCAAGTAAATCCAATGTGATGGAACTTGCAAAAGAAAGTGATGAAGTTTTAAGTGGCTTTGTTCGCGGTCAACTCATGGTTATGCTCGCATTGTGTTTTATTTATGGAATTGGTTTATCGTTAACAGGTCTTGAAGGTGGTTTTACGATTGGTATCATTGGTGGCTTATTAAGTATCGTTCCTTATCTTGGTTCTGCATTCGTGCTTGTTTTCTCAGTCGCTACTGCCATGATTCAGTTTGATACCTGGCATTCAGTTGCATTGGTGCTAATCGTTTTTCTGGTGGGTCAATCGATTGAAGCGTGGGTATTAACACCTTATCTCATCGGCAACAGGATTGGTTTGCATCCAGTTGCAGTTATTTTCGCCATCATGGCTGGCGGAACATTATTTGGCTTTTGTGGCGTGTTACTGGCATTACCAGTAGCAGCTGTCATCATGGTGATGCTGCGGTTTTTATATCGCAAACATTATGTCAGGACATGATCATCGCTGTTGTTAAAATCATGCTCAAGCAGATATCATAAAAGTATTCCCTCATTCTGATACAAGGACTGTTATGAATCAGGAATCAATCAAGACTCATCTGAATCACATTTTGCAAATTGCTGATATCCATGCGGATGGTAATAATCCCTGGGACATCAAAATCCTTAATCAGAATTTTTATCCACGTCTCATCAAGGATGGCACGCTTGCACTGGGTGAATCCTATGTTGATGGCTGGTGGGATTGCAAGCGTCTGGATCTTTTTTTTGAGCGTGTTTTTAAAGCCAATCTTGAAAGTAAAATTAAATCCGATAAATGGTTGCTGCTGAAATTAATGATGTACAAATTTGTTAATATGCAAACTAAAACACGTTCGCTTGAAGTTGGTAAAGTGCATTATGATCTTGGCAATCAATTATTCGAGTGCATGCTCGATCACAGTATGAATTATACCTGCGGATATTGGCGCAATGCGCAAACTCTGGATGAGGCGCAAACCAATAAAATGCAATTAACCTGTGACAAATTAATGTTAAAACCAGGTATGCGTTTGCTGGATATTGGCTGTGGTTTTGGTGCGCTGGCAAAATTTGCGGCACAAAATTATGGTGTTTCCGTTGTTGGCGTTACGATTTCAAAAGAACAATGTGAATATGCACAGAATAATTGTGCAGGATTACCAGTGGAAATTCGTTTTCAGGATTATCGTGATGTGCATGAGAAATTTGATCGCATTGTTTCGCTAGGTATGTTCGAACATGTTGGCTATCTGAATTATCATGCTTATATGAATGTTGTGCATGAATGCCTGGCAGATGATGGTTTGTTTTTATTGCATACCATTGGCAGTAATGTTAGCACAACAACATGTGAAGCCTGGTTCAGGAAATATATTTTTCCGAATGGCATGTTACCTTCCATCAGACAGATTGGTGATGCTTCGGAAAAGTTATTTGTTATGGAAGATTGGCATAATTTTGGTGCGGATTATGAAAAAACATTAATGTGCTGGTTTGAAAATTTCAATCAGAATTGGCCACAATTACGTAAACAATACGATGAGCGTTTTTATCGCATGTGGAGTTATTATTTATTATCCTGTGCTGGTATGTTTCGCGCGCGCCTTGCACAACTTTGGCAGATCGTGTTTTCCAAAAACGGTGTGCAAGGTGGCTATCATGTGCCGAGGTTATAATTAGCGGTTTATCGTGTTATTCGATTTTCATGCGTAAATTGTGTTTTCTCGCCAGATTTGCATGATTTGTAGCGCGGATCATGCCTGAAAAAATTTAATACCGACGTAGCCTGGCTATCAGCATAGACAACATATTTTTCACCAGCTTTATCCAGATTTTTATGTAAATATCTCGCACCTTCTGTCCAGTCATGGCCATCATCGACAGCATGAGCGGAACCTGCAATGAAAACACCATATTTACGTTTATCCCTGGTTAATGCAACGTTTGCCAATTCAACATTTCGTTCATATAAAAAATATCTTGTGCGTTTAAATTCAAGCAATGATTTTTTCAAATCAAATATTTTTTCAAAACTCATGTTTTCATTTATATTTAAATAAATCATTTCTTCTACTGCTTTATATGCATAGAGTAACTCCACAGCTGATCTGACAGGTCGATGAGGATCGTGAATAATCATATTTAGTATATTCCTGTCAGCCACGCCTATATTTTTCATTTCATTTTCCAGCATATTGCCGTATACGTGCATACTTGCGAAAAGTCTGGCCGTAGTATCTGCCCAGGGTGAAGTATCTTTTTGATATATCTCGTACACGTCTTTGTAAGAGTGGGACATGGCTAATGTGCGGTCATCAGCATATGTCTGAGATATTAATTCAGGATTTTCCCAACCCATACATGTTCTACCAGGTTTTTCTGCGATGGAATATCCAGAACAATTGACGATTAAATCCCTTGGTGTGCATTCGAGATATACAATGTGCTCACCCTTGTTTCTGGTCAATTCTTCCAGCACCTCAATAGCTGAATTTCTACGGTCATGATTTTCACCCAAAAATGCGAGGTTGGCTGTTTCATCGCCCATTATCTTTCGATAATCATGTATACATTGATGATTATCCAGATGCAGTGCATCAGGCTCAACATTATTTCTGCGAGATCTAAAAGGAATAGCTGCTAATAAGATTGAAGCAAAGATGCTAAAGCCAATCACTGCAATGATAATTAAACCTGCAAATAGGATGCGATACCACGTGAGTTCCTGTTGCGATTTATCTTTTTTATTAGTGCGGCTTTTCATGATGATATTCCTGATTATTATCTGCCAAATGTTAAACTCTGATTGTTATAAAACTGCTGTTTCAATATCTGAATATAAGCTTGCAGAAATGCTTCGATGGAAAAATGATTGGTGCCAGTCATGACGGCGTCAATTTTCGGATCCCTGCGTGGATTAAGATCAACAAATGATCCTTTGCCGGGTGTAAGGAAGAAAGTGGCAAGTCTGTATTTTTGATCAATCGTATTAAATTAGAAAAATATTTACTCGTCAGGCGCAGACTTTTTTTAACTTGGCAATTAGATGCGAGGATGATTTGTTGGTCTAAATCCTGATTAAAATTCAGTAATGGAAATCTCTTGTCCTGTACTTGTACTGAACTCTGTAAGTTTGCCTGGGGTTTATTGATGACAATGGCATTCTTTGGCGCTTGCGGTTTTTTTTCTGCAGCAACATTTTTTTTTGCTTTTTGTCTCCTATTACGCGGAATATTGCTGGTATCGCGTAACTTTTGCGTTTCAATAAATGATGGACGTGCGTTCATTAAGGAAGCTCTCTCGTTTTGTTTTGTTAAATTTTGCCCAAGGTTAACACGAGGGAGGATGTGTAGTATTAAGAAAAGATTAAGTGAAGCGTGGATTGAGCTGGGTTAGTTGCATTGGCTGGTAAGTGGTTGAAGCATAAGTGATAGAAGCTTGGTTGAGGTGTGCGTATGAAGCAGGTGTGCGTGTAGCAGGTGTGTGGTGCATGCAGCAGGTGTCTGTCATCCTGAGCACAGCTTTTGCTTTTGTGCGAAGGATCTCTTAATGAATTCCGTGTGCTTTCTCCATGAGATCCTTCGCACAAAAGCAAAAGCTGTGCTCAGGATGACAGCTCTCCGCAATCAGGATGACAGCTCTCCGTTTCAGGATGGCAGACACCCAAAACCAGTCTTAACTTCAATAAAAAACACAAAAAAAAGCCATCTTGCGATGGCTTTTTTATTCGATTGGAAGCTAAAAAAATTACTTTTCCTGGCTTTCCTTGTCATCCGCACCATTCATATTAAACAAATCGCCTAGCGTTGTTTTTAATCCTGATTCAGATGCTTTCTTTTTCTTGCCAGTTGCAGCAGTGCTTGCAGCTTTGGTGGATTTTTTGGCCGAAGAAGCTTTAGCTTCTTTTGCCTTCATGGACAAGGTAATCGCATGAGTTTTTCTATCTGTACCCATCACTCTTGCTTCTACCGAATCACCCACATTGAACTTCTTGCGCACATCATCCACTTTTTCTGCGGATATCTCAGCTGCACGTATCACTCCGCGAATACCATCTTTGAGTTCGATAATGGCATGCTTCTGGTCGACTTCAACTACTTTACCAGTCACCATGGTGCCCTTCTCATTCTCATTTAGATAATTGGCGAGCGGATCTTCAGCTAATTGCTTCAGGCCAAGCGCAATACGTTCACGCTCAACGTCAATAGCAAGAATAATCGCTTCCAGCTCATCGCCTTTCTGATATTTACGCAAGGTATCCTGCGCTTCAGCTTCACCCCAGGCAATGTCTGAAAGATAAATCAGACCATCTATGCCGCCTTCCAGTTCAAGGAAGATACCAAAGTCAGTAATCGATTTGATTTTGCCTTTGACGTGCTCAGCCTTTTCATGGTTTTCAGCAAACGCTGCCCATGGATTAGCAGTGCACTGCTTGATACCAAGGGAAATACGACGACGTTCAGCATCCACATCAAGAACCATAACTTCAACTTCCTGGCCAAGATGGATAACTTTATTTGGATTGACGTTCTTGTTCGTCCAATCCATTTCAGAAACGTGTACCAGACCTTCGATACCTTCTTCAATTTCAACAAAACAGCCGTAATCCGTAATATTGGTTACGCGGCCAGAAATTTTGGAATTAACAGGATAACGCTGACTGATATCGTGCCATGGATCGCCACCAAGCTGCTTTAATCCTAATGAAACACGAACGTTTTCACGATCGATCTTCAGGACTTTCACCTTGATTTCATCACCAATATTTAAAATTTCGCCCGGATGCTTGATACGTTTCCAGGACATGTCAGTGATATGCAGTAAACCATCCACACCACCGAGATCAATGAATGCGCCGTAATCAGTGAGGTTTTTAACCACGCCTTTGACTTCATCACCTTCATTAATATTTTCCAGCACAGCCGCACGTTCAACATTGCTTTCTGCTTCAAGAACCGCACGACGGGAGACAACGATATTGTTACGTTTTGGATCCACCTTGATGACCTTGAATTCAAATTCCTTGCCTTCAAAGCTTTCTGGATCACGAATAGGCTTAACATCAACGAGTGAGCCTGGCAAAAATGCCCTGACCTTATTGATTTCAACAGTGAAGCCACCTTTGACACGGCCAACGATGGTGCCGCGAATGGTTTCCCTGGATTCGTATGCTTTTTCCAGGTGAGACCAGGATTCAAGACGCTTGGCGCGTTCACGCGATAATCGGGTGCTACCAAAACCATCTTCAAGCACTTCAAGTGCTACTTTAACTTCATCTCCAACCTTGATTTCCAGCTTGCCAGTTTCATCATAGAATTGGTCGATGGAAATATAGGATTCGGATTTCAAACCAGCATCGACAACAACATACTTGTCTTCGACGCGTTCTACGCTGGCGCTAATGATGCTGCCAGGTAACATAGGGGTGTCTGTTAAACTTTTTTCGAATAATTGCGCAAATTCGGTCATATCTTTGTTACTCACTCAAACCTCAACTTGGAAGTTTCAATAACTGGGAGTTATTCAGCTTCCACTACAACGGGTTATGTTTAATGTGCTTACTCTGCTATCTCAAGTTCGGCGATTTTATTCACCATCCAGTGAGAGATAGCAGGAAAGGCCTTTTTTACTCTTATCTCCGATATAATTCGTTCGACAACCTGATCAATGCTTAAACGATCGGTGTCTACACGGATTGCATCTTCGGCTGGTTTGAGCGGGGCAATCGCACGTTCCTGATCACGCTTGTCCCGTTCATGCAGTTCTTTTATAAGGTCGCCAAGATTAACACTAATACCCCGCTGCTTCAACTGGTTATAGCGGCGGAGAGCGCGTTCTTCCGCGCTTGCGGTCAGGAAAATCTTGAGTTCGGCATCGGGAAAAATGACAGTTCCCATATCCCTGCCATCAGCAACCAGACCCGGTGTTTCACGAAAAGCGCGTTGACGACTAAGCAAAGCGGTACGCACAGCCGGTAATGCACCGACGAGAGAAGCGCCATTGCCAATTTTTTCGGTACGAATGTCTTCTGTGACATCTTCACCTTCCAGGATAATGCGGGAAGAAAGATCTTCCTGAACAATGAACTGGACATCAAGATGTTCAGCGAGGACTTGTAATGCTTCTTCATTATCGAATGCCACGCCATGTTTTTGGGCAGCTAGCGCAAGGACGCGGTACAATGCTCCACTATCCAGAAATTTCCAGCCTAAATGCTTGGCCAGAATCTGACTAATTGTACCTTTCCCTGTACCACTGGCCCCGTCGATAGTGATGACAGGTTCCTGTTTTAGACTCATTCCTTTTCTTCTCCTTTGATACTTGCAATTCTTTCGAGACTGACAAGGACTTCGCCTTCATATAACTGAATCAGACGTACGCCCTGGGTATTGCGTCCTATCACGGATATTTCAGCAACGGGAACACGCACTAATGTGCCTTTATTGCTAATCAGCATAACCTCATCTTCTTCCTGAACTTGCACAGCGCTTACTACTTTGCCATTACGTTCGTTAACGTGTATGGAAATGACGCCCTGACCGCCTCGACCACTCAAACGATATTCATCAAGGGCAGTTCGTTTGCCATAACCATTTTCAGTAGCTGTTAACACATCACCATGACGCGAGACAATTAACGAAACAACTCGTTGTCCATCCTGCAATTTCACACCACGTACACCTGTTGCCTGACGTCCCATGCAACGCACTTTGGCTTCGGGGAAACGCACGACTTTACCCGCATCGGTAAATAACATGATGTCATGTTCACCATCTGTGATATCGGCCTGCACCAGATAATCACCTTCTTTCAGGGCGATCGCAATAATGCCGGAAGAACGTGGACGCGAGAAATCCACCAGCGCGACTTTTTTGATTAAGCCCATGGAGGTGGCAAATACAACAAACTGATTTTCAAGATATTCACGCACAGGCAGGAAGGCATTCACTTTTTCGCCTTCTGCAAGCGGCAAAATATTAATAATGGGACGTCCGCGTGCCGTGCGATTGGCTTGCGGCAATTGATAAACCTTGAGCCAGTAAACTTTGCCATGATTGGTGAAACATAAAACTGTATCATGTGTTTTGGCTGCGATAAGGAATTCAACAAAATCTTCTTCCTTCATGGTCGTGGCAGATTTTCCTTTACCACCGCGATGTTGTGCCTGATAAACAACCAGTGGTTGTGTCTTGACATAACCTTCATGCGAAAGCGTCACCACTACTTCTTCATCCGGAATCAGATCTTCAATGAAGACTTCCCCTTCTTCCGCCGCAGTAATTTCAGTACGCCGCGCATCACCAAATTCAGCTTTGACTTCATTTAATTCTTCACGGATGACTTGCATTAATTTTTCTGGATTTTGCAGGATTTCCAGTAACTGTGAGATCAACTGCTGTAAATCCTTATGCTCAGAAATAATTTTATCTTGCTCAAGTCCAGTCAAGCGATGCAAACGCATTTCGAGGATAGCTTGTGCCTGCTCAGGAGATAAACGATAACCTTCATCGGATAAGCCGTATAATTCTGTGGTATGACTAATGGCATCATGTTTTCCAACACGCGTCAGTATTTCAATGGTTTGTGCTGCTTGCCAGACACGTTGCATTAATTGTGATTTCGCATCAGCAGCATCTTTTGCCTGTTTGATAAGGCTAATCATCGCATCAATATTGGCAAGTGCAACGGCAAGACCTTCGAGAATATGCACACGTTCACGAGCTTTGCCTAAATCAAAAACCGTGCGACGAGTGACGACTTCACGACGATGATGAACAAACGCTTCAATTAATTGCTTGAGATTCAGTAATTTTGGCTGACCATCTGCCAATGCCACCATGTTAATCCCAAACACGCTTTGCATTTGTGTCTGTACAAACAGATTATTCAAAATAATATCGGCATTTTCATTACGACGAACTTCAACCACAACACGCATGCCCTGTTTATCAGATTCATCACGTAATGCGGTAATGCCCTCGATTTTCTTTTCCTTGACCAGTTCGGCAATACGCTCAACCAGACGCGCCTTGTTAACCTGATAAGGTAATTCTGTGATGATAATTTTTTCCTTGCCGCCTTTTTCATCACTTTCAATATGGGTTTTGGCACGCACAACCACACGGCCACGACCGGTATGATAGGCTTCATAAATACCATTTTTACCCTGAATAATGGCTGCAGTTGGAAAATCAGGACCTGGAACATATTCCATTAATTCAGCAATAGTGATGTCAGGATTATCAATGAGTGCAAGTGATGCATTGATGATTTCCGTTAAATTATGTGGAGGAATATTGGTGGCCATGCCAACGGCAATACCAGATGAACCATTGACGAGTAAGTGAGGGATACGCGTCGGCAGCACAACGGGCATCATTTCATTTTCATCATAGTTCGGCGTGAAATCGACAGTTTGCTTTTCGATATCGGCTAATAAGGCATGCGCGAGTTTGGACATGCGGATTTCGGTATAACGCATGGCTGCTGCTGCATCGCCATCAATCGAACCGAAATTTCCCTGCCCATCCACCAGCAAATAGCGCATGGAAAAAGGCTGCGCCATTCTGACGATCGTGTCATAAACGGCTGTATCACCGTGAGGATGATATTTACCGATGACATCACCGACGATACGGGCAGATTTTTTATAAGGTTTGTTCCAGTCATTGCTGAGTTCATGCATGGCAAAAAGAACGCGCCGATGAACAGGTTTTAAACCATCGCGCACGTCAGGAAGCGCGCGACCGACAATGACACTCATTGCATAGTCTAGATAGGACTTTTTTAGCTCACTTTCTACACTAACTTTCTGGACTTCTTTAGCGACTGGATTTTCCATGGTTTTGGCTGATTTCTCTGATTTTTAACCGCGAAATTATAGCATGATTTTTCAAAAAAAGGTCAGAAAAAATAAGGGTGGTTGAGGTAGCGCTGTTATGCCATGAAGTGGACTGTCATGTTCATTGCGAGAAGCCGTCATTGCGAGGCGCTTTTCAGCGTGACGCCATCCAGTGTCAGCAGGTGTTTATGTATATTCGCAATGGCTCGTCGGCCTCCGGCCTCCTGCGCTTTATTTGCAAATATACATAAACACCTGCTGACACTGGATGGCGTCACGCTGAAAAGCGCCTCGCAATGACGGCTTCTCGCAATGAACATGACAGTCCACTTCATGGCATGACAGACGTCAAATGACTTTTCACCAGGCATCAAGCCGTTCTTTCCCGTAATTCCCTTCTGAGAATTTTCCCCACATTACTCTTCGGTAATTCGCTCATAAATTCGACATACTTCGGGATTTTATATCCTGTTAAATTTGCGCGGCAAAACTTGATTACATCTTCCTGTGTTAAAGCCGGATCATCTTTCACGATAAATGCTTTTGGCACTTCGCCTGAATTTTCATCAGGAACAGCAACGATTGCAACTTCACGTACGCCTGCCAATTGTGCAATGACATTTTCAAGTTCATTGGGATAAACATTAAAACCTGATACCAGAATCATGTCTTTCTTACGCTCAAGTATGCGTACAAATCCTTGTTCATCAACGGTTGCAATATCACCTGTTAATAACCAGCCTTCTTTTGTGAATACTTTCGCGGTTTCTTCTGCATGTTTCCAGTAACACTTCATCACTTGCGGGCCTTTTACAGCGAGCTCGCCTGCTTCGCCAACAGGAACTTCCTGCTGTTTATTATCGAGTATGCAGATATCGGTAGAAGGAACGGGTAAACCAATGCTGCCATTAAATTCTTTTAGCGTGACAGGATTAATCGTGACACAAGGTGAAGTTTCAGTGAGTCCATATGCTTCAAGAATTGGTGCGCCGGTGATTTTCTTCCACTGATCTGCCACGACTTTCTGTATAGCCATCCCACCGCCAAGGGCAAGATGCAAACGACTAAAATCCAGTTTTGTAAAATTCTTATCTTTCATTAAGGCATTAAACAATGTGTTTACACCAGTAATAGTGGTGAACTGGAATTTTTTTAATTCTTTAATCATTCCCGGAATATCGCGTGGATTAGTAATCAGAATATTCAAGCCACCGATTTTCATAAAAAAAAGACAATTGGCTGTCAGTGAAAAAATATGATAAAGCGGTAAGGCGGTCACAATGACTTCCCTGTGATCGCTCAGGATTTGTCTGAACCAGACATCAGCCTGTTCAATATTGGCGAGCAAATTGCGATGCGTTAAAACAGCACCTTTCGATATACCTGTTGTTCCACCGGTATATTGCAAAAAAGCAGTATCTTCGCGATTAATTTCCACAGGCGAAAACGATAATTTTTTTCCGCGTGCAATGGCGTGTTTGAAGTGAATGACTTGTGGAATATGATAGGCAGGTATTTTTTTATAATAATATTTCAGTACCATGTCGACCATCAAGCCTTGTAATGGTTTCAGACAATCACCCATTTTTGTCAAAATGACATGTTTGACGGTGGGTGTTTCAGGTAATGCCTTTTGTAAAGTGGCAGCAAAATTTGCCATCACGATTATTGCATTGGCTTCTGAATCCCTGAGCTGATGAATTAATTCGTTTGCAGTATAAAGTGGATTGACATTTATTATGACGAGACCTGCACGTAATGCGCCAAAAACTGCAATGGGATATTGCAAGGTATTCGGCAGCATGATGGCCAGACGGTCACCTTTTTTTAATTTCAATTCCTGCTGTAGAAAAGCCGCAAAATCCAGGCTGAGTTTTTCAAGTTCGGCATAGGTAATGGTATTGCCAAGATTGTAGTAAGCAGGATAACTGGCATGCTGTTTGCAGCTTTCCAGAAAAACCTCTATCAAAGAAGTGTAGGTATCAGGATTGATTTCCGAAGGAATACCTTTTGGATAACTTTTTAACCAGATTTTTTCCACGTACTCTGTTCCTTAAATCCTATATCATCATCGGGACGGCCGGATTTGAACCGGCGACCCCTTGCGCCCCATGCAAGTGCGCTACCAGGCTGCGCCACGCCCCGTGAGAATAGTTATTCAGGAAGTCATTCAATGACTCGCTGTCATTTCCGCTTGCAGATTTTGCAAAACACTTTCGAGTTCTGCAATAACTTTTTTTACTGTGATATTCATTTTTGCGGATTGACTTTCGGGTTCAGGCGTGTTTGTTAACTTGGCGCGTGCGCCTTCGATGGTAAATCCTTCTTCATATAGCAGATTGCGTATCTGGCGGATAAGAAGAATATCTTCCTTTTGGTAAAAGCGTCGATTACCCCGCCGTTTGATAGGTCGCAACTGGGAGAATTCCTGTTCCCAATAGCGAAGCACATAAGCTTTTAATGCACAAAGCTCGCTGACTTCGCTAATCGTGAAATAAAGCTTATCAGGAATGTTCGGTAACTCACGTCTGATTTTTTGCTTACGCTTCACTTGTGTTACTCCGTGTTATCTTTATCCTTGCCACTGAATTTTTCCACACGCGCTTTCAGTTTTTGTCCGACATGGAAAGTTACTACACGTCGTTCAGTAACAGGCACTTCTTCACCTGTTCTTGGATTACGGCCTGGACGACTATTTTTATCGCGAAGAATAAAATTACCAAAACCAGATAATTTTACTTGCTGACCTTTGATGAGTGCATTGCTGATAAACTGATAAAACAATTCTACGATTTCCTTGGCTTCACGGTTCGTTAAGCCAATTTGTTCATCAAGATGTTTTGAAAGATCTGCTTTAGTCAAAGTCATATCATCTCCTTAGCTCTGCTCCTAGTTGTCTTTTCAACGCTGTGATAACGCGCTCCATTAACGCTGTTACTTCATCGTCTACTAAAGTGCGCGATGGATGTTGCAAAATTAACGCCACCGCAATACTTTTTAGACCAGGTGAGATTCCTTTCCCTTGATAGACGTCAAAAATAAAAACGTCTTTTAACCAATCACCTGCAATGACTTTTATTGTATCCTGAATATCTTGCGATGGTATAGCTTCATTTATCATGAGTGCAATATCACGACGGATTTCAGGAAATTTTGAGATGTTTTTTGCATGTGACAAATCTTCTGTTTTTAGCTTAAAAAGCGCTATTTCGTGAAGAAAAACATTGCCAGATAAATCAAGCATTTTCATTGTTGCAGGATGTAATGCACCCACTACACCAATTAGTATCTCATCCTGGTAGATACCCGCAGTTTGATGCGGGTGAAACCCAGGATGTGTTTCAGATTTAAATACAATTTCACCGCTTGCGTGTAAAAATCGGAATAAATGTTCAAGGTCTCCCTTGAGATCAAAAAAATCTGCCTGACGTGATGGAATACTCCATTGTTCAGGATAAACAAGTCCGCTTATTAATCCTGCCAAGCGTGTTTCCTGTAAAAGTTGCGTATCACTATTTGCAAAACAGGTACCAATTTCAAATAAACGCACACGTTGTTGCTGACGACTTTTGTTATATTGCAATGTTTGCAAAAGTCCTGGCCAAAGATTCGTGCGCATGACAGTCATTTCGGCTGTAATGGGATTCACTAATTCAATAGGTGTTTCATCCGGTGAAAAATATTTTTGTAATTCACGATCGACAAAACTATAGGAAATAATTTCGTGATATCCCTGATCTGCCAATAATTGTTTTAATGGCTGTAAATCCTTTGCATTTTCATTTGCGTGTGCAGGTTGCAAGGTTGCTTCCAGTGTATGCACGGGAATATTGTCATAACCATGAAGGCGTGCAATTTCTTCAATCAGATCTTCTGGCAAGGTAATATCAGAACGCCAGGAAGGTACTTCGACTATCCAGTTATTTTTTTCATGTTTGAAAGTGAAATGCAGTAATTTGAAAATATTGTCGACTTCATTTTCCGTTAATGAAATTCCCAGTATTTTTCCTATTTTTTCGTGCGGCAAAATAATGCTGCGCGAAAAAAATTTTTCCTCTGCAGCAGGAATGATTTCCCCTGCTTCGCCACCTGCAATTTCAAGAATCAATTGTGTGGCTCTTTCAATTGCTTCCTGTTGAATACAAGGATCCACTCCGCGTTCGAAACGATAAGCAGAATCTGAATTCAAACCATAATATTGACGTTGTCTGGCAACAACTTCAGGTTGAAAAAAAGCACTTTCGAGAAAAATATTTTTGCTTAATGAGGTCACACCTGAATTGATGCCGCCCATTACGCCAGCAATAGCCAACGGTTGTTTTTCATCTGCAATGATTAGTGTTGCATCATCCAGTTTTTTTTCACTGCCATCGAGCAATGTAATTTGCTCCCCATGTTTTGATAATCGCACACTGATTTTTTTTTCCAGTGTATCCAGATCAAATGCATGCATGGGTTGGCCTAATTCCAGCATGACATAATTTGTTACATCAACAATGGGATTGATGGAGCGTATGCCACCAGCGTGTAAGCGTTCAGTTAACCATGCAGGTGTGCTTGCATCTGCTTTTACATTTTTAATTACGCGACCAATGTAAACAGGACAAGCTTTTTTATTTTCAACTGTCACAGGATAGTTTGTTGCAGATTGTGCTTTGATTGCAGCAATAACAGGTGTTTTTAGCTGGGATTTTGTCAGCGCGGCAATTTCACGTGCCATGCCTTTTATGCTGAGACAATCACCACGATTAGGAGTGATAGCAATATCGATAATATAATCGTCTGATGCAAGTCCGGCTTCTTCCAATTGGCTTGCATGGATGATTTCTTCGACTTCAAGACCTGCCATGGTCAATGTCTCGCATAAATCATCGCGGGATATTGCTGGATTGACCCACTCACGTAACCAGGATTCACTGCATTTCATAGGATATTTCCAATTAAAACTGTTTCAAGAAACGTAAATCATTTTCAAACAGGGAACGTAAATCAGTGATGCCGTATTTCAACATGGTGAGGCGATCTATTCCGGCACCAAATGCAAAGCCACGATAACGTTCGCTATCAATGCCGACTCCATTTAATACATTGGGGTGTACCATGCCGCAACCCAATACTTCCAGCCAGCCTGTATTTTTGCAAATGCGACAACCTTTGCCTTCACAATTAATACAACCAATATCAACTTCAGCAGAAGGTTCTGTAAATGGAAAATAAGAAGGACGAAAACGAATCGCTGTTTTTTTATTAAAAAATTTATGCAGGAATTGATGTAATAATCCTTTCAAATCTGCAAACGTGACATTTTCATCTACCATAAGACATTCAATCTGATGAAACATGGGTGTATGCGTCAAATCGAAATCACGTCGATACACTCTTCCCATCGCTACCATGCGCAATGGTGGTTGCAGTTTTTTCATCGCATGAATCTGCACAGGAGACATTTGGCTACGTAATACAAGCCCATTTGCAAAATAAAAAGTATCCTGCATGGCGCGCGCTGGATGCAATGGTGGCACATTGAGTGCGGTGAAATTATAAAAATCTTCTTCTATCTCTGGACCTTCCATGAAGATAAATCCCATATCACCAAATATTTGCCGCAAATCTGCAAATGTTTTGGAGACAGGATGAATGCTACCCATCCCTGTATTGCGACCGGGCAAGGTAACATCAATGGTTTCACTAGCCAGCTGATTTTCAATCTGGGCTTGTTGCAAATCGATGGAGCGGTTGTCAATCGCGGTTTGAACGGCTTGTTTGGCTGAATTGATTTTTTGCCCAGCAGCAGGCCTTTCTTCGGGAGGTAATTGTCCGAGTGTTTTGAGATATTCTGTTAATAA
Organism: Gammaproteobacteria bacterium; assembly: GCA_013286495.1. Lineage (GTDB taxonomy): Bacteria > Pseudomonadota > Gammaproteobacteria > DSM-16500 > DSM-16500 > Aquicella. Next base: position 3,664 of record JABDFQ010000024.1, on the reverse strand, counting down.
ACCTTTTTTACCAAGGTAATGAACACGCAGCAGATCAAGTGCTTTTAAATCAGCAGCGGAATGAATGGCAGTTTCAGCTTCGCGTAAGATGTCTTCTAAAGCTTGCATGCACAGATATACTCCTTTTACGGACTGTCATGACTGCAGGGCTTTGCCTGAGAAGAGCTGTCATCCTGAGCGCGGCTCTTGCTTTTGCGCGAAGGATCTCATGAGGAATATCTCAGTCTTCTTCATGAGATCCTTCGTGCAAATGCAAGAGCCGCGCTCAGGATGACAGCTCTCCTCAGGCAAAGCCCTGTAGTCATGACAGTCCCGTGATCATGACAAAACGTAATAACTTCTTATGCGGAAGTATTTAATGCCGCTTTTGCCTGGTCGACCAATGCTGCGAAAGCTGCCTTGTCATACACAGCAATATCAGCAAGTATTTTACGGTCGATTTCAATGGAGGCTTTTTTCAGGCCGTTCATGAATACACTATAGCTAACGCCATGCGATCTTGCGCCTGCATTGATACGTGCAATCCAGAGAGCACGAAATTCACGTTTTCTCTGACGACGATCACGATATGCGTATTGAGCAGCTTTGATAACAGCTTGTTTGGCAGTACGAAGAACACGGCTGCGTGCGCCGTAATAACCTTTAGCTTCTGCAAGTATTTTTTTGTGGCGGGCTCTTGCAGTGACACCACGTTTGACTCTGGACATATTGCTATCCTCTTTAGGTTTAGCCCGTTACCTTTATCAGGCGACAGGCGGGATTGAATGCTCAGGCTTAAAAATGATTTATAAAGCCTGAACATGGTTTTTTAGGCATAAGGAAGCATTTGCTCCACTCTACCCAAATCTTCATCACGCACCATGAACCCTGTACGGGCATGACGCTTCATTTTAGTGGTCTTGCAAGTCATCTGGTGACGGCGCTTTGCTCCAAAGCATTTGAAACGCTTCTTTCCAGAAGCTTTCTTGCCTGCGGCGCGAAATCGCTTTGCGGCACCTCGATTTGACTTTAACTTGACCGTTTTCTTACCTTTGTATGCTCTTGGCATTTCTTACTCCAGACATAAATAACAAAAAACATAAATAACAAAAAAATCATTGGACATCGCGAGCGATGTCCAACCTACACAAATTCTTTATTTCTTCTTTGGTCCCAGCACCATTACGATTTGTCGTCCTTCAAACTTTGGATATTGCTCAATACTCGAATAATCAGCCAAATCAGCCTGCATTCTTTGCAGCAATTGCATACCCAGTTCAGGATGCGACATTTCACGGCCACGGAAACGTATGGTCACTTTTGCCTTGTCGCCATTTTCAAGAAACTTGATAATGCTACGCAGCTTGACCTGATAATCCGCTTCTTCAGTCGCAGGTCGTAACTTGATTTCCTTGACCTGAATCCTTTTTTGTTTTTTTCTGGCAACAGCGTTACGTTTACTAAGCTGAAACTTGTATTTACCAAAATCCATGATCCGGCAAACAGGGGGTTCCGCATCTGGTGAAACTTCGACTAAATCCAGACCAGCTTCCTCGCTTAATTTTTGTGCTTCTGTGATTGATACAACACCAAGTTGCTGGCCTTCTGCATCAATTAAACGTACCTTCGGAGCACCAATCTGTTGGTTAATCCGCGGTTTCTTTTCAGTGCTAATTCGACATCCTCCTATTCAGTTCTTCCAAGACGCGCGATTTCTGCCTTGATCAGGGCAATAAATGCGTCTACTGGCATCGTTCCCAAGTCTTTACCGTCCTGCGTTCTGACAGAAACCGTACGTGATTCCACTTCACGGTCTCCAGCTACCAGCAGATAAGGAATATGTTCCAGGGTATGCTCGCGGATTTTAAAGCCGATCTTCTCATTTCTCAAGTCCGATTTTGCCCTAAGCCCATGTTTTCTCAATTCTTCAGTCATTTCTGATACAAAATCGGCCTGTTTATCCGTAATATTCATGACCATGACCTGAATCGGTGTTAACCAGACAGGCATTCTTCCAGCATAATGCTCCAGCAAAATGCCCATAAATCGCTCAATTGAACCTACAATTGCCCGATGGAGCATAACAGGAACTTTTTTACTGCCATCTTCGGCAATATAGTAAGCTTCCAATCTTGCTGGTTGGGCATAATCGAGTTGCAAGGTACCACATTGCCACATGCGGCCGATACAATCTTTGAGATGAAATTCGATTTTTGGCCCATAAAACGCGCCTTCACCAGGCTTGATCTCATATTCCAGTCCAAGCCCTTTAAGCGAATCAGCCAGTGCGCCTTCTGCATGGTCCCATAATTCATCTGAACCAATGCGTTTATCAGGTCGGGTAGCAAGTTTGAGAATAATGTTGTTAAAACCAAAATCGCGATAAGTATCGATCACAGACTGAATAAACTTCGATGCTTCCTGCTGGATTTGCTCATCCGTACAGAAAATATGACCATCGTCCTGGGTTAACTGGCGTACACGCATTAAACCATGCATGGCACCTGTCAATTCATTGCGATGTACACAACCAAATTCTGCAAGCCGCATCGGCAAGTCACGATAGCTTTTCAAACCCTGTTTGAAAATTTGCACGTGACAGGGACAGCTCATGGGTTTAACAGCGAACTTGCGGTCATCTGCTTCCACGGTAAACATTTCTTCGCCAAAATTCGCCCAGTGACCGGATTTTTTCCATAATTCCAGATCGACAATTTGTGGCGTCACGACTTCTTCATAACCACCATCGGAAATTTTTTTGCTGATGTAATCGCGAATGATGCGGTAAATTGTCCAGCCATTGGGATGCCAGAAAATCATGCCTGGCGCTTCTTCCTGCATGTGGAAAAGATCCATGGTTTTGGCTAATTTGCGATGATCGCGTTTTTCTGCTTCTTCAAGATTTTTTAAATATTCGTCGAGGGATTTTTTATCTTTCCAGGCTGTGCCATAAATACGTTGCAACATTTCATTATTGGAATCACCACGCCAGTACGCACCAGAAACTTTGGTGAGTTTAAATGCTTTCAATATGCCAGTGGCTGGAACATGTGGGCCACGACATAAATCAGCAAAATCACCTTGCTGATAAATTGTCAGTGTTTCATCTTCTGGAATATCCTGAATAATTCTGACTTTATATTCTTCACCCATATTTCTGAAAAATTCGATGGCTTCATTACGACTGACGACACGTCTGGAAACAGAATAATTTTGACCGGCGATTTCTGCCATTTTTGCTTCGATTTTTGCGAGGTCTTCAACAGAAAATGGACGTGCAAATGAAAAATCATAATAAAAACCATTTTCAATGACTGGGCCAATGGTAACTTGTGCTTCCGGAAAAAGTGTTTTGACTGCATGTGCCAGCAAATGTGCGGTGGAATGACGGATGATTTCCAGACCTTCTGCATCACGATCAGTAATGATGCGCAGATCAGCATCTTCGTTGATCACGTGAAAGGTATCTACTAATTTGTCACCAATTTTTCCAGCAAGAGCAGCTTTTGCAAGACCTGCACCAATACTTGCTGCTACTTCTGCTACCGTAACAGGATTATCAAAATTTTTTTTACTGCCATCTGGCAATGTCACTACGGGCATAATCATGGCTCAGTCATCTAACTAGAATTTTGGGAAGATTTGGTAGGCACGAGTGGGATCGAACCACCGACCACCACCATGT
>JABDFQ010000023.1 GCA_013286495.1 Gammaproteobacteria bacterium | reverse complement strand
CCAGCCAGGCGATCTATGCCTTCTTCGGGCATGGCATTATAAATGCTCGCGCGTATACCACCGCTGACGCGATGACCGCGTAAATTCGTCAAGCCAATTTTTTCTGCTTGCTCAAGAAAAATCGGTGTTAATTTTTCATCATGCAAATGAAACATCACATTCATCAATGAACGACAATCAGGTTGCACGCGATTAAGATAAAAACCATGATGCTCATCAATAATCGAATACAGTTTATTTGCCTTGCGAACGTTTCTTTCATATATCACTGGCACACCACCCTGACGTTTCATCCATGCCAAAACGAGACCCGTCATATACCAGGCATAAGTTGGCGGTGTGTTATAAAACGAATGATGTTCAGTCTGCAATTTATAGGAATAAAGTGATGGTGTTTGCGGTAATGGATCCTTGATCAAATCTTCACGAATGATAACGATATTCATGCCAGCCTGACCAAGATTTTTTTGTACGCCTGCATAAATGATGCCAAAATCATTCACATCCAGCGGTCGCGATAAGATCATGGAAGTCATGTCAGCAACTAATGGAACCTTACCCGTTTTTGGTACCCACTGAAATTCCAGACCATCAATGGTTTCATTTGGCGTGTAATGCAAATATGCTGCATTTTCATTGATAGACCAGGTATCTTGCGCAGGAATATAAGCGAGATGATCTTTATGTTCAGTATGCGCAGCAATATTGACGGTGCCATAACGCGCTGCTTCTTCAATGGCTTTTTTCGACCACACACCGGTATCGATGTAATCAGCAGTATTGTTCGCACCAAATAAATTAATTGGCACCATGGCAAATTGTGTTGAACCACCGCCCGCTAAAAATAATACCTGGTAATTTTTTGGAATAGACATGAGCTCACGTAAATCTGCTTCTGCCTGTTCCGCCACAAGCTTGAATTCCGGCCCTCTATGACCTAATTCAGAAATCGACATGCCTGTGCCATGCCAATCCAGCATTTCGGCTTGTGCCTGTGATAAAACTTCTTCCGGTAATATTGCCGGTCCTGCACTGAAATTAAATACTTGGCGCATAGTTTACCTGATTTTCAATTTTTTGTGACAGCATCATTCCCTGGGTCCTATCATTAATTCTGGTTTAACTAAATCCCTGAATTCCTTTTCCGACAAATATCCCAATGCCAATGTTGCATCCAGCAAGCTGGTACCATCATGCCATGCTTTATGCGCGATTTCTGCTGCCTTGTCATAACCAATTTTGGGTGCCAGTGCAGTGACTAACATCAGTGAATTATGGACAGCAGCATTGATTGCACGTTCATCTGCCTGTAATCCAGCAACACAATATTTGTTAAACATGCGTGCTGAATCTGCCAGTAATCTCACCGAATTCATGAAATTATGTATGATGACAGGCTTAAATACGTTTAATTCGAAATTACCTTGTGAATCTGCGAAACTAATCGCGGCATCATTTCCCATCACTTGCACACATACCATCGTCATCGCTTCTGATTGCGTAGGATTGACTTTGCCAGGCATGATGGATGATCCTGGTTCATTCGCCGGTAATACCAATTCACCCAAACCACAACGTGGGCCCGATCCTAACCAGCGTATATCATTTGCTATTTTCATTAATGCACACGCAAGTGTTTTAAGTCCACCGCTTGCAAAAACAAACGCATCATGTGCAGCGAGTGCTGCAAATTTATTGGGAGCAGATACAAATGGCAAACCAGTTAATTCTGCAATTTTGCCAGCAGCTAGTTCTGCAAAACGTGGATGCGTATTTAATCCTGTGCCAACTGCAGTACCACCTAATGCAAGTTCATATAATCCTGGTAAAGTTTTTTTGATGTTATCCATCGCTGCATCAAGTTGTGCAACATAACCAGAAAATTCCTGACCGAGAGTTAATGGCACAGCATCCTGTAAATGCGTACGACCAGTTTTCACAATATGTGAAAAAGCTCTTTGTTTGGCTGCTAATCCATCACGCAATTCTGTAATCGATGGCAATAAGACATTAACGACTGCTTCTGCAGCTGCAATATGCATGGCAGTTGGAAAAGTATCATTCGATGATTGTGATTGATTGACATGATCATTCGGATGAATGGGAGACTTGCTGCCGATTACACCATTGGCCAATTCAATCGCACGATTGCTGATAACTTCATTCACATTCATGTTGGTTTGTGTACCACTGCCTGTTTGCCAGACGCGCAAGGGAAAATGTTCATCGAGTTTGCCAGCAATGACTTCATCGGCAGCTTTGACAATCAATTCCATATTTTCCTTGCTCATCAAACCCAATTCATAATTGGTGAGCGCTGCAGCTTTTTTTAATGTGCCAAAAGCATGAATCAATTCTCTGGGCATCAAATCTTGCCCAATTGCAAAATGGCCGATGGATCGCTGGGTTTGCGCGCCCCAGTATTTATTATCTGGAACCTCGATTTTTCCCATGCTGTCAGATTCAGTTCTGCGATTTGTCGTTGTCATGTACACCCTCAAAGACTTTTGGAAACAAGCTCATACAAGTCCGTGGAAATTTTAGTATCTTGCAAAAGCACTTCCAGTTGTTTCTGCATTAATGCCTGACGTTCTTTATCATACCGTTTCCAGCTAGTCAAAGGGTTTACCATTCTCGCGGCAATTTGCGGATTGAGTTTATCCAGCTGATGCACAATTTCCCGCAAAAATGCATAACCTTCGCCGCTCGCTGTATGAAAATTGACAGGATTGCGTTGACCAAATGCACCGATTAGCGCATAGACCTTGTTAGGGTTTTTGATGTCGAATGCTTCATGTCGTACCAGTTTTTTAACCGTTGCCAGCGTGTGTGGCAATTTGGAAGTTGCCTGGATCGATAACCATTTATCGACCACTAACGCATCATGTTTCCAGGCTTCATAAAAAGCTTCCAGTGCTTTTTCACGATGTGGATTATCAAGATTAGCGATGGCTGTTAAAGCAGGTTGTAAATCAGACATATTCGTTTTTAATGACGTTTCAAATTGTTCCAAACCCAGTTCCTGATATTTGGGAAGTAACATCAAATACATCAGACAACGATTTTTTAATTGTCGCTTACCTACCTCTTCAATATTAAACACAGCTGATTTTGCAGATTGATTAGCCTGATAAATTGCCAGTAACGTTGTTTGCAGTTGTGTGGCAATTTCTGTTATCAGAAATTCGCGCGCTGCATGGATTGCATCGACATCGATAATGTCCATTTGTTCGCCGATATATTTTTCAGAAGGAATTTTTAGCATTTCGGCAAGCAGGAATTTATCCGCATTTTTTTCTTTTAAAATGTGTTCAAACATGGCGATATATTCAGGATCAAGCTGTAAAGGCTTATCATGCTGATAATCACGAATCAGATTTAACAATAAACGTAGAGCATATTGCTGTCCTGCTTCCCAGCGATTAAACGCATCTTTATCATGCTTGCAGAGAAACTGCAGGTTTGAATCCGAATAAGGATAATTCAATTTTACAGGTGCAGAAAAATTGCGTAACAAGGATGGAATCGGACGCGCTGGAATGTTTTCAAATGTAAATGTTTGTGCGGCGGCCGTCAGTTGTAACACCACTTCTGATTGCGATTCAATGGGAATTTCCTTGCCATTTTGATCGAGCAATCCCATGGTGATGGGAATATGCAAAGGTTTTTTATTCGGCTGATTCGGTGTTGGCAAGGTTTTTTGCTGAATGTTAAGACGATAAATCTGTTGTTCTTCATCATAATCATCTTCAACGCTGACAATCGGTGTACCTGCCTGACTATACCAGAGACGGAATTGACGCAAATCAATTCCCGATACATCTTCCATGGCTTTAACAAAATCTTCAATCGTGACAGCTTGTCCATCATGACGCGTAAAATATAAATCCATTCCCTTGCGAAATAATGTTTTACCAAGAATAGTTTGCAACATGCGCAATACTTCTGCGCCTTTGTTATAAATTGTCGAGGTATAAAAATTATTGATTTCAATGTAATGATCAGGACGCACAGGATGTGCAAGTGGACTGGCATCTTCAACAAATTGTACTTCACGTAAGGCAATGACATCCTGAATGCGCATGACAGCATGTGATAAGGTGTCTTCCGAAAAAGACTGATCGCGGAAAATAGTCAAACCTTCCTTGAGACTTAATTGAAACCAGTCGCGACACGTTATGCGATTGCCACTCCAGTTGTGAAAATATTCATGTCCAATCACAGACAGGATTTGAATATAATCTTCATCAGTTGCAGTTTCTGGTTTGGCTAAAATGTATTTGGTATTAAATATATTTAATCCCTTGTTTTCCATGGCGCCCATATTGAAATCGCCAATGGCAACGATCATGTAAATATCGAGATCATATTCACGCCCGTAAGTTTTTTCATCCCAGCGCATGGCTTCCTTAAGTGAGTACATGGCATGATGTGCCTGCTCGCCATAACCTTTTTCCACATAAATGCGTAACTGAATTTCATTGCCAGATTGCGTAGTAAAAGTATCTTTCAATAAATCAAAATCACCAGCGACTAATGCAAACAAATAACAAGGTTTATTGAACGGATCTTCCCATTTTACCCAATGACGTCCATTTTCCAGCTTGCCGGATGCGATGAGATTACCGTTGGATAATAAGGTTGGAAATTTTTTTTCATCTGCTGCGATGGTGGTTGTGTAACGTGCGAGTACATCAGGACGATCAGGAAAATAAGTAATGCGTCTGAAACCTTCTGCTTCGCATTGTGTGCAATAAGTAGTGTGTGGACAATATAAACCAGTCAAGGCTGTATTTTTTTGCGGATAAATACGCGTTGTAATTTGCAATTCAAAATTATCAGGAACATCATGCAGGATTAGCATTTTATCGGTTAATTCATAAGCTGAATCTTTTACTGCTTCACCATTTAATAATAATGATTCCAGTTTTAATTCTTCACCATTCAATAACAAATCATGTTTTTTACTGGAACTGAAACGATTATGTCGGATACGCAAGCGTGAGGTAACAATGGTTGCATCATCATGCAAATCAAAATGCAAATCTACTTCATCAATTAAATAATCAGGAACCTGATAATCTCTTAAATAAGTCGTATGTGCATCATTCATTTTTTCAGTCTGCATTGCTGTTTCAGACATGCGTATCTCCCAATAAAAAATTAACGGCGTGGACGGATGACCTCAGGTGCTGCATCGTTTCTTATAACAGCTGAATTATCGGGCGCTGCATCATTTCTGATAACAGCTGCATCATCAGGTGCTACGACATCAGGTCTGACAACTGCTGCTGCATCATCCGGTGTAACAACTTTAAGATTGCCACCTGGATCAACAACCGTTGTTTGTGCGGTGCCAGATGCATCCCTGCCCTGAATTTCTGTATTTCTGACAGCTACTGCAGCATATGTTTGCGCCGCCAGGAAAAAAGCAATTACACCAATCATGGTTTTCATTTCAAATTCCTTTTAAAACATATAAATGAGCAATCATAAATCAGCTATATTGAATCTGCTAGCAATATCACGCAAAATGGCGGCCAATCATTATTAGTGCGATCACATATGAATCAGAATTATGACCCTCAGGAACTTGCCAAATTTGCGACACTTGCCGCGCATTGGTGGGACAAGAATGGTGAACTTAAAACCTTGCATCAGATAAATCCTCTAAGGCTTTGTTATATCGATGATATTGTCAAACTCAACGGCAAATCCGTGATTGATGTTGGTTGCGGTGGCGGAATTCTTGCTGAAAGCATGGCATTTGCTGGTGCAAAAGTAACTGGCATTGATATGAATAAATCGGTGATTGATGTCGCAAAATTACATCAACTGGAATCCGGTGCCAATGTCGAATACCTGCATGTCGCGACTGAAACCATCGCAGAAGAACGCAAGGAACAATACGATGTAGTGACGTGTCTTGAAATGCTCGAGCATGTTCCCGATCCTGCTGCAATCATTGCAGCGTGCGCACAACTGGTCAAACCACAAGGTCATGTAATTTTTTCCACACTGAATCGCAATCCAAAATCATTTTTATTTGCGATTGTTGGCGCAGAATATTTATTGAAAATTTTACCGAAAAATACGCATGATTATGCGAAATTTATTCGGCCATCTGAATTGGGTAATTGGTCGCGGCAAGCTGGTCTCATTCCAAAAAATACCAAAGGAATGAGTTATCATCCGTTTTCGCAAACATTCAGTCTGACTGATGATGTTTCAGTTAATTATCTTTTTCATGTAACCAAGGGATAAACCATGCCAATTCAAGCTGTTTTATTCGATCTGGATGGAACACTGCTAGATACAGCACCTGATCTTGTCACTGCCCTGAATCAAATGCGTGCAGCAGAATCCTTGCCTCCCATGCCTCTTTCTGAAATTCGTCAGATCGCGAATCTGGGATCAAAAGCGATGATAAAACTTGCTTTAGGCATGGAAGAATGTGACCCGCGTTTCAAACGCATGCGCGAATATTTTTTTCATTTGTATGAAAAACATCTTGCTGATGCAACACAATTTTTTCCGCAAGTGGAACGTTTGCTCGCTACACTGGATGAGCAATCCATTCGCTGGGGAATTGTCACGAATAAATTGACACGTCACGCAGAACCTTTGTTAAAAGCGCTGAAATTTGATCATAGACCAGCCTGTCTTGTGTGTGGCGATTCTGTTGCAAAAGGAAAACCAGATCCTCTGCCGATTAAACATGCGTGCGAATTATTAAAAGTGTTACCAGAAAATTGCATTTATGTGGGTGATGCAGCAAGTGATGTAGTTGCCAGCAAAGGTGCTGGTGTGCTGTCGTTAGTCGCATTATATGGCTATATTCATGCTGATGATGATCCAAAGTTGTGGAATGCAGATGGTTATATTGATGAGCCAATGCAAGTGGTTGAGTGGTTGAATAATTAAGTTGTCACAATCTTCACCCCTGCTGCACGCATTTCCTCAATCGCACGTTCTACATCACCTTTTTGTAATTCCACACCGCGACAACCATCCATCATGACACAGACATCAAACCCTGCTTTTTTCGCATCCAGCGCAGAATATTTCACGCAGTAATCCGTAGCCAATCCCATCATATAAATTTCATTCACCTGCTGTGCTTGCAAATACTCTCCCAAACCCGTTGAACGCAAATGCGCGTTATCATACAACGCACTATAACTATCGATGAATTTATCAGTACCTTTGTAAAAGATTATTTTAATCCGTTCCGTTTGCAGCTCAGGATGAAATTCCGCACCATGCGTTCCCTGCACGCAATGATCTGGCCAAAGAATTTGCTCAAGACCACTCAGCATTACAACATCACCAATCTTGCGATCAGCATGATTCGAGGCAAAACTTAAGTGATCTTGTGGATGCCAATCTTTGGTCGCAATGACGAGATCGAATTTTTGTTGCAAGCGATTGGCGATGGGAATGACTTGATCTCCCTCGTGGATAGCCAGATTGCCGCCAGGACAAAAATCATTTTGTAAATCAATGAGTACCAATGCTTTCATATTTCCTCTATACAATCTGCCTGCTTCGTAGCACAATTAGCGCCTAATCAAAAATGCGGGGAGTGAAGATGATTTGCGAGCTATCTGATCAGGGGCTCATAAAAATTCAGGGAAATGATGCAAAAAAATTTCTACAAGGTCAATTGACTTGTGATGCTGAGCGAACCATTAGTCTGGGCGCGCATTGCAATCCTCAAGGCCGTGTTCTCTCATTGTTCTATCTTTTTCAATATCAGGATGCTTATTATCTTCTCATGCAGCAAAGCATGGTGCCGATTGCCTTATCTGCATTAATGAAATATGCCGTATTTTTCAAAATCACACTCACGGATGACAGTAAAAATTGGCACGTGTCTGGCGTGATTAATGATGATGTATCACTTGAACAAGCTGTTCGAATACCTGTTACAGAATCGTTGTATATTCTTGCGGGCGAAAATAATAAAATTCAGGCAACACATGAAACAAATGTCTGGCACCAACACAGAATAAAATCTGGTATTCCCGCTATTTATCCTGAAACATCCGGTAAATTTTTACCGCATGAATTGAATCTTCCCGCTCTTGATGCTGTTAGTTTTGATAAAGGTTGTTATACCGGACAGGAAATTATTGCTCGCATGCATTATCGTGGAAAATTAAAAACGCATTTATATCATGTCAATATTTCCAGCGCGCACAAGCCAGAATTAGCTGCAGATATATATGGTGAACAGGGAAAAGCTTGCGGTATGGTCGTTGATATGGCACACGACGTGTATAATAATCAATATGATCTTTTAATAACGGCAAATGGATTTGATAATAAAATCAACATTAACAACAAAATAAAGGACGGAATACATGTCCACAAATCTTAGAATTGTACTAGCCCAGTTAAATTTAAAAGTTGGTGATATTGCCGGAAATTTACAAAAACATCTGGATGCGGCGAACACAGCGCGAGAAAAATATTCAGCTGATGTTATCGTATTTCCTGAATTAAGTCTGACAGGTTATCCTCCCGAAGATTTATTGTTGCGTAAATCATTTGTTGCAGAAGCATCAGGTGCGTTAAATCAATTAAAAGCTGGAATTAAAGATATTTATTGTGTCGTTGGTCATCCATATACTGACGAACAATATTTATATAACGCATGCTCGATGTTACATAATGGAAAAATTCTTGCGCGATATTGCAAACAGAAATTACCGAATTATGGTGTATTTGATGAAGCGCGTTATTTTGTTGCTGGTCATGAGTCCTGTGTATTGACTATTAAAGATGTGCAAATTGGCATGGTGATATGTGAAGACTTATGGAAATTAGGTCCAACACATGATGCCGCTGCACATGGTGCGTCACTCATCCTCTCCCCTAATGCTTCACCATTCGAAATGGATAAGCATGAACAACGCGTCTCGGTTTTAACCAAACGTGCGAAACACGATCATGTTGGCATTGTGTATGTGAATCATGTTGGTGCGCAGGATGAAATTGTATTTGATGGCGGTTCACTCGTGCTGGATAAAAAAGGTAAATTGGCGCAATGTGCAGGATTTTTTAATGAAACATTGTTTCCTGTTGATATTAATCATTCGAAAGTTGAAACAGCCACTATCATTGTTCCAGATAAAATCGAGCGAACGTATTCTGCATTAGTATTAGGTTTAAAAGATTATGTTGCGAAAAATAATATTAAAGGTGCGCTTATTGGTGTATCTGGTGGCATTGATTCAGCACTGACACTTGCCATTGCTGTTGATGCGTTAGGCAAGGAAAATGTGCATGCTGTGATGATGCCATCGCAATATACAGCTGATATCAGCATGAATGATGCGCAACAAGTAATACAAAATCTTGGTGTATCTTCTGAAATTATTTCGATAGAACCTGTTTATAATCAATTCCTGCAATCACTCGAGCTTGAAAATAAATCTGATATTACTGAACAAAATATTCAATCACGCTGTCGTGCGGTGATACTGATGGCCTTGTCCAATCAATATGGAAAAATGGTTTTGACGACAGGTAATCGCAGTGAATTGTCAGTGGGCTATTGCACAATTTATGGTGATATGGCAGGTGGATTTGCGGTATTAAAAGATGTGCCGAAGTTGCTGGTATACGAATTGGCGAAATACCGTAATGCACTTTCCCCTGTTATTCCGCAAAATACCATTGAGCGCGCACCGACTGCGGAATTAGCGCCGAATCAAAAAGATGAAGATACATTGCCACCTTACACGGTGCTGGATGGAATATTGGAAGCTTATCTTAATCAGTCATTGAGTATTGATGAGATTGTGGAAAAAGGTTTTGCGCATGACGTTGTGGTGAAGGTGGTAAATATGGTGCATCAATCCGAGTTCAAGCGTAAGCAAGCAGCTCCTGGCCCGCATATCAATCACAAATCATTTTGCAAGGATTGGCGTTATCCTGTGACGGATGGATTTAAGGGCTAGTAATATGTTTCATGGTGAAAATGGTGATGTATTAAATTATTTTATTGCAGATATTGAACCTGCATCGATGATCAATCTTTCACTTGCTTCCAGCTATCTATTTAATTCGCTGAATAATCATACTGATTACTGGATAAACAGGATAAGTAATGATTTCAATATATGTAGAGATTATTTATCTCAACAACGAGAAGTATTGAAAACGCATTCAATTAAATTAGTGCTTGTTTATAAAAACCTGGGAATTCTCGCAAAAAATAAAAATAGATTACCTGCATATCTCAAATTCGCTTATGAAGACGATGATAATTATCCTTTTATTTTCGCGGCCTGCACGGATAATATTCGATATTTTAGCTCAATCATTCCCTATGAGGAGCTTATGGAATGGGCAGAAATGTCATTATTTGCAGGGTGCAAGGAAATTATTATTTACAGTCTAAATTGTCATAGCCATACTGCACCTGAGGAAGGCAAAAAAGAATATTTAAATATTCTTCAAAAAAAATATCTTGATATTGCATCACGAGCAGGCAGAAAAGATATCCTTATGCATTTTTTAAAGCAGGATAATTTTTTGGCAAAGCCAGATATATCCACCCTATTGGATGCTGCTTGTTCAGGCAACATATCATTATTTTTATACCTGATTGAGCCAGAAAATAAATTTAATTTGAGTGTGACAAGTTATTTGAAGGATGAAAATGATCCAGATAACAAGGAAAATAGTCCATTAAATAGCGCTGCATTTAATGGCGATATCAAATTGGTTCAATTAATATTGATAGAAAAGATAAAACCCTCTCAAGTCACATTATATAACGCGATCCAATCAGGATGTTTGGAGTTGGTGCGATATTTAATTGATAACTATGCGTTTGAACTGAAACGGAGAAGTTCCCGGGAACGTTTGGTTGCATATGGCATTCATTCGGGAAATATCGATCTTTATAAATATTTAACGCTCGAGTTAAAATTATTAACAGATATTGAAATCTATAACCTGGACTCTGCAAATTTCGCTAAATCTCGTAATATCGCTTTACACTCACTTTATTGGGAGAAAAGAAAGCATATTTTAAGCGCAGATGATATTAATCTAAATATTTTTTTTGGCAGATCAGGTAATGTTTCCTTGTTAAAACAGCTTGCTACAGATAATGATTTGATAAAGAAAATTGGCTTGCAGTGTCTTGATAATGCGGTAGAAAATTCCCATTTCAACATGGTCAAATACTTGATCGAAGTTTTAAAAATTAAGCCTTCAAATGATACATATTTCTTTGCACAGCTATGTAATAGCATCAGCATTGTTAAGTATCTTGCGCAAAAAGATATTTATTCATACGCACTTAATGATGTATTTCATACAGGATCAACATTTGCAATCAGAAAATATGTTAGTGGCACAATATCTTTCGTGAATTTGCTTTATTCCAATCAAAAAAGACATGAGGAAAGCCAAAAAGATTCATTTGACGCACCAATTAACGACGCTTTAATGAATGCCTTCAAGACTGCTCCATGTTTTTATCTGGATTATATATCCCGCATATTTAACAGTGCTGATAATTTAGGTTTTGACGAAATGGAAATTCAAATGTTACGTCAGAATATTGATATTCTGTCAGAGATGGATTTGGGTAAATTATTTTTACCTGAGTACAAGGCGATTTATGAAAATCGTATCCGGGAAATTGTTGCTGAGATTAACAATCAGCCTGGTAAAAAGCTATCGATGTAAGCTGGTCTGATAAAGCACGCCATGGTTATTTTAATGCCACATTTATCTTTCAGATTATTGAATAGAGCAATTATTATTTTCCTTAACTTCAATCGCAGGTTTATTATTTGTATTTTCTTTCTTATACAACCCATGTTGCGAGAGTAAGACCATAGCCCTGCAATTTTCTGTATTTTGCTTTGTCTTTTTCTCGGCAAAAATTGTTATTTGCTTATTAATATCTAATTTTGTAGTCGCACAAAGCTTTTCATCACATAATAATTTCAGCTCTGAAACAAATGATTGCGACTCTTCGCTTTTAAAACCAATAGACTTATTGTAGCTATTCACGAAACGCATCGTCTGTATTTGAGCCATTTTTCCAAAGAGCAAATTGGAAAATAACAGTTTGTTTTGCCACGGTGTCAACAAAATCAAAATTTGCTGGAGAATATCAGCCGTTAACAATCTTACATTCGATTGGCTTTGGTTTGCTCCTAGAAGAAATGTAAGATAACGGTAGTGTCGTGTTACAAAGTCGAAACTACCAATAGCGGATAATAATTTTTTTGAAATAGATTTATTTGTAATATCGTATATCTTTCTATTATTTTCTTCATTGTCGAATTTATTAGCCAACAATTCCCCACAATTTATAAATAATGCTTCCAGATTGTAGCCAGATAGTGAATTTACCGCAGTTACGTAATAAAGATTTGGTTGCAAAAAGTCAAGCAAATCCCATGGCTTAATCACTCTATTTTCGTCCCCAAGCTTTGTTCCAACCACTAGTGTTATCACATTTTCACAAGCAAAACGTTCTATATCCATAATATCGTGCCGGAGGTCTTCAAGTGCGTTTTTATTTGTCATATCAACAGCGACTAATATTGCATGTACACCTTTTAAATTAGTATCGCGGTGTGGAAATTTATAAGAGTTTTGCTCCCAAATGTGGAATTTAATTTTTTTATTGTTTGCGTTTATCATCTTGACTGAAAAATATGAAGATGAAGAAAGATGAAAATCTTTGGCTTTATTAATTAAAGTTGATTTGCCGGAGTTCACTGGACCAATCACTTTTATTTTGTATAGGTAGTCGTATTCTTTAATGTCATTCCTATTATTCATCATATCTAAATTCCTCGATCTCAATTTTAAACAATCATTTTTTGCCAAAAAAATTTGGAGATGATATTTTTATTTCCTTCATATCAGCAATCAAATTAGCTTTTTTATGGATTGAGTAAATATAATCACCTAGTGTAAAAAGTACATCACTTTTAGCGCCATATGGATACGGTACAGGGCAATTTCCAATATCATACGAACCGGTGCATAGACAATTAAACGTTCGCTTCGAAAGAGCAATGCTATCAAGATAATCATCTGCTTCAGCGAAATACTGCAGAGAAGCACGAGCATGTTCTCTTGGAGAGTCATAATCATTAGCATCACTAAAATTAAAAACCATACTGCCCAGCTGATATTGTGCTTTTTTATAAAGATTCATATCTTTCGTGGTTATTAACTCGTAGCAACTGGCAGCATCTTCATATGCTTTTTTCTTGAATAAGATATCTGCCAAAGAAATAATATATAAATCCTTGTTACTGCAATCATCAGCTAATTTTAATGCGTGCTTATATCCTTTTTCAGCGATAATCTGTTTAAATTCTTGTTTAGATGGAACGAGTGGGAGACCACAAGCTAATTTAAGCTCATCGAGTATTTCAAGTGGAATGGTTGAATCATATTCATTACATAATTGTATATATGGGCCTAATTCAGCTGGATTAGTGAATTTAGGCGTTCCGAATGTAATCCAGTTATCCTTGCCATAATCACCATATTGCAAGGATAAATTATTCTGCGATCCAAAGTTTTTAAAATCGTTATAAATATCTTCATTGTGACTATCACTTGCCAAGAGTAGCTGAATGGTATATTCATCTTGCGATTTTTTATCAATTTCCAGGGCAATCATTACAATTTTGTGGTTTATCCTACTTTTTTTGCTGTAATTAATTTCATAATGATCTTTACCTGGTTTTTTCAATCGTGTTAAAAAATCATTTACTGATAATGTGAATCTTTCGATTTCCGTTGTTTTATATATACTCCATTCAGATCTTGCACTTCTCATAACCACCTCGTATATTTATTTTGTATAAATATTAAACTTGAAGCAATATAATCCATACGTCTATAAAAAGTAAAGGTCAAAATTGTCAGAAAATTAAACAATAAATTCTTTTTCAAATAGTGGCTTGATTTTATTAAATTTTATTTTTATGCCACCGCTACGGTCACCCGGGCGAACTTGCGACGTGATTATGATATTTCGATCGCAACAAATTACGCTAATAAAATCCGTGTGAAACCTCTAAAAGCAGCTTGAAGTTATAAAATAAAAAAATAAGGTCAATCTTGTGCAATAGCGCTTTTAATTGAAAAGCATTCTTGTTCAAGTCTGACCTCATCATACACACATCTATAGCTATGTAATTAATATTTTAATGATTTTAAATTATTGTCATACGTGTTGGTTTCAACATTATTGTTTGGTGACAACAAGGATAATGTTGTCCAGTGCGAATTACTCTTTTCAAATTTTGGAGTTTCCATTTTAGTAAAATCAATTTTTTCTGCCTGCGCAATTGAATTGATATGCAAATTTTCCAATGATGAAATAATGGATACCTCAACTTTTTCCATTAATTCAATCCTGCTTTCCCATGCGACAAATTCAGATTCTATAAGTTTAATTTGATCATCTGTTAAATTGGATTTTTCACTTTGCGCGAAATTGATCTTCTGAGTATTAAAAGATAACTTTAAACTCTCCAATTCACACCAGATTCCTTTTTCATAAAAGGAACGGCCTTTATTAATCACTATTTTTTCTTCAATTTTATCCGTGTATTTCAATTCCACATTTGAATCACTTGATAAATGAGCCGCATATATTTTCTGAGTCGTCATACCGCGTTTAGCTTTAACTGCCTGTGGTGGAATATCATACATCTCAATTAATGAATTCAGATTTTTTCCGCCATTTATTCGAAGATCAGTACCATTCTCTTCGTATGTTTCATGAGCCGCTGTTGCGAGCATATTTTCAAGATAAATTTCATATCCGTTTGTACTAAGGCAGGAAAGAATATCCTGATAATTCTGACCGCTAAAATTTTTTCCGACATAGGGTTTAAGAAAATCTTTTTGCAGATCTGGAAATGGCTTTGATGCTTCGATAGAAAAACGCTCTTCATCTTTTATGATGATAATATCCTGAGTACCGGCTGGAGGTTGAGTTGAGCTAATGCCAACACGATTCGTCTCAATACATCCCCAAACAATCTTGTTTTCGCTATTAATAAAGAAAGGCAAGATTCCACACGGTGTATTTGGAAATATATATTGATCTTGCTGGTTTTTTTCTAACTTGATTAACGGGTAACCTGATGTACTATCGATTGTTGTGCTGTTGTGCTGTTGTGCTGTTGTGCTGTTGTGCTGTTGTGCTGTTGTGCTGTTGTGCTGTTGTGCTGTGAACATATTACATTCCTCGCTCTTTTTGTTTAATCAAAAATATCTATAAATACTGTAATTTACAGGCTTTTAATAAAATAAATACAAGTTGTATGAATATTAAACGTGAGTAATTTAATCAAAGTCTCTATAAAAAGTAAAGGTGAAAGTTGTCAGAAAATTAGACAGCTTATTTCGATTAAGCCTTATTTGCCTGACAATTCTTTGAATATCAATTAACTAGATAAGCTTTTTGCTGGTTCTCATGTACTCTATTCTCATTTTTATACGCTTTAGCTACCTTGATCTTATGAACTTTGATCTTAACTTTTTCGCCGCGCGCATGAGCAAGGGCTTCCTTGGCGCCTTTTAATAAACTTTTACCTATTTTACTCATGTTTTATCCTTTATATGAGATGTTAAGCCACTCATAGAAATTATTTAATTATTTCTTATCTCGCAAGAGACGCTTAGTCTGTGTGTTAATTATCTATTATTTTGTAAAATAAATAATAATTTAAACTTCACTTATTTCCAGTAATCACTTGATTTTTTTAAGATTTGTCTTTATCTTAAGTAACCCTGCAATTTGATGCGTGTTGCGCAACGGGATACATTAATATATGATTAAAAGTTGGAATCATAAGGGTCTTAAAAGGTTTTATTTGTTTGGCGATAAATCCGGAATCATCGCTATTCATGCAAAAAGATTACAAGTAATTTTACAGCTATTGGATGCCGCTGATTCTCCGGAAAAATTAAATTTTCCAGGATTTGGCTTTCATAAATTGAAAGGTGATTTAAAAAATTACTATTCAGTTACTGTAAAAACCAACTGGAGGATAATTTTTCAATTTGATAATCAGGATGCTATTCTCGTTGACTATGTTGATTATCATTAATAAAGTGGAGCTAATATGCCTATACATAACCCCTTACATCCCGGCGAAATAATCTACGATATTCTCATGGAAAGTGCTGGGCTTTCTGTAACAGATGCTGCTAAACAATTAGGAATCAACCGTACTACGTTATCCAGACTTCTTAATGGACATGCTGGTATTAGCGCAGAAATGGCTTTACGTTTATCAAAATTGTTACCTAATACTGATATGGTCTTCTGGATGAACTTGCAACGTGATTATGATATTTCGATCGCAACCAAATACGCTAATAAAATCCGTGTCAAACCTCTAAAGGCAGCTTGAGGTTATAATCATTTCCTACCTCGCGGGCGATGTTTACGCTGCGCTGGTTTATGCGTTGCAACGCTTCCCAAACTTCTGGCTGGTGCTGGTGCAGAGTAATTAAAATTCTCTAATTTACATTGTTCGATTTTCTTTCCCAATACACGTTCAATCGCACGCACTTCAGAATGATCTGCATCTGTAATAAATGTAAATGCCTCGCCTTCTTTTGCAGCGCGCCCTGTTCTGCCGATACGATGTGTATAAGTTTCAACTGTTGCCGGAATATCATAATTGATCACATGCGAAATACTTGAAACATCAATGCCGCGTGCAGCGATATCTGTTGCAACTAAAATTTGCAAGGAACCATCACGAAATCCATTCATCGCCTGCTGTCTTTTATTTTGCGATAAATTGCCTTGCAAGGATGCTGCGCTAAAACCAGCATCAACTAATTTAAGCGCTACTTTCTTTGCTGTATGTTTAGTGCGTGTGAAAACCAGTACAGATTCTTTGGCGGTTTTATGCAGTATATGAACTAATAAAGCTGTTTTAAGATGCGCAGGAACAGGAAATAATACTTGTTTCACTAATGTCGGCGGCGCGCTATGACCCACTTTAATTTTAACTGGATGATGCAATATTTCCTGTGCAAGATGATGAATAGCTTCCGGCATGGTAGCTGAGAAAAGCAAGGTTTGACGTTTCTTTGGTAAATAACGCAGAATTTTTCGAATATCAGGCAAGAATCCCATATCAAACATTTGATCTGCTTCATCAAGCACTAATGTTTCCACGTGCGATAAATCTATTGTGCGTTGTTGCAAATGATCCAGTAAACGTCCGGGACAGGCGACTACAATTTCGATGCCATGTTTTAAACTTTTAATTTGCGGATTGATATTCACGCCACCATATAGTGTCACGCTATATAACTTTGTTCCTTTCGCCAATGCAGTAATTGCATCATGAATTTGTTGTGCTAATTCGCGTGTGGGTGCAATGATTAATGCACGCACGCGCAAACGCGAGCCTTGCATCAGGCGCTGCAAAATGGGTAATGCAAATGCTGCTGTTTTACCTGTGCCGGTTTGCGCTAAACCCATCACATCTTTCCCAGCCAAAATTGGTGGAATGCTTTGTTTCTGAATCGGAGTGGGACTCGTATATCCTAACGATTTTATATTGGCCAGGATAATTGGGTTTAAATCTAAAGTATCAAAATTCATTGAGTTTTTCTCATAAGTTTAATTAGGTGTGGCATTAACATTTCCAATCTAAATAGAGTTGGTATTACTTGTTGAACTTGCTCAATGCCAATTCTTTGTTGATCAATATTTTCGGGATCATTATTGCATGCACGCTCAATATTATAAACTAGCCAGTTTATCCAATTTCCTAATACTGCATAAAATGCAGCCTGGATGTGATTTGTATTTAACCCAGCGCCAGCCTGTTCATAAACTTCAAGCATTTTAATAAAAAGTGCTTCATTAAAATTATCAGTAGTAATACCGCTCCAGTTTAAACTGACATCAATTATTTCATACATGGGATTGAGTTTGCGTGCAGATTCCCAGTCAATCAGAAAAGGCGCATTATGCGCATTCCATAAAATATTTTTTTGATCCAGATCACCATGACTAACAACCGTTGTTTGTTGTAAAACTGGAATATTTTTATGAAACTCTTCATTAATCGCTAAAATTCGTTCCCGATTATTTTTTAAATCTTCAGCAAATACACATCGATTAGCTATCGCTTTATCTATCATGCTATTTATTTTTTCTGAGGTGTGTGTATCAAATGTGGGCTCAGATAATTCAGGCACATCCAGATTGATAAGATGTAAGCTTGCCACTAGTGTAGCAACTTTCACTGCCTGCTCTTCAGAGATGGTTTTTTTGTCAAGTGTTTGTGCATGAACCCATGGATAAATCAGAAATGCTGTGCCTGAAATTTCAAGCAGATGTTTTCCCGCTATTTCCATTGCACTAATGGCTGGAATATTTTTTTGCGAAAAACGATAAGCAATCATTTCTGTTAATTCATAATTATTCTTAACTTCTTCGGTTAATTTTATATCTTTTGAGAGCTGCTTAACGGCATACGAACAATTGTTTATATCCAGTTTCCACATGGAATGCAGCAACCCTCCTTCAACCCTGGTGGGTTTATTAATTGGAAGCGGTAAGTTTAATTTATTACACATTTCTGTGAGATGATATCTATCCATGAGCAACAACTCTCGCTGGTAAACCATCCATCCCATGCACATTCAGCGGCATGATATAAATTTCATATCTTCCTGGCGGAATATTATTTAGCTCCAACCCTTCAACAATCAGCACATCATTTGATAATAATAATTTATGCACAGGAAGATGTTTATCTTCATACCGATCAATGCTCATATAATCAATCCCAACAATTTTTACACCTTTACTGATGAGTTCATGAGCTGCTTCCAGTTCAATATAAACATAATTATCAGAAAAATTATCTTGTGTGGATAATTTTGAGTTGGATGTTTTAAAAAAGATGAAATCATTGGGTTGAATAAGCTGACTTTCAATAAATGATTTAGTAATAGTTTTTTCCGTCTCAGGCACTTCAACAATCAAACCTGATCCAATCAGATTTTCTATCACATAATCACTGCTTGTTTTGCCATCTTTAATGACATGAGCTGGGAAATCAATATGCGTGCCGATATGATTTCCCAAATGCATTTGACATAAATGAAATTGGGAACCGCTATTCAAAGAATAAACATCATCACATCTAAACGCAGGATCACCGGGATATACGATGCTTTTTTCTGAAATGACTGCTGTTAAGTCATACCATTTTTTCATTTTCTACAAATCATATCGTGCATCATAATCAATTCGCGCATACGGATAATTATACTTAAGCACAGCGACAGTATCTTCTTCCAGCTTGATCATGCCTAATTTGCGATAAGCTTTTGCCATCAATTCAAGACCAGGTACAACACTCGGTGCGCCCTGATAATGCGCTACCAGATTGCTGGCGCGATTGGCAGCAGCAACATAAGCCTGACGATTGTAATAATATTCCGCTACATGTAACTGATGATCTGCAAGCACGTTACGTAAAAAAACCATGTATTGATGAGCAGATGGTGCATACATGCTATTGGGGAAACGTGTGATTAATTCATTAAAATCATTATATGATTTTTGTATTTGCGATAGATCACGTGTCGCAAGATCGACAATGAATAAACGTTCCATCAATCCCATGTTCTGATAATAATTGGAAATGCCACGCATGTAATAAGCATAATCAACATGCGGGTTGGTTGGATGAATGCGGATAAAACGATCTGCCGCAGCGGAAGCAAGAATGTAATCTTCCTTCATGTAATAGGCGTAAATAATATAAAGCTGGGAATTTTCTGTTTCTTCACCATAAGGATATTGCACATCCAGTGCTTCAAAACGCTTGATCGCTTCAGAATAATCCTTCGAGCGCAAATCTCCTTTTCCCTTGACGTAAATTTCATGAGCGGATTCATTTTTAAAAGCATCAGCAGGATCAGTGGGAGTTGCGCAAGATGCTAAAAAACCAGAAAAAAGAACCACGCCAGCAATTAACTTTATTTTTTTATTCATATCTATCATTTAACCTTATGACTGAAATGCTTCAAGGAGGTGCATTGTAAACGAATTTCTGTCATCATTCACCGCCTATGACAACAGATACTAAAAAAAATTCTCAAACCCTTGAGCTCGATCAGACCCATGCCAATGAGCGGCTGGATCTGGTATTAGCCAGACTTTTGCCGGAATATTCGCGCACGCAAATTCGTGAATGGATTGATGACGGCAGAATTTTGGTCAATGGCCAATCGATCAAGGCCAAAATGAAGGTGAAAGGTGGTGAAACAGTTTCCATTAATCCGGTTTTTAAAATGGAACAACAATGGCAAGCACAGGCAATTCCTCTCAATATCGAATATGAAGATCAAGCCGTCATCGTGATTAACAAACCAGCAGGTCTGGTAGTGCATCCAGGTGCTGGCAATGCGGATAACACGCTGCTTAATGCGCTGCTACATCATGCGCCTGCCTTGCATGCGTTACCACGCGCGGGCATTGTTCATCGTCTGGATAAAGAGACATCGGGTTTGCTGGTGGTCGCGAAAACACCAGCAGCTTATAAACATTTAACGCTGCAATTAAAAAAGCGCAGCTTTTTGCGTGAATATCAGGCGATTGTCATGGGAACAATTATTAGCGGCGGCAGTGTCGATGCGCCACTCGATCGCCATCCGCGTGAACGTACGCGACGCGCAGTTATTGACACAGGCAAGCCAGCACTCACTCATTACCGCGTGATGGAAAAATATCGCGCGCATACCCGCCTGAAATTAAAACTGGAAACCGGTCGTACCCATCAAATTCGCGTGCATATGGCGCATATTCATCATCCAATTGTGGGTGATGCAGTATATGGCGGACGTTTGCAATTAACCAAAGGTATGACAACAGAATTACGTGAAGCACTGAAAACATTCAAACGCCAGGCTTTGCATGCGTTTGCACTTGGATTCATGCATCCGGAAACTGAGGAAGAAAAATATTTTACGATAGATTTGCCAGATGATATGCAAGCATTAATTCAGTTGCTAAAGGATGATTGCAAATGAAATATATTCAACCTGACTGGCCAGCGCCTGCCAATGTGCGCGCATATACAACCTTGCGCACCGGCTGGCAAGGACGTTATAGCGGCGACAATATTGCTGCCGTATTAAATCTGCCTGAGCAACCTGTCTGGCTTAAGCAAACGCATAGCGATATTGTGCTGGAAGCAACTTCTGACAACATCGACAAAATAGGCGATGCTTCTTATACATCCACTCCCAATCGCGTGTGTCTGGTGTTAACGGCAGATTGTTTACCGGTATTAATTACCAATAAGGAAGGCACCACTGTTGCTGCTGTTCATGCTGGATGGCGTGGACTGGCGGCCGGTATCATTGAAAAAACCATTGCAACATTCGAGCAGCCAGCCAATGAATTACTGGTTTGGCTAGGCCCTGCCATCAGTGCACGCAAATTTGAAGTGGGTCGCGATGTGTATGATGTATTTACCCAGCAACATGCAGAATCTGCACAAGCTTTTGTCCCGCACGCAGAAAATAAATGGCTGGGAAATTTATATGAACTGGCAAGGATTCGCTTGCGATTAAAAAATATTAATCAGATTTATGGCGGTGATTATTGCACATTTATTCAGGAAGATATGTTCTATTCCTTTCGTCGTGACAAGGAAAATTGCGGACGAATGGCGAGTGTGATCTGGATAGATGGATAAATTTTTTGATATCATGTACGACTATTTTGCGAGAGGAGCTTTCTGTATGAAAAAAATATTTCGCATGTTTGTTATTACATTTTCACTTGTCACTTCAGCTTTTGCTGCTACACCCATTGATACAACACTTGCACCCATGCTGGAAAAAGTCTTGCCGGCAGTCGTCAATATTAAAGCAGATATTAAAGTTACTGATGTAAATGTATTGCGCGAATTACAAAAACAGCGCACTGAACAAGGCTCACAAGGTAATCAGGCACCTGATGTTTATTCCTCAGTTGCATCTGGTGTGATTGTCGATGCTAAAAATGGCTATATTTTAACGAATGCGCATGTTGTCGGTGATGCACAACTGGTAACAGTAACATTGAGCGATGGACATCATTACACAGCAAAAATTATTGGCATTGATAAACCATCTGACGTTGCGTTATTAAAAATTACTGCAAAAAATCTGACTGCAATTCAAATGGGTAATTCCAATGATGTGAAAGTCGGTGATTTTGTTGCTGCAATTGGCAATCCATTTGGATTAAATCAGACAGTCACATCAGGAATCGTCAGTGGTGTTGGTCGTACTACACTGGGTATCGAAAATTTCGAAAACTTTATTCAAACTGATGCATCGATTAATCCAGGAAATTCTGGTGGTGCGCTCGTTGACATGAAGGGATTTCTGATTGGTATCAACACCGCTATTCTTGCTCCTGCCCGCGGCAGTATTGGCATTGGTTTTGCGATTCCATCGAATATGGCAAAAAGTGTGATGATACAATTGATTGAATTTGGCAATGTCAAACGTGGTGCGTTGGGAATTGGTGTACAGGATATTACGCCTGATCTTGCTGGTGCTTTTAAAATTACTGCTGGCAAAGGTGCAGTGGTAACACAAGTCATCGATAACTCGCCTGCGCAACAATCCGGTTTGCAAGTTGGCGATATCATTACCAATGTGAATGGAACTGATATCAAGAGTGCAAGTGATGTAGTAAATACCGTTGGCTTTGTACGTGTTGATTCAAAAATTAATATGAATATTGCACGTGGTGGTAAACCAATTACTGTGAATGTCACATTAGCTGATCCAAAAAAACGTCTTGAGCTTGTGGAAAAAATGGATCCATTTTTATATGGCGTGGGTCTGAAAAATTTCAGTGTATTCAGCCCAATTCATGGCAGTATCAAGGCTGTGTTGGTGGTTTCCGTAGAGCGTGACAGTAATTCGTGGCGTTCTGATTTGCGTCCCGGTGATGTCATTACCTCAGTGAATCAGCAAAAAATTTCCAATATAGATGAATTAAAAGCAGCGGTTGCAAAATCTTCCGGTGAAGTATTGTTGAATGTGTTGCGTGGCGCTAATGCTGTGTTTCTGGTGATTAACAAGGAACCGTAAACTTATGTTCAGCAGGATGCTGTTTATTATTTTGATTGCCTGTTTGCCAGTACGTAATGCATGGTGTGTGATTCAGACTGTCGTACCTTTTCAGAATATTACCCTGCAATCAGGCGATTATATTTTTGCGAGTTATGTATTTGGCAGTTTTCCTGTGATTTATTGCTTTGATAATAATGTGCAATTCGATCCACCTGTTGCAACCATGCAATGGCCTTTGGGTGGAGTGATGCAAACGAATTATCTTTCCAAATTTCCGCTGGTGATTAATAACAATTTTAGCGGATTAGCTGCTGATCCTGCGGGGTTGATTATTATTCAGAACTTTTCTGCGACGCAGTTAGTGGTGAATTGTCAGTATGCGTTTTGAGTGGGTTGCGAAGAGCTGTCATCCTGAGCGCAGTTCTTGCTTTTGCGCGAA
>JABDFQ010000022.1 GCA_013286495.1 Gammaproteobacteria bacterium | reverse complement strand
GCTGATAAAAAAATACAAGACGCTGGTAATAATTTAAAACAATTAATTAATAATAATTTACTCGAATCTGTCGATGTACCCACTGCTAAAAAATTAGTACATATCAATCAAGCCCTGGATAATGTCAAATCCCAGAGTCAATTGAATGAACTTACCAGGGATGTTGAAAATACGTTGATCGATTATATAAACAATAACAGCCATGATGTTACTGGTATCCTCAAGCAACTGGATAATGCGCCGTCATCAGGTATTGATCATTATCAGAAGCTTCAGCAAATAGATAAATTGATTATCGATCAATTACATTCTCCTGAGCGATCTCCGCAATTACTTGCAGCACTCGCTATACAATCCTCTGCCAATCGCCATGAATTATCCGACTGGCACAAGGTTACCATTGAATCACTTGCTTCCAGCCAGCAAGAGCAATTGCGCACTTTTCAAAAGCAACTGGATTATACGAATGGTTTGCAGCTTTCCTCTAAAAGTAACAAATCCAATCTGAAAGATGATTTGGGAGTTGAACTGCAAAATATCAAAGACCAACAGTTCAATACCAATCGTTATGATGATTTACAACAACGCCAAGCATTACTCGATGAGTTTGCAACAAAAGTTAATATTGAAAAATCACGCGCAGAGCTTAGATATGTTATCAACAGAGAAGTTCTTTATCTGAAAAACCTGGAAGACAATAAAGTTCCTGTTGCACATATCAGAAAAAAATATGATGCAGCAATAAATAATCTGGAGAATTTGCGTAACCTTTCCTTGCCGCTGCAAACAAAAAAAATCTCGCAATTACAAAAGATGATTGCAGAACCAACGCTAGCCAATATGAAAGCAACGTTAAATGATGTCGCTGTCACTAACGACACTGCATCGGAAGCCAGCGATCAAATACTGAGATTTTATGATCGTGCCACAGGAAAAATACATGAGCCTTATGTTGCAACCCTCAGGAAAAACAAAGATTACAAAGCCATTACGACAATGGCGCGACAGGCTGGCAAACAATTCAAGACTGATACTGGCATGAATGTTGCACGTACACTGATCGACAGACCTGATCTCGATCGGGAAAATAAATCTGCTAACCAACTGGATAATTCATTTTCCATCGAACAACAAATTGAAGCCTGGCAGAATGATTTCAACAAAATCAAATTCGATCTCGATGCAGTAGAAATTCCATCCATCAATAGTGAAGATACTGCGCAAATCAAATTTGCTACTGACTATCAGGAACTCAATTTAGCAGCAGATGAAATTAAACTGGAATTGAAAGATGCGAGCGAGCAACCTGATCTTCTGAATGACACGTTCAAAAAAATTAATACCAATATTGAAAAATTTGGCACGAATGCGAAAAAACTGTTAGCCATGCATCGATTATCTTTTGCACCACTTGAAGAAAACATGATTGTTGATAATGCAAAACTTGCTGATCTACTTGTACGCTCCATTAATAATCTGGAAACACGCGCCAAAATGAGCAGACATTCCAATGCGCCACATGCGAAAGAGCAGCTCGATGCGCTATTGCAGGAAAGTAATAAACTGCTTGAGCGCACGCAATCAACAATCAAAAATATGGCATCAGCATCAAAGCCTGAAACAAATAAAATTGATGAGATGAAAACAGCGGTTAGCAAGCTGGAAAAAGCGATTGGCAAAATAAATCAGCAAAAACCACAGCCTGTCAAAAGTGTCATGACATATTCGCAAGTAAAAAGTCGTTACATTTCGTTGAGTCAGGATGTAAATGCGAACATGCAACTCATTGATAATGAATTACGAAAAAGTTTTGCCCCACAATCAGTACACATTGCTGGCGCGACTATTCCTCTTCACAAGGCAAAAGACAGTGAGTTTAAACAGACGCAATATCGTATTGATGAAGATACCTATGCAGTTAAAAAATCGGACAATCATTTATTTCAGCAACAAACCTGTAAAGTAAGGACAGGTTTAGGTATCAATGGTGGTGAATATTCCGCTTCATTTGCTTATACCGATGACTTCAGGCAAGTCGAGAGGAAACTCCGTCTGGTCGCAGCGATTCGTTTTGTCGAAAGAATTTATGCCAAGTTACCTGCGAGTGAAAAAGATAATATCTTCACCATGGATGAACATATGCCGGAAGAAATGGCGCGAGATATCAAAGCTTATTTCAAACTGGCGCAAGATTATCAACGTTATCCTGAACCGGATGATAGTGCTGTCAAATACAAGACTAAGCTGAGCGAAACTGACAATAGGGATCATGAAGAAAGCGTGGAAAAAATGCTGCGTGATCCAGAGGTTATCGAAAAGATTATGGGTAAAAAAGATTTGGTGTTATCCGCAAAACAGGCTGAGGAATTGAAACAGCAGCTGGAAAATCCAGATGAAGGTTCATTCAAGCCGCATAATTGAGTCCGTCATTGCGAGGCACTTTTCAGCCGAAGCAATCCATTCATATACGGAGAGCTGTCATCCTGAGCATGTTGCGAGAGCTGTCATCCTGAGCGCGCGGCTCTTGCTTTTGCGCGAAGGATCTCGTGATGGAGTCATGCGCACTCCTCACGAGATCCTTCGCGCAAAAGCAAGAGCCGCGCTCAGGATGACAGCTCTCCGCTCCACCCCCTCACGCCTGCAACGCTTCCTCGATCTTCGTACGCAACTCACTCAACTGCCCATGAAAATAATGACCAGCATCTGGAAACCGAATCACCACCGGCTGCGGCTTGCGGCTTTCAGCCCACGCAAATACTGCATCTGGTGGCACGACATCATCCCGCTCGCCCTGGACCAACACCCACGGACAAGTAATCGCTGGCAAATCTTTCATGGGAAAATGCTGCACGGGTGGCGCTATTGTCACCAACTTGCTCGTCGCTAATTCTGTCGCTGCTTTCGCTGCAATATATGAACCAAAGGAAAATCCAGCCAGCCACAATTCTTTTTTGCCACGCTCCTGTTGCAACCAGTTAATCACCGCGAGCAAATCCTCAAATTCTCCATTACCACAATCGTATCGCCCTTCACTTCCCATCACACCGCGAAAATTAAAGCGTACGGTTGTCACCCCCATGCCCTGAAAAGTCTTGGCCAGTGTCGTGACAATTTTATTGTGCATGGTGCCACCATAAAGCGGATGCGGATGACAAACCACACCCAACGCCTGACGTGCATTTTCTGTCGCTTCACTGACGGCAACTTCCAGCTTGCCAGCAGGACCATTAATCAATTGGGTTTGCTCACGCATACGTGTGGTTATCATGTGCTGGTTGCTCATAGCCAGAAATAAAGTGGGAAATTATAGGGTGGGGTTGTTTGCAAGTCCACAATGCGCTACAACATCGACTGGTTCATTTTCATCTGGCACAGTTTCAATATTTTTACTCATATTGACTAATGCACTATGCATGGAATGAAAATATTTTTGCATATCACGCGTTGGCATCACATCATCCTGCAAATCAATCACGTGTAGAATTCTCAATCCATCATCAGTAGTAATTTCAAAATCCATTGTCGTGCCAATAGGTAAATATTCAGGTTTTTTCTTATTCGAATCCGCATCCTTGACCATATGCGCACTAATTTTTAATGTCACACCCTGAGGATAATTCGCTACCAGAAATGGAATATCATTTTCAATCAATGCTCCCATGATGCGATTTGCACCATAAGAAGCTGCGATAAAATTTTCCTGGCATTGCGCATATTTCATTAGTAATAAACGTTTGGCAATCAGATGCAACCATTCTGCCTTGATTCCCGTTCGCACTAATTCAGTCGCATTCACATAATCCTGTGCACTGGCAGTCATGACCTGACGTTGCGTTGGCTGTCTGATACCACCGGTTTCCTTATCTTCTTCTCTCACTTTTTTTAAGGAATCAGCCGTGATACATGCTTCCTGATATTTAAGTTCATCAATATATTTATCTACATCCTTGAGCTTTTCTGATACTTGCACATGTAATGATGTCATGCGTTCGTATCTGACACGATCGATATTGTCATACACAATCATTGATCCCGTCGAAATGGCTGGTTGCAAAACATGTATTCTTTTACTGCCTTTTTTCTTGCTGGGACTAAACATCAGCAAGCTACCATCGGTCTGAAGCTTGCTGATTTCACCATAGGATAAAGGCAAATCTTTTTTTAACGCATGTCGTACATATCGATTGGTTTTGCGGGGAGATAATTTTGCATGACCTACACGTAATTCATCTATCACCACTCTAAATGTCGACCGATAATCTTCAGTGGTGGGTGCAGTGAGAAAATTAAGAGGATTACCACGTGATTCGTTGGCTGAGCGATTTTTTTTATTAAATTTTTTCAGACTGAAAGCGCCATCCGTCTTTTTGCGCTTTTTGTTTTTAACAGGCGCGACCTTATTTTTCGCGGAAATACTCGCCTTTTGCGGTGAAGCTTTTTTGGATACGGCCGGTTGCACTGGGGCTTTATTACCCTGCGCACCACCTGGTTTACGTGGCATTATTTTTATACTCGCTCGTATGTGTTTGAATTTATTAGACTATGCTTTTTAGTCAATTTATTGAACAGATATTACCTTATTGGTAAAATTCTTTCAAGCCCTTGCAGCGGTTTTTTTAGCCATTAAATAGTGTAAACTCATGCTCTTTATTGCATATTTTGGGTTTATTCGTGAGCAAAAGCCTGGTCAAATCCACTTCCGTCATCATTAGCATGACCATGATTTCGCGCGTATTTGGCTTCCTGCGTGATATGGTTACCGCTTCCATTTTTGGCGCCGGCGCTCAGTTTGATGCCTTCTCCACTGCTTTTCGTATTCCCAATTTATTGCGCCGTTTATTCGCCGAAGGTTCTTTTTCACAAGCCTTCGTTCCCGTGTTATCTGATTATCAAAAACGAAAATCGCCTGAGGAAATGAAACAATTTGTTAATGCCATGTCTGGTACGCTGGCGCTTAGCTTATTGATCGTCACCATTCTTGGCATGATATTTGCACCTGCCATCATTCATATCTTCGCACCAGGCTTTGCCAGCAAAGGTGATCGTTTTGATTTGGCAGTCACCATGTTGCGCATCAATTTCCCTTATCTGATGCTGATCTCACTCACTGCATTTTCCGGCGCGATATTAAATACGCATCGACGTTTCTGGGTCGCAGCATTTACGCCAGTGTTGTTGAATATATCCATGATTGCTGCGGCATTCTGGTTATCGCCGCATTTTACGCAACCGATTATTGGTCTGGCCTGGGGCGTGATGATCGCTGGTATTCTGCAATTATTATTTCAATGGCCGTTTTTAAAAAATCTGGCGATGTTGCCACGACCCGTGATTAATTTTCGTGATCCTGGTGTTTCGCGTGTATTGAAATTAATGTTGCCAGCCTTATTTGGTGTCTCCGTCGGACAAATTAATTTGATGGTGGATAGCATGTTTGCATCGCTGTTAGTAGTTGGCAGCGTGTCATGGTTATATTATTCCGATCGCTTAATGGAATTTCCCCTCGGTGTATTCGGTGTAGCAATTTCCACTGTCATCCTGCCACATTTGTCACATCATCATGCCGCGCAATCTGAAGAATCGTTTTCACTGACACTGGATTGGGCATTGCGCGCGGTATTACTCGTCGGATTACCAGCAGGTGTGGTGCTCGCGGTGATGGCAGGTCCCATGTTGTCGACATTATTTCAATACGGCATTTTCAACGGACATTCTGTGCTGATGGCGCAAAAAAGTTTATCGGCGTTTGCAGTTGGTATTGCACCTTTCATGCTGGTAAAAGTTCTCGCTGCAGGATTTTATGCGAAACAGGACATGCGCACACCCGTGCGCATTGCAGTCATTGCAATGCTCACCAATATTGCGCTGAATATCGCACTTATCTGGCCATTGGCACATGCGGGTATTGCACTGGCGACATCGCTGGCTGCGATAGTCAATACCGGATTTTTATTTTATTTTTTGCGAACACGAGGATTTTATAAACCACGTGAAGGCTGGTTTGGTTTTGCTGCGCGCTTGCTGATAGCCAATGTTGTGATTGGCATCTGGTTATGGTTTGGTGCAGGTGAGATACAAACGTGGATTGATAGCCCAGCAATATGGCGCATCACGCATCTGGGATTTTTGCTGGGAAGTTCAGTGGTGATTTACCTTGCAATGCTGTGGTTGACTGGCATTCGTTTACATCATTTGCTGATGCCAGCTACACTCTCGCCTTAAGATAAATCGGAGCAAATGGCGTTGCCTGCACGAAATCAATCATGCTTTGTTTGAGTAATTCCAGCATGGCGAGAAAAGTCACGACAACACCCAAACGTCCTTCACGCAAATCAAACAGGCTGCTAAAAGTAAAATGCTCTTTCTCCTGCACAGTCGCGAGAATAAATGTCATTTTTTCCCGCACGGATAAAGCATCCAGTTGAATATGATGTTTGGTATTCAATTCCGCACGACGCAACACATCCAGCATCGCAGCCATCAATTCATTCATCGCCACAGACGGCAATGGCTTTTCAACCGAAATCATGCTGCCATCTGCCTGCACAATAAAAAGATCACGTTCCTGACGCGGTAATTTATCGAGATCTTCTGCTGCCTGCTTGTATCGCTCATATTCCTGCAAGCGTCTGACTAATTCTGCACGCGGATCTTCTTCTGTCGCTTCCGCATCAGCAGGACGCGGCAATAACATACGCGATTTGATTTCAGCGAGGATGGCTGCCATCACCAGATATTCCGCAGCTAATTCCAGCGTTAACTCTTGCATGAGATCGATATATTCCATGTACTGCTTCGTCACCGCAGCAATAGGAATATCCAGAATATCGAGATTTTGCTTGCGAATTAAATAAAGCAGAAAATCCAGCGGCCCTTCAAATGCTTCGAGAAATACTTTCATCGCATCTGGCGGAATATACAAATCCTTGGGCAAATCAAGAATCGCCTGACCTTTAACGGTGGCAATCGGTGTGATTATTTCTGATGGAATATTATCGATTTCAGTCATCCGCATATGTTAACGATCCTCACCGCAAAATGCTATCATTGTGTCTATTTATTGCATTGAATTGGTGATTTGGTGAACAAGGTAGACATCCAGAAAGCAGCGGAAATTTTACGTGCAGGTGGGCTGATCGCACTCCCAACCGAAACCGTTTATGGACTTGGCGCAGATGCTCGCAATGAAACCGCCATACGCAGGATATTTGCCGCCAAGGAACGCCCATTTGATCATCCGCTGATTGTGCATCTTGCTGATTTTTCCCAAGTCCCTGCCTGGGCAAGGGAAGTTCCACCGGCTGCCATCCAGCTCGCCAATGCTTTCTGGCCAGGCCCTTTAACCATGATCCTAAAAAAACAGCCGCACGTGCTGGATATCGTCACAGGAAACCAGGACACCATTGGTTTACGTATCCCATGCCACCCTGTCGCGCAAGCTGTTCTGCAGGAATTTGGTCATGGCATTGCGGCACCATCAGCGAACAAATTTACGCATATTAGCCCAACCACTGCCGATGCCGTACATGAAGAATTAGGCGCCAAAGTTGACCTTATCCTGGATGGTGGCGAATGTGATGTAGGGCTGGAATCGACGATTGTTGATCTATCCGGGAAAATGCCAGTCATATTACGTCCTGGGATGATTAATGCGGAAGCCATCGAAAAAGTGATAGAACAGCCAGTTAAATCAGAACAGTCAGAAATTCATTTTGTACGTGTTCCAGGCACACATCATGTGCATTACGCGCCAGTAACGCCCAGCATTTTGCTGGATAGCAATAATATTCCTGCTTTTCTGCAATCCTT
Organism: Gammaproteobacteria bacterium; assembly: GCA_013286495.1. Classification (GTDB taxonomy): domain Bacteria; phylum Pseudomonadota; class Gammaproteobacteria; order DSM-16500; family DSM-16500; genus Aquicella. The sequence goes on along the minus strand of JABDFQ010000022.1, from coordinate 15,841 downwards.
GCGTGCGGATGATTTACCAGCGGCGGTCATCACACATAGCAAACTCGTGCTGCCAGACTTAAAAAAGATCCATCATGTTAACTTGCCGGAAGAACCACAGGCTTATGCACATGATCTTTATCGCACCTTAAGAGCCCTCGATAACCTGCGCTTTCAGTGCATCGTCATTGAATCGGTACCGCCAGAACCCTGCTGGGATGCCATTCGCGACCGCCTAAATAAAGCCAGTGGAAGGCGGGTTTAATTTAAATATTAAAATTTGTCATAGACCTATGATTTCGCCTTCCTTTTCCCCTCTGTCATTAACCACTACCAGATGGTTACCTTTTTTCTTACTTTTGAGCGCTACCTGCATCAGCGCTATGGATTTGCGGAGAAACTCACTCTTCGTCAAATGATTGTCTTCGCACATCTCTTCCAGAACTGCGTTTGTTTCCGGTGATAAATGTAAGGACATTTTCACGGTATCTTTAGCAATTGAAGACATTTTATATCCCCCTGATTTACTTAATAGATGCTTAATTTATACTTAACGCATCCCAATAGCAATTTGTACCTATAGCGCATCAACAACTTTAATAGCGCATTGACATAACCCCTAAAAGCAGGCATATTACGCACTCTTTTTTATGTCGATAAATACAAGATTCTGGAGAAAAACCTTGGCTAATACAAAGCAAGCAAAAAAGCGTGTTCGTCAGTCTGAAAAGCATCGCCAATTAAATGCCAGCATGCGCTCCATGCTCCGCACCTATATCAAAAAAGTCATTGCCGCTATCAATTCCGGCGATCAGAAAGCTGCACTTTCTTCCATGCAGGAAGCAACACCAGTCATCGATCGTATGGCCAGCAAGGGCATTATTCATCGCAATAAAGCCGCCCGTCATAAAAGCCGCTTGACCATGCATATCAAGAAAATGGGCGAAAAAGCTGCAACTGCGTAAGTTTATCTGGTACAGATGGGTTGGCAACAGACGTGTCATCCTTCTTTCTTTATCATGAGATTCATTGCGGAGAGCTGTCATCGTGAACGTAAACGTGAACGTTTGCGTTACCGTCCTTTCCTTATCCAAAAAAAACCGGTAACGCAAACGTTTACGTTCACGGATGACAGCTCTCCGTAATACCCCGCAATATTCCTTTTTTTAGCCACTTAATGTATCATTCCCATCCAATTATAATTACCAATAATAAACATCAGCCTGCAAATTCCTGATTAATAAATATAAAAGCGGCTGGAACACCAACGATGGAGATACCAGCATGACCAAAATATTCAGCATTCACACTGACTCGCAACTACAACAATGTGCACTAATCGATATCACCACAGACAACACCGACCTTACTGGTTATAAAATCCTGCACGCACAGGATGAGCATTACGCCGCTATCCAGAACGCGCTCCCAGTCGAGGAAAAACAAGCATTCGAATCATCTGTGGCAAATCAGCAGATTTATTATCGCTTCACCACCATCGATTATTATTTTGTAACCCACGCAACATACGATGCAGACAAACCCGATGATGCGGAAGGCTTTATGCAAAATGGTCAGGAAACTTTATTTGCAGACAGTGTTTTCAAAAATCTTTACTATCACGCCACAGAAAAAGAAATCCTGTTCAAAAAAATCGAAGCTGGCGAATTATGTTATTCCATTTTTCCAGCAACACAAAAAGATATGCCTGCCAATGCACTTCCCTTGTTACGTTTTCCACATGAAATATCTGCTGAAATAAAATCTGATTGCAAAAAAATATGGTGGAATGAATTTTATAAAAATATTTTTGCCGGCATGACATCGTTCATGATCGGATTACGCAATGACCCTGTTGCATTATCAACATCCATGATGCTTGCCTTATTCACCACCTTTACAGCAGCACAACGCGGAATTCCTTTTCAGAATAATCAACAACCATGGAATAATCTTGCGAAAATTCATCCAAACACTAATTTGCAAAACCCACAGCACCACTCTTTCCCTGACACTTCTTACACGCATGGACACCATGATAATCATAACCCTGACACACAACAATTTCCTTCCTTGCATGATCCCTTGAAATTAAAAGCTTATGCCACCATCGCCATCATGGAAGATGATCCAGTAAAATTAAATTACGCTTTATTTTCAGGTTATGATCCCTTTTCCTGGGATGAAGAAACTGGCTTTGCGCTAGTAAGGCTCGCTGCGCAATATAATGCATTTCGCATCATTCGTTTCATCGCAAAAGACAAACAGATTGATTTAAATGAATTTCAAAAAAGGCATGAAAGTGTATCACGCACAAACATGATGGGCATATCCTGGCTATTTACCGCGCTGGCTTATGGAAATTATGAATTAGCCCAAAAGCTGGTTGAATGGAAAGTAGATATCAATCACTTATTCGATAATTTTAGTCTTTTACACTATTTTGCAACAGACGATATCTATTTGGACAAACTCAAAAAAGTCGTCGAACTTGGCGGTGACCTTTATCTACGCGGTACTAAAAACTTTATGCCATTGCATATAGCTGCAGCGGGAAATCAAAAAGAAACAGCGAAATATCTTATCGATATCATGGACAACCGTCTGATTAAAAGCTCTGATTTTCTGATGTTTTGCATAGAAAAATGCTCACTGGAAATGGTGGAATTAGCATTACAAAGTGGATGTGATGCAAATTACAATCATGACGATTTCGAACATGAGAGAAACGATATTCATCCTCCCGTCGTTGCTGCAGCCAAACGTGGCGATGTCCGTTATGTTGAATTACTCGGAAAATATGGATTACAACTGGATCAAGCACCAAAAATAAATCATTTTGCATTTAGCATGGCAATCGGTCTCGATGATTTTGATAAATCCGCAAAAATGATTTACGCACTCAGCAAACTAGGTGGTGATTTTGCTTTATACGCGAGAAATAGCAAACTTAAATTTCTTAAGAAATATCCGCAATCAAAGGCTGAACTAACCTATAAAATATTTTTCTACCATCAGAATATGATTCAGACATGGAAGAGTTATCAGAAAGAATTACAGCGCAACCCGATTCACATGCAATTTATTCAGGAGCAATTTCATCCTGCTATCGAAACGCTTTCCGTACTCAATTACATCCATTTTTATCGAAATTATTTTAACCTCGTCCGAATTTTCAAAAATAGAAGCACTGAACAGGCGATCGATATAGTCAATCGCATCCAGGAAATTATTGGCACTGAACATTCTGCCTTATCAGTAAAAGATTTATATGCTGCGTATTTGCGTGATATTGCCACACAATCATCGGCAGAAGTGGAAAAGCATTTCCCAGGATTGCCTGATAACAAAAATATGCAAGCTTATTTTCAATACTGTATTGAGAAAGATGATGTGGAATGCATGCAACATATCTTGATTGAAGGTTATGAGATCGATCATGAAGATATCCATCGCATCATTAAAGCAGCAACTCATAACGGTCACAAAGGTCTCGCGTGGCTTGTTGATACACTGGAAATTAATCTTGCACTCGCCGACAAGCATGGAATAACACCTATGCATGTAGCAGCAAAAAATAATTTCTTATTATTAAATGCTTTTATTCCGCGTCTAACCAGGAAACACAGAAGCGACCTGAATTCAGGCAATCTGTTTTTATATGCTGTAAAAGAGTGTGCGCCAGATGCCGTGGAAATATTATTACAAAACGGCCTTGGTGACCCTAACCATAATATCCATGAGTATGAAGCCAAAAAAAACGATATTGACCCCCTGGCCAGTCATGCAGTTTTGCGTAGTGATATTAAAATAATGAATTTGCTGTTTAAATATGGCCTGAATCTCGCACACACGCCTAATCTCGCGTACTCGATGATGTTTGCAGCCATTGGACGCAATCTGGATATCACATTTGCAATCATCAAGCATTGCTCAGACAACAATGTATTTAATGAAGATGAATTCAGGAAAAAATCCAGAGCTCATGTCAACCAAATACAATCCTTTCAGAGCAGACAAGAAAAAGATAATACAGAACATCGCTATCAAACGACGCTACAGGTTATTAACGACTGGAAAACCATGAAAGCTCATATCTTTAACAACAAGGAAGGTCTCGTTTTTATCAAAAATAATTTGAATCTTGATGAAACCGAGTTACAAGCTCTTCCCATTAAGGATTTTATGAGTTTTTATCCTAAATATAGCGATTTACTCATCGCTGTTCGCGCAGACGATACACAAAAAATTAAAACCGCCGTACAAACTATCAAAACAATTCCCGCGCTCGAAAATCATGCCATGCCTTTGCATGATAATTTTGAAGCAACCATGAAAATAAATCATCAGTATTTTCCTTACATAAAAAAAGTGAATGAGAAATCTTCCCTTGATGATGTGCCAGACAAACGTTATTTGCTCACTATACCTTTATTAATTCTGGGACATTTCCTCGTACGGTTTTTGAAAAATTACTTTGGCCGTCGTCTTGGTGAAATGCGCGATGAACAAATAAATATCGCTAAAGCAGCGGCCAAGAAACAGAAAAAATTGAAAAATACCCAGCCAAAGGAAATACAAATTGATCGCTCCAATGATGCAAATGTTCTTGCGAATAATATAAAAAGGAAATTGGCTGATATTGAAAAACTGCTCAGCAAAACAGAAGAGGAAAAAAAGCATTCATCCGCCTCAGCGCAGGAATTATCAGCGTTCTCTGACAGATATAATCAATGCCTCACTGCGCACACGAAAATATCCATTTATGATAGCAATAAGGATATCCGCAAACTTGAAATGATCGTGAATGATAAAATTAGCGCATTAAAATCCTGTTTGTTTTCCTTGCCTACCAAAGATTTGCTAGCAGCAAGCCTGGATATAAATAATGAAACCATGGATGCGATGCAACTCGAACTGGAAAAACACCAGCAATATTTTCTCGATTGTCTGTCGCTGGATAATGATAGCTTGCTGAACAAAAATGATGAGATACAATCATCGCAAAAAATACAAATCCATAACCTCTGTGATCTTGCAGAATTTGAAAGAAAGTTTGGCGCGATAAAAACAGCCAGACAAATGATGGATCGCTACAACAAGCAAATCACTAAACATGAAGAAGAAATTATTGCCGCCAAAAATAAAATAAAATATAAACCCGTTCAACCCACACCAACTATCAGTATGATCGAAGAAAAATCCGTGAAGCAGGAACCGATCCCGATCGTGGCTAATGAAAAGGAAATCGAGCCATTAGCTGAAATTAAAAAACCTAAAAAGGAAAAGAAAACTGAACCAGTCATTGAAATAATTGAACCAAAGGAAAAACACATTGAAAGAATAGATATTAAATATTTTCAGGTCGAACCAGAAACTATCAAAAACGATCCTGCCGTGATCCAGGTCAATGAATTGCTAATGTCTATCCATGACATCAGCCATGATGAAACGCTTTCCAGTGAATGGAAACAGGATGCTCTTCATTATCTATTAGCAAAATCAGCTCTACTAATTGATGACTTGCACAAGGATAAAAAGATTCATTTTCATGAAGGTCAGGATCAAATTAATATCATGTTCATATTGAGAAATAATATTCTGCATTATCCGGAATCCTGTTTTTACAAGAGTGAAAAAGAAAATATCTTTCTGGATTTCGCACACAAATTTCATGCGATTCTGAATTCACCTCTAAAGAACCTGCAAAGCCATGGCAAATGTGAATTAATTATCCTCAATGATTTGCAGGAAATGTCACCTTTTGCATTCATTAATCATAAAAACGAAAAGATCGATGGCAAGCAGGCTGATGGTATTCAACTCCAGGTAAAAAAATCCTGTCTGGATGATATCAAAATACTCGTTACCAAATGCGCTTTCTATCTGAGCCTTGCAAGCAACAACAAAGATGAATTTGCACAGCAGACAAGCCTGCAACATGCCATGTATGGCGTGATTCTCAAGTTACGCAACAAAATGGAAATCCTCAAGAAAGTTGACAAGCAACACCCGCAATTCAGCACTCATCTATTTGATATTATTTCCCGTCACTTGCCTGATGTTGTCCTGAAAGGGAATCAGCTTGCTCATCAGATTAGTGAAGATGACACCTACGTAAAAATCGTCAATGACATTGCCTGGCATGGAGATAAAAGTATCGATTTGCTGGAGCTCATGCAAAACATAACGGACAAAAAAGACATTCTCTGCAAAAAATGTGACAGACACAGAAATAAACAACGCATGTTTACACTATCATTTTTTGCTGGAAATAATTCATTTCAACAAACAGATGTACCACAAATTGATAACTCCATGAAATTCGCTGGTAATAATGGCAACAAATAATAATAGATACATTGAGGAGAGTTAGATGAGCAAAATATTCACCGTACAGATTAACAATGAAACACAGCAATGTACCTTGCTTGATATATCAAAAGAATCGAATGTAATGGGATATATTTGCCTTAAACCACAGGATGGACATTATCTTGCTGTATACAATTCGTTGGCCATTGAAGAACGGGAGGAATTCGAATTAGCGGTTGCTAATCAACATGTTTATTATCAACTCTCGCCCATTGATTATTATTTTACAATCCATGATGTTCTTGATAGACCTGATACTGCAGAAAATTTCATGCAGAATGGCAAACCAACTTTATATGCAGAGAGCATTTTTCATCATCTTTTCTATCATGCTACCGACAAGAAAACACTCTGCAAAAAAATGGAAAACGGCGAATTATGTTATTCAATCTTTCCAGCATCTGATAAGCAGATTGCAGACCACGCGACTCCCTTATTCAATTTTCCACGTGAAATACGCGATAAAATCAAATCTGCCTGCAAAAAAATATGGTGGTCAGCATTTTTGAATAATCTGTATGATGGTTGCGCTGCACTACTACAGTCATCTGCCAATGAAATCATTTCCCCCTACTCCATCCTGCTAGCGCTTGCAACATTCGCTGTTGCACAACACACCACACCACTGCATGCGAACGATAATGCGATACAACAGCACACCAATACTGATTCCATCCAGGATAATGCGTATTGCGCCAACCAACAATCTTCCATCCTGCAACAATATCCATATCCACCTCTGGATGATATGGAACTACGTAAACTCTATATTTTTCGCGCACTCCAGACAGATAATGTCAATCAATTTGAATATATCCTTCAGGAAGGTTATCGGGATGAAGTATTTTACAGGGATGAAGCAGGTTCTTACTTCATGACAATGACCACGAAATTTAATTGTTTCAACATCCTCAGTTACGTAGCCAATGTATTACGCATGGATTTAAATCAATTTCAGGTTCAGGATAAAGGCAGCACATATCCTATGGTAAGTGTTTCATGGATATATCTCGCTCTTGCAAATAAAAATTATGCCCTGGCCAATAAACTTGTTGAATTGAAAGTAGATGTTAATTACTTATTTACTGACAAGAGACACAAACATAAATACAGTCTTTTGCATTACGTACTCAAGGATGAAAACATCGATATGGCAAAAAGAGTTGTCCGTCTCGGTGCAGATATCTTTCTTGTCACCGGTGGCATAACTCCTTTTCATACTGCTGCAATAAACAATAACAAGGAGATGCTGGAATATTTTCTACGCATTAAAGGTGAGAAACAGATTAAATCACTTGATACATTGCTGATCGTGGCCGCACAACATTCTTCACCGGATATTGTGGAATTGCTGTTACAAAATAGCTGGGACCCGAATTCCTATATCGAAAACCCCATGAACCTTCAACGTACCATTTCATCGCCGGTACTCGCCATCATTGAGCGAGGAGATGTCAGCCTGTTTGCCTTATTCGATCGCTACGGATTAAAACTTGATCCCGACTCCTCTGCATGCCAGGTTACCATGCTAAGCGCAATGAACCATACCAGTCAGCAAGTTGGCATTGAAATGGTTTATGCACTTACCAAACGCGGTGCAGACTTCGAATTATTTGCAAAAAGTTATTATGCTCTTTCACCAGAAGAATACCGCCTCCGTCAAAAACAATTCGTTACGATGTACGCGACCATTGCTGAATGGCGACGTTATCGCAAGGAATTAGCTGGTAATAAAGATTATGCACACATTGAGTCACTGGAAATTCCAGATTACCTTGCTTATTGCAAGGAACATTACAATGAGCCTGCTTTCAGAAAACAATTTCCTTCATTAAATACAGAAGAAGAAAGAAATAACTATTTTTTACATTCAATAACGATGAATAGTATGGGTGCGCTTGAATATTTCAAACATGCCATATTTGAAGGTTATGATATTTTTAAGCTGAATAAAGAAGGCTTCTACACCATTATTAGAACTGCATTACTAAATAACGCTGAAGTTATTCGTTATATGGCAAAAACACTGCGCCTCGACTTGAATCAGTTTCAGGCAGACATAGCAGACACATACGACACCATGCCCTTGTCAGTGCGCAGCATGCATCTTTCAGATCGTTCATGGATTAGAGCAGCACAGCTTTTCAAACATGATGCTCTTGCAGCAGAACTGGTTGAATTAGGCGTTAATATCAATCATATATTCAATCAAACTCATAAATTTAGTCTTTTGCATCTTCTCGTAGCTGAACCATTTCCTGCAATCGATGCTATCAAAAAAGTTATCAAGCTTGGTGCTGATGTTAATAATTACAATTTATTATCAATCGTCCTGCAACATAGCTCGACCGAAGTTACCGAAATATTTTTACAAAATGGCTTTAATCCTAATCTTGGCATCAAGGAATATGAATACGGCATTACTGAAACAATGCCTCCTGTCCATTTTGCTGTTGAACATGGCAATATTACTCACATCAGACTGTTGGGCAAATATGGATTGAATCTTGAATGGTCACCGAAATTATGTGCCGCTTTTTTCAGGAAGGCATTAAAAAATGAAGATGTAGAAATGGCATTATTATTCGTCAAATATGGCGCTGATGTTAATCTGTTTTTAAAAAACGCCAACCCTGTTTTGACGCTCAAAGAGAAAAAATACTTAATAGCATTACGTGAACTCGTTAATAGCTGGATTAACTTCAAAAAAGATTTCCAGCACAAAAGAGCTGCTATCAAACATGAATTTAATCTTGATATGGAGACGCTGGAGATTCCTGAATATGTGCATTTCGCTCAGCATTATTTTGATATGAAAAGCGGCTTGATTGCGAACAATGACATTCAAGTCATCGATGCACTGAACAAGATCAAAGCACTGCCAAGCATGAAAAATCAGAATTTCCTCGTAGATGAAATGATTAAAAAAAGACAGACTCTGTTTAGCTGGCCTGAAACCACAAGAGATTATGTTTTATATGCCATTATCCTCGCCATCTTTGCAAAAATGACTCATCTAACTTACCAATACTATTCCTGGCTTGTGGGATTTGGACGGCCAGAAGTAGAAACACAGGAAAAACCTGTCAGGAAAGTAAAAAAACCTAAATTACATATTACTAAAGACGAAACTCAACCTGATAACTCAGAACAAGCAGGTTCGCAGATCAATATATTATTAGCCATGGAAATAAATAGTAAACTGACAGAAATCCGCCAGACAATAAACAGTGTTCTTGAAGAAAAAAATCTTTCTGGTGAGCATTCTGACAATTTGTTATTTCTGCGTAATCGTAAGAATTCTTGTTTCAATCAATACAAGATAATCGAGGTTGATGAACATTGCCGTTCCCTGAAAATACAGCTCAATAAAAAAATCAGCGAATTACATAAATATCTAAAATCTATTACGAGTGAAGAAATCTCACATGCTGCAGGTATTGCAGAAAAAAACAAGCTGAGCACTTACCTCGAGGAACTTGAAATCCACAAACAGTATTTTGAAAATTGTCAGCTTCAGCTTTCCGGTGACGATCCAGTCAAAATAAGTAATTCATGCGATACACGTTATTATCAACACATGCTGGACAACATTAAAAAAGCGAGACATACAATCATTTCTCATGGAAAGGAAATAGAGTATCTCGAGAAACAAGTTGTAGAAATCGAACGACAAATTACCAAGGCAATGCAAAATCCAGAGGTAATATCACCCAAACCTGTATTTCAATATATAAGTCACAAAAAGAAAGAAGAGAAGACTGAGAAGGTGAAATCTGTTCGTACAAACACGAATAATGACAATAATATTAATAAGGCTAAGGAAAAGGAAAAAAACATTATACCTATCAAAATGAAAACCAAATATCTTGACATACTGGAACTCGGCACGCCGGTTCTTAGAAAATCCATTAATTTTTGTATGCTCGCTCCAGAGCAAATAAAAAATGATACCTGTGTGATGCAGGTGAATCAGCTATTCCGCTCGCTGGAAGTCATGATCAAGGATCAGGATCATTCTGCGGAATGGAAAAAAGATGCCACGCATTATTTATTAATGAAATCTGCTTTGTTAATTGCTGATCTTCTCAGGGATAAAAAGATTCACATTTATCAGAGCGATTCGAACGATGAGAAAAATATCATGTATCTGTTGCGAACCAACATCGTTCATTATCCTGAATTATGTTTCAGTGATGATGAAAAAATGTTTGTGTTTGTTGACAAGTATTATGAAACCTTCAATGAGCCTTTACAGCAACTGAACAAGCAAGGTGAATGCAAGATGATTATTCTTGATGATCTACAACAAATCTCACCATCGGCTTTCACAGAAAACCGGCCAAATCATCGATCCATTTCCACTAGTGAATTAAATGCCATGTGTCGTGCTGATATTAAAATGCTGGTAAACAAGTGCGCCTCATACTATGAGCAAGCAAATATTTTGAATATCAAGGATGAATATAGCGAACAGGGAATGCTGCATTATGCAATGTATGGAGTAATCCTGCATTTGCGTAACAAGATCAATTTTCTCGAAGCTGTTAATTACGGATTATATAAATCGCTCAGCATTTATTTGCCAGATGTTGTATTAAAAGGTAATCAGCTTGCGCATAAGATTAATGAAGGAGATATGCACGTCAAAATTGTGAATGGCATTATCTGGTATGGAGAAAAGAGTGTTGATTTACTGAACTTGATGAAAACTATTGATACGAACAAAGATATCATCCTGAAGCAATGTGCTGAGTCAAATATACAGTGTCATGCTTCGCTGTTCATCATGCCGATTGTTGACGCAAATGCAAAACAGGCTGAAGGCGAAGAGTTGAGCGTGGTCAATAACAAGAAGTGATGCAGAAACTCCTTCCCCCGGAGGGGGAAGGAATCCTTACGTTACTTCATTTAATCGACATCCCAATTTCCCTTTCATTCCTCACCCTCAACAATCCAATCAAACTATCCCGCAACTCAACATCCGTCTTACCCTGGAATAATTTACAAAACTCCTTCACTTGCGGATGTGTATCTTTCTCCGCAGCCTTAATCACACGCCTAATCTCGCCAAAAAGAAATTCCTTGCGTGCAGCATTCATATGACGCAATCCCTGGTGCAGTTTGAGAATGTCATATATTTCCTTTATCGCTTTCGGAAGAATATCCACCATATAACTCGTTCTTGACAAAGAAATACTTTCCACCGTCGTGGTACTTTTGAGAAAACCACTACTCTTCGAAATTTTCCATTCCTGATTCATCACATAGTCGTGCAGCAAATCCAGCAGCTCAGCATAAAACTTATTCTTGTTATGCCAATCAAAATTGGATTCATCCACAGCGATATAGCAAGGCTGATACACGCCAGCATTGGAATCAAACTTCATCACCTGAGATTCACCATTCTGACAAATATAAATCTGATCGAAATTCAGTGTAGCTTTATTTTCAATACCAAGATTCAGCCAGGAGAAAGGTTGTTGCTTTGGTAAATGAATCGCAGTTGCACCATCAAAGAAAAATTCACTTTCAACACCCAACATTTTTCCACAAACACTGGTATAGATTGCGACTGCACTTTCCTGGCTATTGATAGTAATTCCATTGTCTTTAATCTTATTGATAATGCTACAAGGATGCGTTAATCGCTCACCAGAAACCACTGCATAGACATCATGATTAGCCATTTCCTTCGGATAATGAATTTTTGGAGCCAATCCAATATTTTCATTAGCAATATAAAGCTGCTTATTGCCAGCCAGTTTGATGGATACAGCAGAATTAACAGGCAATCCTGTTAGAACAAAATAATCAATATGCGTGAATTGATCAGACAACTTATTAATTATGCTGATTAAAATATCCTTGAAGGAATGATTAATTTCCTGTTTGTATGCACCCGCATTCAGACCACCACCGAACACTGGAAGCGTCACGACTGCACGTGATCCGCGCGCCTTCGCATGATCATTGGCAAACACCAGAGCGGGTAATAAATTATCCTCCAGAAAGATTTCAAAACTGGCCGCATCAAATTTTCCATTTTTAATCACACGATCAAAATCAGCTTTTGTACCAACTAACAATGCGCTATTGGCAAATATCAACGTAGCAGTTTGTCTATCATTGATTGATAACACTTGATTGTAAGCACACTTGGCATCGCTGGTTTTTGTAAAAACAGTAACATCTTCCACTGCCTTGATCAGCCGACCCAATAAAACCAGTTCCTCTTTGCTGTAACCTTTTGCATCAGCATCCAGGAATGATAATGATTTATGTAAAGCATCAATGAATTGCATTGTTGTTAATTTTGCAATATCCGAATCACGCAATACTTTACGCAAACGCTGGCTCATATTACTTTTATCAAATTTTTCAATTTCCATAACAGTATTCGCAGATAATATGGAAATCATGTTAGCGCGTGCAGGTTTGATTTCTGAAGATTTGATTTCCAGAGATTTGCTTTTCCCAGAATGAATATTAACTTCAGCTTTCAATGCAGCAAAAAATTCTTCCTGTGATTCATGCTTAGTAGTCAATTTTAGTAATTCATCTTTATAAGCGCTTCCAGTGCTGAATGAATCCAGATAAGACCATAATAATTTTTCAGCCACTGCCGCATTCAGACAGGATTTATGTGCGTTTTCACCACTTCCCACAGCAATCCAGTATTCATCATTATAAAAGCTGATATTGATTTCCTTGCAACCAGTGGTTTGACTGATAATATTTTGCAGTGTTGCAGCAATATTCAATTTATCGCCATCTTTGACCATTAATTCTGAAAACTTAACCACACTATCTTTTTCATGATAAAAAGCTGGTTTGTGATGGCTTAATCTTTCTGGCTTCCAGGCATCAGTTTCTTCACAGGATTTTAATTGGAGCTGATGATTATCCCACACATGCAAGATGTTAAATCTCAATGCAGCCTCGCCAAAGTCACAAGCAGCTATCCATGATGTACTTTGCGCAGGTTCATAAACTTTCGTGGTAGTAAAATACATCAATCCATTATAACCAGTCATAATTGTCGCGAGATTGGTAAGCGATGAAGTTCTACCTTCACTGGTCTTTGGTGCCTTATTATCGTATTTATAAATATCATTGCCCGGGAAGGACAATGGATCGCCAGCGAGTATGGCGCAAACCAGTAAATTATTTAATTCTTCATACTTGCTTGCTGGATATAAGCCAACGAAACTTGTCGTGAGATAAAGTTGCATATCCAGTGCATCGCAAATTTTTTCTGCAGGCAATTCCTGATCGCAACCCGTCACAACAATCGCTTTGATATGCGTGAGACTTTCTGCTGATTTTTTAATAATGTTAGTCAATGCGCTAGTGTAATATTTCTTGATTAATTCGGCATTACCGCTTCCACCAGAAAATTCACCCGCTCCCAATATTGGTAATGTAACAACAGTTTTATTACCTTTTTTTCCTGCTAACAGACTTGCTGTTTGCAAGGCGGGTAATAAATTATCCTGTAAAAATATTTCAAACTTTTCGCTATCCACGATATTATTTATCATTACGCGGTCGTAATCTGCCTGACATCCTCCGATCAATGCGCCATTCACTAACATCAGTGTGACGAGAGGTTGATTGCCATCTTCCATAAAAAAATCTTTTGCTTGCGGATTATAAGTGTTGGCTGAATATGCAGTTACATTTTCCACCATTTTGCTGGTGCCAGATAATAATTCGAATTCCCTACGCGTCCAATCTGTGCCATCGACTTGTGCACCAACACCATCGCGATCATTCAATCTTTCTGCAAATAATAAAGGACGTGCGGTGCGAAATAATGCGGCAACTAACTGTACTTCATCCATATTTTTAATATCTGAATCACGCAACACTTCATACAAGCGTCTGCCAATTCTTCTATGTACAAGAAGATATTCGAGATTATTGTTATATCTTTTCAGGAGACGCAGATAATCTGCGACTTTCGCAAACCATTTTTGATTCATAATGGGAGTGAAATTAAATTGTCGTGACTCCATATTACACCTCGTTTTTTTATATAAATTGATTATTAAATTTACTACTTAAACCCACATACGCTCAGAAAATATCCAGTCTACTTGCGGGAAATTCCAGTAATATCTTGTGGTTGCAATCGATAGCGTATGACATTGCCTTCATGCAAACCGTGAAATTCAAGGTCAATATAATTTATTAGCTGCATTTGATCAACTTCTGGAATATTGGAAGCGATTGCCATTTCTTGTATTTTTTCAGGTAAAAATACTTAGCAGAACTTAAGTAACATCGTTAGCGATAATCTGCTCGACATCAATCAGATCCACTTCACGTGCGATGATTTTTTTATAAAATATCAATTCATCTTTTGCGATAACCGGCACTTCAATATCAAATATATTTTTTATGACTGCTCTCGAAAAATCCGTTGGCAAATCGTGCCAATTACCCGCTTGCTTGTTGAAAATGCGAGTCGTATAAGCACCACTCAAATCAATTATCTGTTATCCAGATTAATGCTGGCCTGGCATTTTCAATCATGCGAATCGCCGTGTGTTTCGAGATATTCCATGGTCGCATTCATTAATTCATCAAGACCTTGCTGTGTAATGCCAGAGGTAATGAAAATACGTCCTTTCCAGTTCAAACGCTTCACAATATCGTCGCAATATTTTTTTACTTCTTCAGCAGGCAAAACATCCGTTTTATTTAATACCAGCCATCTTTCCCTGGATAATAATTGATGATCATATTTATCTAATTCAGCTGTAATTGCCTCAACATTTTTAACTGGATCACTGCCATCAATAGGCATGATATCGACGACATGAAACAATAAGCGCGTTCGCGCGACATGTTTTAAAAAACGAATGCCAAGTCCTGCACCTTCTGCAGCACCTTCAATTAATCCTGGCAAATCAGCAATAACAAAGCTGCGGGAATGAGAAACACTGACGACACCCAACGCTGGGTAAAGCGTTGTAAAAGGATAGTCTGCCACTTTAGGACGCGCAGCAGAAACGGCACTGATCAGCGTAGATTTGCCAGCATTTGGCATACCAACCAAACCAACATCTGCGAGTACTTTCAGCTCAAGCCTGAGAGTACGCTTCTCACCTTCCTGGCCGGGAATAGTGCGTCGTGGAGAGCGGTTGACGCTACTTTTAAAGCGGGCATTGCCCACGCCATGACGACCACCTTGTGCAACACAGGCACGCTCGCCTACCATAGCAAGATCAGCGATGATCTCGTCGGTATTTTCGTCATAAACAATGGTTCCCACCGGAACTTTCAGGATAAGATCAGCACCGCTTTTTCCAGTGCAATCTCGGCTACCACCTTTTTCACCATCCTGAGCCTTGTGCGTGCGCATGTAACGATAATCGACAAGCGTGTTGATACTCTCATCAGCCTGCAAATATATACTGCCACCGTCACCACCATCGCCACCATCCGGACCGCCAAATGGCATAAATTTCAGACGCAG
>JABDFQ010000021.1 GCA_013286495.1 Gammaproteobacteria bacterium | reverse complement strand
ATTACAGCTAAAGGAGGAGTGATGCCTTTATCACCGCAGGATGAAAAAGATTTTAATTATTACACCAGTCATCTGGATCAGAAAAATATTGATGTGCATATTAGCACGGCGAAAAGACTGGTGGAAAATGGCCTGAAGTTTTCTGATAAACAGGAAGCGATTTCCTTCCTCATGATCTATGCGACAACAGTACGCAAAATAGCAGATGTGCCAGCGAAGTTTTCCAGCGAATTGCAGCAACGATATAATATTGAACCAGCACAGTTAAAAGAATGTATCAATATAAAAAACAAAGTGGAAAAAGCAGGTTCTGTGCATGGCCTAACATTTTTTGCCAAACCAGCGCATTTTGACAAACAAGCGTTTGAAAAGTTGTTCAATCAATTCTCCAATTTCCCGCAACACAGAAAAACGCTCAAATAAGCATATTTGTGCTAATATCGCGCCCGAGTCAGTCAGGCAATCGCTTTTTTATTCGTAAAAGAGAGGAAAGTCCGGGCTCCACAGGGTAAGGCGCCAGATAACTTCTGGGAAGCGCGAGCTTACGGAAAGTGCCACAGAAAATATACCGCCCCTTTATTGGGGTAAGGGTGAAAAGGTGCGGTAAGAGCGCACCGCGTAACAGGTAACTGTTGCGGCACGGTAAACCCCGCCTGGAGTAAGGCCAAATAGGAACCTGATGGTGCGACCCGTACCAGGTTTGGGTAGGCTGCATGAGGTGTTTGGTGACAAGCATCCCAGATTAATGATTGTCCGCGACAGAACCCGGCTTATCGACTGACTCAAATTACAATTATTGGTGTCAAGCGTAACCCCACTGCATAAAGAGTGAGCAGCCCAAGCCAGCAGCAAGTATTTAGGTGTATTTGCAAATAAAGCGCAGGAGGCCGGAGGCCGACGAGCCATTGCAAATACACCTAAATACTTGCTGCTGGCTTGGGCTGCTCACTCTTTATGCAGTGGGGTTACGCTTGACACCAAATCTGCGGTCAAGTGCCAGATAGTGGTAGAAAGTGTTGTTTTGTGGAAATTTGTGGTATCTTTATTACTAACCACAGTTATTTCCATATTTTGGGTGCATTCTCTCTCGGGAGGTAAATGCAGTGTTCCGCGGTATAACGGCAGTTAACATTGATGCGAAGGGAAGGATCGCGATGCCGACACGATACCGCGAGCGCTTGCAACAGGATGGCAAGGGCGACCTCGTTCTGACTATCGATACCGAAGAACGTTGTTTATTGCTGTATCCCTTGCTGGAATGGGAGGAAATCGAGCGCAAGCTAGCCTTGCTGCCGAGCTTTAACCCGGCTGCACGTCGTATTCAGCGTTTGCTGGTCGGCCATGCAACGGATATTGAGATGGATGGACATGGAAGAGTCCTGCTTCCACCTTTGCTGCGTGATTATGCTGGTTTGGGTAAACGGGCAGTGCTGGTTGGACAAGGAAAGAAGTTTGAATTATGGGATGAAGGACATTGGGAAAAATCTCGCGGCCGCTGGCTGCAGGAAGAATCGGATTCGGATGAGTCCAGTTTGCCTGATGAAGTGAAATCCATTTCTTTGTAAACGATGTAAAGGGAGTTACTTGCTGACATGGCAGCTTGCCGTATGAATGACATGATTTACCAACACATTCCAGTTTTATTGAATGAAGCAGTCGCATCGCTTGTGACTTTGCGTGATGGTATTTATGTTGATGCCACTTTCGGACGCGGCAGTCATACCAAAGCCATTCTTGAACAACTTAGCCCGCAAGGCAGATTAATTGCTTTCGATAAAGACCCTGAAGCTATCGCTCACGCGAAACTAACTTTCTCCCACGATAAACGTTTTTCCATCTTTCATCGTTCATTTGCTCATTTGCAACTGACGCTGAATGAATTGCAATTAATGGGAAAAATCGACGGTATCCTGTTTGATTTGGGTGTCTCCTCACCACAGCTTGATGATCCAGAACGTGGTTTCAGTTTTTCACGTGATGGCAAGCTGGATATGCGCATGGATACCAGCAAAGGTATGGATGCGATGACTTATATCGCAAATGTTCCCGAAGCAGAATTAGCAGACGTGCTCTGGAAGTATGGCGAAGAAAAATTTTCACGACGTATCGCCCGTGCCATTGTGAATGCGCGTCAACAACAAACGATTACCAGCACGGCGCAATTGGCAGATATCATCAAATTCGCACAGCCAAAGCCAAAAAAACCGCATGATAAACATCCTGCAACGCGTAGTTTTCAGGCTATCCGTATCGAGATCAATCAGGAATTAAGTGATCTCGAATCAGCACTTGAGCAAAGTCTTGAAGCATTAACAACGGGCGGAAGATTAAGTGTTATCAGTTTCCATTCGCTTGAAGATCGTCTGGTGAAACAATTCATTCGCGCGCATGAAAAAGGCGACGATTTACCACGTGGTTTACCGGTAAAAGGTTCGCAATTTAATGCACGCATGAAAAGTATTGGGAAGGCAATCAAGCCTTCCACGCAAGAAACGGATCTTAACCCAAGAGCACGTAGCGCCATATTGAGAATAGCGGAGAAACTATCATGAACGCGGCAGCTCGCCTGGTTCATCAAAGTGTCATATCGCGGCATCTGATTCGAGCGCATTTTGTATCGTCTCGTCAAATTGGTATTGCTGTTCTTGCGCTCGCTGTTTTGCTTTCCGCGTTGAGTATTATTTATGTGACACATGTAACGCGTGTGTTGCATGCCACTTCAGCTCGTCATCTGCTGGAGAAGAATCACTTGCAAGTACAAACCGGCCAATTATTGCTGGAGCGCAGCACATGGATGATGCAAGCGCGTGTTCAGCAAATTGCAGAAGACAAGTTAGGAATGATAATGCCGGATGCAAAATCGGTGATGATTATTCATGAGTAAATAAATGGCATTTTCTGATTCCCTCACACGTAAATCGCAGACATATATTGCCTGGCGTTTTTATCTGATTCTGATGTTTATCTTTCTGACGGTTTCAGGACTTATTTTTCGCGTCTATGATTTATCCATTCTGGATCAGCATTTCCTGCGTGCGCAAGGCGATGAACGTGTCCTGCGTCTGGTCAGTGCACCATCCATTCGTGGCATGATCATGGATAGAAATGGTTTTCCGCTGGCAGTTAGCACCCTGGTTTATTCCATCTGGATGAACCCGCAGGAATTTTATCCGCTTGATGAAGATCTCACGCAATTATCAAAATTAACCCATACAAAATCAAAAAATATACTCTCACTCGCGAAACAAAATATGAAACGCAAGCGTGAATTTGTTTATCTTGCGCGTGGCATGTCGCCTGAGCTTGCCAATCAGATCAAGGCGCTCAATATTCCTGGGATTTATCTGCAGCAGGAATATCGTCGTTATTATCCTGAAGGCGAAATGATGGCGCATGTGATTGGCTTTACGAATGTGGATGATCATGGTCAGGAAGGATTGGAACTTGGCTATAACCAGTGGCTTTCGGGCGAGGCAGGAAAAAAATGGGTGACAAAAGACAGGCTGGGTCGCGTGATTTCAGATGTGCAAATGGTACAGGATCAAAAACCTGGACATGATCTCATCCTGAGTATCGATAGGCGTATTCAATATCTTGCTTATCGTGAATTATTGGCAGGTGTTCTCGACAACAAAGCTGTTTCTGGTACAGCTATTGTGATGGATGTTAAAACCGGCGAAATATTGGCGATGGTTAACGTGCCATCGTTTAATCCCAATAATCGCCAGGGAGTGAATCGTGAAAGTCTTCGTAATCGCGCTGTCACTGATATTTTTGAACCAGGTTCAACCATAAAAGCATTTACCATGACAAGCGCGCTGGAATCGGGGCTTTATACTCCAGATTCGCTGATTGATACCTCACCTGGCTGGATGCGTGTCGGACACAATGTTGTCAAGGATGAAAAAGACAATGGCATCTTATCCATCCCGCAAATTCTGCAATTCTCCAGCAATATGGGTGTTGCGAAAATTGTATTGTCCTTGCCGCCAGATCAATTATGGAGTGTGTTGCATCGTGTTGGCTTTGGTGAAGAAACGGGCATTGGCTTTCCAGGCGAACAATCGGGTGTGCTGATACATCATCAGCCATGGGGACAATTTATTCTGGCAACGCTGGCTTTTGGTTATGGTATGTCAGCAACTGCCTTGCAACTAACGCATGCATATTCTGTGCTGGCTGCCAATGGCGACAAATTACCACTCTCGTTGATCAAAGTGGATCAGCCGGTTAAAGGGCAGACGGTACTCAAGCCAGAAATTACGCGACAAATATTGTTGCTGCTTGAATCTGTCTTTCAAAAAGGCGGTACAGCGGCGACTATTTCAGTCCCAGGTTATCGTATGGCAGCTAAAACGGGTACGGTACATATTCTCGGTGCAGGTGGTTACCAAAAACATCGTTATAATTCCTATTTTGTCGGCATTGCACCGCTTACCCATCCGCGTTTTGTGGTCACGGTTATCATTAATGACCCGCGCGGAAAACATTATTATGGTGGTCAGGTGTCAGGACCTGTTTACCAGAAAATCATGGAAGGAACATTGCGTATTATGGATGTTCCACCTGATGCAGCTGATACAAGTAATATTTGAACACTTGACGATTTGCAGCTATATTTTCGGCATTATTTACTTCATTTAGTGGCAATACCATGCGTTTATCCATTTTGCTGCAAGATTTTTATGCATTGCCCGCAGAGGCTGACAGGGAAATTTCCGCCCTCACGCTGGATAGTCGTGCAGTCAAACCAGATAGTTTATTTATCGCAATAAAAGGTACACATCAGGACGGACGCGATTACATTCCGCAAGCCATCGCCAATGGTGCCAGCGCAATCGTGATAGATGCAGAGAATGCTGCTATTTCAACTACTGTCCCTGTGATTGCCATTCCACAATTACAAAAAAATCTCGCTGCCATTGCCGCACGGTTTTACGATTATCCCGCACGCAAATTACGCATGATTGGGATTACTGGAACGAGTGGTAAAACATCGTGTTCACATTATCTTGCCTGTGCACTGGAATCGCTGCAAATTCGCTGCGGTATTATTGGCACGCTCGGCAGTGGTTTTTATGATGCGTTAGGCACAGCAGGATTAACGACACCGGATGCAATTAGCCTGCAAGCTCTCCTGCATGATTTTGTCAAACAAGGTGCGCAAGCGGTTGCGATGGAAGTTTCCTCGCATAGCATCGATCAGGGGCGAGTGAATCATATTGATTATGACATTGGTATCTTCACCAATCTTTCCCAGGATCATCTGGATTATCATGGCGACATGCCATCTTATGCTGCAGTCAAGCGGCGTTTTTTTGCTGACATGTCAGTGAAACATCTGATTATCAATACAGATGATGTTTATGGCGCAACATGGATAAATGAGCTTGCTGCCAGCAAAAGTATTCTTGCCTATGGCACAAAAAAACCTGCTGTCGATGTACCTTTTATTCAGGCAAAACAAGTTGTTTCTGATATGCATGGTATTACTGCGCAAGTGATATCACCCTTTGGAGAAGCAAAAATCTGTTTGCCATTGATAGGCGAATTTAATCTGGGGAATGGTTTGGCTGTGCTCGCTGCGTTATGTGCTTACGGCATACCCTTTCAGGAAGCAGTAACAAGTCTTGCTACTTTGCAGCCGGTGGCTGGACGTATGCAAACGTTGGGCGGTGGCAAACATCCATTAATTGTAGTGGATTATGCGCATAAACCGGATGCGCTGGAAAAAGTGTTACAAGCCTTGCGTTCACATACACGTGGAAAATTATGGTGTGTATTTGGTTGCGGGGGTGAGAGAGATCGTGGTAAACGGCCATTGATGGCTAAAATTGCAGAACGACTGGCTGATCATGTCATTGTGACAAATGATAATCCGCGTCATGAAAAGCCAGAAGAAATTGCTGCTGAAATCATGCAGGGTTTTGTTTGTCCTGAAAAAATTACCGTCGAGCTGGATCGTTCTAAAGCCATTCTGAACAGTATACAATGTGCCTCTCAAGGTGATTGCATCCTGATTGCTGGCAAAGGTGCAGAACGTTATCAGCAAGTGGGTGATGAAAAAATTCCATTTGATGATGTAGAAAAAGCAAAAAAATATCTGGGAGAAAATAAATGTTACTGTGGTTGAGTGAGTGGCTGACGCAATATTTTCACGCCTTTCATGTATTTCAATATCTGACCTTGCGCGCCATTCTTGGCACGCTTACGGCTCTTGTTCTCGCATTGTTTATGGGTCCTGCGATTATTCGCCAACTGAGTTCGCATCGTTTTGGCCAGGTCGTGCGTGATGATGGTCCGCAAAGTCATTTTAGCAAGGCTGGTACGCCAACCATGGGTGGCACACTGATTCTGATTTCCATTTTGCTGACCACTTTATTGTGGAGCGATCTCAGTAATAGATATGTCTGGTTATTATTGCTGGTGACGCTTGGTTTTGGTGCGATTGGTTATCGGGATGATTATCTCAAACTGATCTTGCGTCATAGTCGCGGCATGCCTGCACGACAAAAATATTTATGCCAGTCCATACTCGGGCTTGGCGCTGCATGTTATTTATATTTCACTGCAACATTACCCGCCGAAACTCAATTGCTTTTCCCATTTTTCAAGAATATTTCATTGGCAATGGGTCCATTTTTTATTGTTCTGGCTTATTTTGTGATTGTTGGTTCCAGCAATGCTGTCAATCTGACAGATGGACTGGATGGTTTGGCGATCATGCCTTCTGTGATGATTAGTGGTGCACTGGGTGTGTTTGCCTATGCTGCCGGCAATAGTCATTTTGCTGCCTATCTTGCAATTCCCTATGTTCCTGGCACGGGTGAAATAGTCGTATTTTGTGGTGCACTCGTGGGTGCGGGTCTTGGCTTTTTATGGTTTAACACTTATCCCGCGCAAGTTTTCATGGGTGATGTGGGTGCACTCGCTTTAGGTGCGGCGCTTGGCACGATTGCAGTGATTGTGCGACAGGAAATTGTTTTCTTTTTGATGAGTGGTATCTTCGTCCTTGAAACGGTTTCTGTCATATTGCAAGTTGCATCCTTCAAATTAACGGGCAAACGTATTTTCAAGATGGCACCGATTCATCATCATTTTGAATTAAAAGGCTGGCCTGAGCCGCGTGTCATTGTACGTTTCTGGATTATTACCTTTGTGCTGGTGTTATGTGGTCTGGCTACTTTGAAACTGAGATAAACTATGCCGCTATCTGATTTGCATGTCATTGTTGGTTTGGGAATAACAGGTTTCTCCTGTGCACGTTATCTCAGGGAATGCGGTATTCCATTTGCAGTTAACGATACTCGTGAAACACCCCCGCAATTAGCTGAATTCAGAAAATTGTTTCCGGATGTGCAAATATCCACTGGCAAACTGGATGAAGCATTACTGGCAAGAGCCGCAACGATTGTTTTAAGTCCAGGAATTGCCTTGTATGAACCTCTCATTGCCAAACAGGCTGCACGCGGCATTCCTGTTATTGGTGATATTGAATTATTTGCACGTGCGGTCAAGGCACCTGTCATTGCGATTACTGGCACGAATGCAAAAAGCACAGTGACGACACTCGTTGGCATGATGGCAGCCGCGGCAGGTTATGATGTGCAAACTGGCGGAAATCTCGGTATACCAGCACTGGATTTATTATTGAATCATCCGCAGGCCAATCTTTTCGTTCTGGAATTATCCAGCTTTCAGCTGGAAACGACGGATTCCCTTAAAGCCCGCGTAGCAACTGTGTTAAACATTACCCCTGATCACATGGATAGATACAAAACGCTGGCGGATTATGCGCAGGCAAAAAATCGTATTTATAAAAATTGTCATATTGCGGTTTGTAATCGCGATGATCCACTCACTGAATGTCACGAATCTTCTGCGGTTAAAAAAATATATTTCACGCTCAATGCACCGGCGACTGGTGAATTTGGCTTGTTAAGACGTAACAACACGGTTTATCTCGCGCATGGAGAGAATGCCTTGTTAGCGGTTAGTGAATTACCTGTTGCAGGCAAGCATTATCAGGCGAATGCACTCGCAGCACTGGCGATAGGTCATGGAGCTGGCTTTTCATTTGCTTCCATGCTGGATGTGTTGCGTGAATTCAGGGGATTGCCACATCGCTGTCAACTGGTACGCGAGCGTAATTCAGTGAAATGGTATAACGATTCCAAGGGAACCAATGTCGGTGCAACGCAGGCAGCGATAGAAGGTTTGGGTAGTGAAATCAGCGGTAAATTAATTCTGATCATGGGTGGAGTTGGCAAGAATGCTGACTTTTCCCAGCTTGCACCGGTGCTCGGCAAGTATGCACGGCATGTTGTATTAATTGGTGAAGCTGCAAAAGACATTGCTGGTGCGCTGGGGACAGAAGTTCCGTTTTCATTTGCGAGTGATATGAATGATGCTATTGAACAAGCCGCAAACTATGCTCATCCCAGTGATAGCGTATTACTCTCGCCTGCTTGCGCGAGTTTTGATATGTTCAGGAATTATGAACATCGCGGTGATGTATTTACTGATAGCGTGGAGAAATTAACTGATTAACTATGCGTTCCTACTCTGCCACAAGACAGCCAACTGCCCTCCATGACAAATGGTTTGTTCTTGCCGTCGTTTGTATTACCGTCCTCGGTTTGCTCATGATGACATCCGCTTCCATTGTTATTTCCGATCGTCAGATGCATCAGCCATTTTATTTCCTCTTCAAGCAATTGGTATTTCTGACACTCGGTGTGGGAGTGGGTGGTATCGTCATGCAAATTGATACGATTTACTGGGAAAAGTGGGGCAGTTATTTTTTACTCGCAGTTATGTTCATGCTGGCGCTCGTGCTGATTCCGGGCATTGGTCATAGTGCAAATGGTAGTGCGCGCTGGATTGGTTATGGTCCATTTACCTTTCAGGTTTCTGAATTAACCAAATTCATCATGGTCATCTACATGTCTGGTTATATTGTCAGACATCACCATGAAGTGAGACATGAGTTACGAGGATTTGTTAAACCCATGATGATTGTAGGCGCGGTTGCCATTTTGTTATTACGGGAACCAGATTTTGGCGCAACGGTTGTGGTGACATCAACGACACTTGGGTTAATGTTTCTTGCGGGTATGCGCCTTAGACATTTTGTAGTGCTGCTGTCACTCGCTCTGGGTGCGCTTGCCTTGCTTGCCATTTCTGCTCCTTATCGTCTGGCGAGATTGACCAGTTTTCTGAATCCCTGGGAGCGACCATTTGATACGGGATATCAATTGACCCAATCACTCATCGCCTTTGGGCGTGGTGGATGGTTTGGGGTAGGTTTGGGTCAGAGCATACAGAAAATGTTCTATCTCCCTGAAGCGCACACTGACTTTCTGTTTGCAGTCATTGCTGAAGAACTGGGATTAATTGGCATGTTAGTTGTCATGGGATTATTTTTACTGCTGGTGATACGGATATTCATGATTGGTCGTGCTGCGCAATTGGCGAATCGTGCGTATGCAGGATTTCTGGCTTATGGTTTTGGTTTATGGCTGGCGATTCAGTTTACTGTCAGTATCGGTGTTAACTCCGGGCTTTTGCCAACCAAAGGCTTGACCTTGCCCTTGATGAGTTATGGCGGAAGCAGTGTGCTGGTTAATTGTATTGTGATTGCTGTCTTGCTGCGTATTGATCACGAGAATCGGCTAACAGCATTAGGTATCAGGTAAATGAAACCACTCAAACGCGTACTCATTATGGCTGGTGGAACCGGTGGTCACGTTTTCCCAGGACTTGCTGTTGCCAGACAATTAAATGCTAATGGCGTGGAAGTGCATTGGCTAGGCACCTCATCTGGTCTGGAAGCGCGTCTTGTTCCTGCAGAAAACATTCCCTTGCATATCGTCAATGTGCAAGGCTTGCGTGGGAAAGGAATACGTAAATTGCTATCTGCACCGCTACGATTAGCTTTTGCTCTCAGGCAATCCCTGAGTGTCATCAATAAAATTAAACCGGATGTGGTGATGGGTATGGGTGGTTTTGTCAGCGGTCCTGGCGGTCTTGCCAGTTGGCTAGCTTCGCGTCCCTTGATTATCCATGAACAAAATGCGAAAGCAGGACTCACCAATAAAGTTCTCGCGCACTTTGCAAGACGTGTACTGGAAGGATTTCCAGATGCATTCAGACAACAGGCAAAAGTCATGGCAGTTGGCAATCCAGTCCGATCAGAGATGGAAGCTTTTGCACCGCCTCATCAACGTTTTCAGACCAAAAAGACTCCTTTTCGTTTATTGATCATAGGCGGTAGTCTGGGTGCGCAAGGATTGAATGATATCGTGCCGCGGGCACTTGCTTTATTAAAAGAGGAAGAGCGTCCCGAAGTCTGGCATCAAACCGGAGAAAAGCATCTTGCCGCAGCACAGCAAACGTATGCTGAGCTGGGGGTGAAAGCAAAGCTCATGCCATTTATTGACGATATGCCAGCAGCGTATCAATTTGCAGATATGGTATTATGCCGCGCGGGCGCATCCACCATTGCTGAATTATGTACAGTCGGTCTTGGAGCCATACTGGTTCCTTATCCGTTTGCTGTGGATGATCATCAGACAGCTAATGCTGATTTTATGGTAAAAAATGGTGCAGCAAGATGTATTCAGCAATCTGCATTAACAGATACCTTGCTCGCCGATATAATAAGGGAATTTTCTGCGGCACCGGAGAAGCGTCTTGCGATGGCAGAAGCTGCGTATCAATTACGTATGCCGGATGTGGCAGCAAGAATTTATCAAATTTTATGTGAAGTAGTGAACTAGGCAAAGGGGGTTTTCCATTGAGCTGGATGTTTGAGATGGGACATATAAAACATGTCCATTTTGTAGGTATTGGCGGTGTGGGCATGGCTGGTATTGCTGAAGTTTTATTGCGACAAGGCTATACCGTTTCTGGATCAGATCTTTCCGAAAATAGTCTGACTCAATGGCTACGTGTCATGGGAGCAATCATTTATCGTGGACATGATGCGGAATATATCAGGAATGCTGATGTGATCGTGCGTTCCTCCGCAGTGGATGAACATAACCCGGAACTGAAAGCGGCGCGTGAACAACATATTCCTATCGTGCCACGTGCGGAAATGCTGGGTGAGCTGATGCGTTTTCGTTATGGTATCGCTATATCCGGTACGCACGGCAAGACGACAACAACGAGTCTTGTCACCAGCATTCTTGCAGAAGCTGCCCTTGATCCGACGTTTGTCATTGGCGGACGTTTGAATAGCGTTGGAAGCAATGCACGTTTGGGTCGTGGTCATTATCTGGTAGCAGAAGCAGACGAAAGCGATGCCTCATTCCTGTATCTCAAACCCATGATCTCAATCGTCACCAATATTGATCAGGACCATATGGGAACATATGAAAATGATTTTGAACGATTGAAATTAACCTTCATCGAATTTTTACATCGTTTACCGTTTTATGGATTAGCAGTTCTCTGTGTGGATGATCCTGTGGTACAGGAAATATTGCCAAAATTATCCCGTCCGATTGTTACATACGGCATGACGAAAGAAGCGGATTTTAGAACATTAAGCTATGCGCAAAATGGTATGCGCACCAAGTTTGTGGTCGAAAGACCAAAAGGTCAGTCGCCATTATCCATTACACTCAATCTACCTGGCAGACATAATGTGCTGAATGCGCTCGCTGCAATTGCTGTGGCATCGGAATTGAAAATCCAGGATCGCGCCATCATGGATGCACTGGAAAATTTTGCAGGGATTGGCAGACGCTTCCAGATTTATGGCGATTTTGCACTCGCCAGTGGTGGTCAGGTGACATTGGTAGATGATTATGGTCATCATCCACGTGAAATTGCAGCCACTTTGCAAGCTGCACGTGAAAGCTGGCCAGAACGCAGGCTGGTAATGGTTTATCAACCGCATCGTTATACGCGTACACGCGATTTATTTGGTGATTTTTGTAATGTGTTGTCCAAGCCAGATAAATTAATGTTGCTGGAAGTTTATTCTGCTGGTGAAGAATTCATTCACGGTGCAGATAGCCCATCATTAATGAGCGAATTAAAAAAACGCGGTGAAGTGGAAGCTATTCTGGTTGAAAGCCATGATCACTTGCCATCACTCTTTGCTCAGGAATTAAAAGATGGTGATGTATTATTGATGCAGGGTGCTGGCAATATTGGTGGTCTAGCAGCAAAACTTGCTGCATCAAATTTGCGTGAAACAGGACGATAAAACATGATCAGGGACATTGCCAATTTGCGTGGAAAGTTGCTTAAAAACGAGTTGCTTTCCCATTACACTTCCTGGCGTACTGGTGGTCCTGCTGATTATGTTTTTATTCCTGCTGATCTTGATGATCTCTCGCATTTTCTGAGTGAAATACCAGAAGACATTCCCTTGACCTTGTTAGGTCTTGGCAGCAACACACTGGTGCGCGATGGTGGCATGGACGGTGTTGTTGTCATTACGCAAGGTGTATTAAACAAAATGGCGCAAGCGGATGCTGGCACCATACGCGCAGAAGCAGGTGTGGCATCTGCGCAATTGGCACGCTTTACGGCACGAACGGGTTTTGCAGGTCTGGAATTCATGGCAGGTATACCTGGCACTGTCGGTGGCGCGCTAGCGATGAATGCAGGTTGTTTTGGGGGTGAAGTCTGGCGTCATGTACAGCAAGTGGAAACTATCACACGACGTGGTGAAATCAAGTTTAGATCGCTCGCTGATTTTGAAGTGAGTTATCGCACGGTCGTACGTCCTGCCAATGAATGGTTTGTTGCAGGCCATTTTTCCTTATCCACTGGTGATAAGGAAAAATCCCTGCATGATATTCGTTTACTACTGGAAAGACGCAACAATACGCAACCCACAGGAACCGCAAATTGTGGTTCAGTTTTCAGAAATCCACCTGGCGATTTTGCAGGACGTCTGATTGAAACATGCGGATTAAAAGGTTTATCGATTGGTGGTGCACGTGTTTCAGAAAAGCATGCAAACTTCATCATCAATGAAAATAATGCGACATCACTGGATATTGAAACACTGATTGGCAAGGTTCGTCACATCGTCGAACAAAAAACCGGGATACTTTTACATCCCGAAGTTTGCATTATTGGGAGAGTCATTTGAAACAACTGGAACTCAGACGCCAGCTTTTCAAAATTTCATCCCGCAGTATTATTTTCCTGATGCTGGTTTTAATTATTAGCCAATTTAATCTCGCCGATTATTTTCCCATACGCAAAATACGTGTTTATGGCGTTAATCGCCTCGATCAGGTGGAAGTGCAAAATGCATTGTCGCCACTGGTTGATCATGGTTTTTTTACCATTAACGTCGATTATATTCATGATCGTCTGAAACAAATTGCGTGGATTGCAGATTTACATGTGCGTCGCGTGTGGCCAGATCAAATCGTGATAAGACTTTCTGAAAAAGATCCGGTGGCATACTGGAATGACAATACGTTGTTGAGCCAGAATGGTGAAGTGTTTAGTCCGAAACAGGAATCATGGCCGACAGGTTTGCCAAAATTTTCAGGACCAGAAGGACAGCAACTTTTTATGCTAAAGAATTTTTTAGACATGAATCGCTTATTGCTGCCATTACATGCTAAGATTTCGTATCTGGAATTAACCCCATTTCTAACATGGAAGTTGAAGTTGGATAATGGAATTACCATGCAAGCTGGACATAAGGACGTATTGACTCGTCTTAACCAATTTGTAAAAGTGTACCCCAAAATTATTGGCACGCGCGTAAATGATGTGGATTACATTGATTTACGTTACGCTAACGGTTTCGCAGTGCGATGGAAAGAAATGGGATGAAAAATTATGCCAAAAAAGCCTATAAATAAAGATTTGTTGGTCGGTATCGATATCGGTACTTCAAAAGTGGTAACACTCGTTGGCGAAGCCATGAGTGACGGAAAAATAAATATCATTGGATTTGGAACACATCCTTCGCAAGGTTTAAAACGCGGAGTAGTTGTTAATATTGAATCTACTGTGCAATCCATTCAGCGTTCAGTGGAAGATGCTGAACAAATGGCAGGATGTGAAATTTTTTCTGCTTACACGGGTATAGCAGGTAGTCATATTCGCAGTATCAATTCTCATGGCATTGTTGCAATTCGTGATCGTGAAGTTTCAACCAGTGATGTGGATCGCGTGATTGATGCAGCAAAAGCTATTGCCATTCCTGCTGATCAGAAAATCCTGCATGTTTTGCCGCAAGAATTTACGATTGATAGTCAGGATGCCATTCGTGAACCTGTCGGCATGTCAGGCGTCAGACTGGAAGCGAAAGTGCATATTGTGACAGGCGCAGTGAGTGCGGCGCAGAATATTGTAAAGTGCATGAAACGTTGTGGTTTGACGACTAGCGATATCGTGCTCGAACAATTTGCATCCAGCCAATCCATTCTGACAGACGATGAAAAAGAATTAGGTGTCTGCATGATTGATATTGGCGGCGGCACAAGTGATATCGCCATTTTTACAGATGGTGCGATTCGTCATACTGCTGTCATTCCAATTGCAGGCGATCAAGTCACGAATGATATTGCCATTGCCTTGCGTACACCGACACGTAATGCTGAAGAAATCAAAATTCGTTATGGTTGTGCCTTGCAGGATCTTGTCGATTGCAATCAAACCATAGAAATTCCAGCGATTGGTGATAGAACAGGAAAACGCATACCAGGAAGAGCATTGGCAGAAGTCATTGAAGCGCGTTATGAAGAATTATTTTTGTTGGCGCAAGCAGAATTACGTCGTAGTGGTCTCGAAGAGATGATTTCTGCTGGCATTGTTTTAACAGGTGGTGCATCAAAAGTAATTGGTGCGCAGGAATTGGCGGAACGTATTTTTAGAATACCAGTGCGAATTGGCAAACCAGAATGTGTGACGGGAATGCCGGATATTATTCATAATCCTATTTACGCAACTGGTGTGGGTTTGTTAGTGTATGGACAGAAGCAACGAGTGAATCAGCGCGATGGTGTCATTCAGCAACCCAATAGTACAAGCTTAAACGGTCTATGGTCAAAAATGAAAAACTGGTTTCAGGGCAATTTTTAACTGGAGAAAATGGCATGTTTGAATTAATGGATACGTGTCAACAAAACGCAGTTATCAAAGTGATTGGTATTGGCGGTGGTGGCGGAAACGCTATCGAAAACATGATGGCAGGACATATTGAAGGCGTCGAATTTATTTGTGCCAATACAGATTCCCAGGCATTAAAAAATTCTTCAGCTAATACAACTATTCAATTAGGTGAAGGAATTACGCGTGGTTTGGGAGCAGGAGCAAATCCAGAAGTTGGACGACGCGCAGCAGAAGAAGATCGCGAAAAAATCAGCAAGATATTAGCTGGTGCAGATATGGTATTTATTGCAGCAGGCATGGGCGGTGGAACAGGAACGGGTGCTGCTCCAGTGTTTGCACAAATCGCCAAGGAATTGGGAATTCTGACCGTAGCAGTGACGACCAAGCCATTTTCCTTCGAAGGCAGAATGCGTTTGCAAACAGCCGAACAAGGCATTGCCAATTTGTCGCAGCATGTCGATTCGCTTATTACGATTCCAAATAATAAATTACTGAGCGTGCTGGGTAAAAATGTCACATTGATTAATGCATTCAAGGCAGCGAATGATGTATTGCGGGGCGCGGTGCAGGGTATTGCAGAATTAATCACACGACCAGGTCTCATCAACGTGGATTTTGCAGACGTACGCACAGTCATGTCGGAAATGGGCATGGCGATGATGGGTACTGGTGTGGGTTCAGGTGATAATCGCGCAAGATTGGCAGCAGAAGCAGCGATTGCCAGCCCCTTGCTGGAAGATGTGGATTTAAGTGGTGCCAAAGGCGTGCTGGTTAATATTACCGCAGGTCTTGATTTATCTATCGGTGAATTTGAAGAAGTGGGTGAAGTGATAAAAAGCATTACATCAGAAAGCGCAACTGTGGTGGTTGGTACTGTCATCGATCCTGAATTGCGCGATGAAGTCAGGGTTACAGTTATTGTGACTGGGCTGGGCAGAAAACAAGCTGCAACCACACTGCGTATGGCTGCGATGGCAGAGCATAGACATCATGCGGAGCAGCAACCAACGGATTACAATCATTTCGAAAAACCTGCTTTCATGCGTAAACAAAGTGCTCCACTCACCATGACAGCAGCAGCACCAGCTGCGGCACCGCAAGCAGCTCCTGCGGCAGTTGCACAACCTGCCACCAGAATTGTTCCTGCATCGGAAAAAATCCACGATATCGATTATCTGGATATTCCTGCATTTTTGCGCAGGAAGGAAGAAGAGGTTTGAGATTGACGCTGTAGGGTCGTACGGAGAGCTGTATTCTGTGACGGAGAGCTGTCATTCTGACGTATTGCGGAGAGCTGTCATCCTGAGCGCGGCTCTTGCTTTTGCGCGAAGGATCTCATGAAGAAGACCAGGATATTCATCATGAGATCCTTCGCGCAAAAGCAAGAGCCGCGCTCAGGATGACAGCTCTCCGCAATACGTCAGAATGACAGCTCTCCATGCACCTCATGCTTACCTATTAAGGTAATGTTAAGAAACAGTAGATATTCCTTTTTAAAAATGGTTAAATTGCCGCTTCCTAAAATTCCTTGATGTGTATATTTTGATTGACTGTATATTTTGTTTCAAAATAAATCACATCATGATATTATGCTCGGGTGTTCAAAAAATATGAAACACGGAATGATTAGACAACGTACGCTTAAAAACGTTATTAAAGCCACTGGCATTACCTTGCATGGTGGTCAACGCGCAGAAATGACGCTGCGTCCTGCAGGTGTAAACTCAGGTATCCGTTTTCGTCGAGTCGATCTTGATCCTCCAGTTGAAATCATTGCCTGTGCTGAAAATGTTGGCGATACCACTCTTTCCACCACACTCACCAAAGATAATGTCCGTATTGATACGGTAGAGCATCTTTTATCTGCTTTTGCAGGACTTGGCATTGATAATGCTTATGTTGATGTCGATGCACCTGAAATTCCAATTATGGATGGTAGCGCTGCTCCATTCGTGTTTCTTATTCAATCGGCAGGCATTGAAGAACAAAATGCTCCCAAGCGTTTTATTCGTATCAAACGTAAAGTCAAAATCAAGGATGGTGATAAATGGGCGAGCTTTGAACCTTTCAATGGATTCAAAGTGACATTCACTATTGATTTTGATCATCCCTTATTTAAAGCTGGTACCAAAACCGCGACACTGGATTTTTCCAGTCTTTCTTATGTGAAAGAAGTTAGTCGTGCACGTACCTTTGGTTTCATGGCTGATTTTGAAAAACTGCAGGCGATGAATCTTGCCCGTGGTGCAAGTCTTGATAATGCTATAGCGATTGATGACTATCGCATATTAAATGAAGATGGTTTGCGTTATGAAAATGAATTCGTCAAACACAAGATTCTTGATGCTGTTGGCGATCTTTATCTGTTAGGTTCCAGTCTCATTGGTGCATTCAATGGCCATAAATCCGGCCATGCCCTGAATAATAAAATCCTGCGTCAATTGCTGAGTGAAAAAGATTCGTGGGAATATGTCACATTTGAAGATAAGGCAACTTCACCAATTTCCTATATCCGCCCAATTCTCGTTGAAGCTTAGGTTTGATGGCGCTAAAACAGAATCTTCAGTTTATGTGTCAATACCACAGTTAGACTGAGAACGCGTAAAGCACAGTATCAATCACTCTTTCTCTTTCACATGCGAAGCAATTCTCGTCATGACTTCGCGTAAGCCTGGATCTGTGATGGAGTCGGCGATGCTTTTGATTGCTTCTGCTGTTGCTGGTGAAAGCGTTAGTGTGTTTTTAACGGGTTTGTCAGACAGTCGTGGTGGTAAAGGCGGTTGCTCGGGTCTCACTTTGCACTCAATGGCAGTGATATGTTTTAAAGCAGGATCGCCGCGGAATTTCCGCAAGATGTCATTGGTCTGATAGCGTATTTGTGTTGCAACCGAACCATTGGCGACAATCAGTGTCAGCTTGCCATTGGTGAGATTGCTAGCCTGGCAATATTTGACCAGAGCAGGATCAAGATGAGCTTCTATTTTCTGATTCAGATCACCCAGTAAATTGACCTTTTCGAATACAGCCTGCAAGTCGCGGCTATCATGATCAATAAACTCTTTGGCCTTTTTAAAATGAAAATCGTCCACATATATTCCTGATAGTTGTTTTGTGTCATTTAAATACAGGTATGGAGGAATTGTCAATGGATTAGAATCGGTGTAATGTTTGACTTTTTTATTGAACACGGTAATGTTTTCATTTGGTTTTTTTCCCGGGAAAGTCCCATCATGCTAAAGCTCTTCAAAAATATTTTTCGTAGCCGCAATCAACGTGTCCTGCGTCGCTGTTTTAAAACGGTAGAACGTATCAACGCCCTCGAGCCGAGTATTTCAGTTTTATCTGATGATGAATTGCGTGCCAAAACGAGTGAATTTCGTCAGCGATTAAAAGATGGTGCCACACTTGATAGCTTATTACCTGAAGCTTTTGCTGTTGTCAGGGAAGCATCCCTGCGTACGCTTAAAATGCGTCATTTTGATGTGCAGTTAGTTGGTGGCATGGTGATGCACGAAGGCAGTATTGCAGAAATGCGCACCGGTGAAGGTAAAACCCTGATGTCGACACTGGCTGTTTATCTGAATGCCTTGCCAGAGAAGGGCGTGCATCTGGTGACAGTGAATGATTATCTTGCCAAGCGTGATGCTGAATGGATGCGACCTGTTTATGAATTTTTGGGCCTGACTGTCGGTATCAATCTGCATGGTATGTCACCTCTCGAAAAACAGGCTGCTTATGCTTGTGATGTGACTTATGGAACCAATAATGAATTTGGTTTTGATTATCTGCGTGACAATATGGTCTTTAATCAGCAAGACAAAGTGCAGCGTAGTTTGCATTATGCGATTGTCGATGAAGTCGATTCCATTCTGATTGATGAAGCAAGAACACCACTGATTATTTCTGGTTCTGCTGATGAAACAGTCGATTTGTATATTGCGATAAACGAGATTATTCCCAAATTAAATAAACAGGCTGAAAAAGATGGTCCTGGTGATTTTAGTCTGGATGAAAAAACGCGACAGGCGTTTTTAAGTGAAGAAGGTCATCAGCATGTTGAAGAATTATTGACGCAAGCGGGTTTGTTGCGTGAAGGTGAAAGTCTTTATGATTCGCACAATATTGTGCTGATGCATCATATATATGCTGCCTTGCGCGCACAAAAATTATTCCAGCGTGATATTCATTACATTGTGCAAAATGGCGAAGTCGTCATTGTTGATGAGCATACAGGCAGAACCATGCCAGGCAGACGCTGGTCTGAAGGTTTGCATCAGGCGATAGAAGCCAAGGAAAGAGTCAAGATCAATCAGGAAAATCAGACACTCGCATCCATTACTTTCCAGAATTATTTCCGTATCTATCAGAAACTCGCTGGCATGACTGGAACAGCTGATACAGAAGCGTATGAATTCCAGCAAATTTATAATCTCGAAGTTGTTGTCATTCCCACGCACAAGGATATGGTTCGCGCTGATTTGCCTGATTTTGTTTATATGTCTGGCGATGAAAAATTTGCTGCCATTCTGGAAGATATCAAAAAAACACATACTACCCAGCAACCTATTCTGGTAGGCACCACATCGATTGAAGCTTCTGAATATTTATCGGGCTTGCTTAAGAAAGAAAATATTCCTCATCAAGTATTGAATGCAAAATTCCACGAACAGGAAGCGCAAATCATCGCGCAAGCAGGACGACCGGGAGCTGTAACGATTGCTACCAACATGGCAGGTCGTGGTACTGATATTGTGCTGGGCGGTAGTCTTGAAGCGGAATTAAAAGCGCTGGAAGCCTCGACGCCAGAAGAAATAAGTACACGTCGCAACGCCTGGGAAGAGCGGCATAAACAAGTGGTCGATGCAGGTGGTTTATATGTATTAGGTACAGAGCGTCATGAATCACGACGTATCGATAATCAGTTACGCGGACGTTCTGGTCGTCAGGGTGATCCTGGCCGTTCCCGTTTTTATCTGAGTTTGCAGGATAATTTGCTGCGCATATTTGGTGGCGATCGTTTGAATGCCATCATGCAACGAATTGGTATGGAAAAAGGTGCGGCGCTTGAGTCACGCATGTTATCGCGCAGCATTGAAAACGCGCAACGCAAAGTGGAAGCATATAACTTTGATGTGCGTAAACAATTACTCGAATTTGATGATGTTGCAAATGAACAGCGTAAAGTGATTTATCGTCAGCGTGATGAATTGTTAACAGCAGCAAGCATCGCTGAAACCATTTCTGATATCAGCACACGTGTGATGGATCAGGTGATTAATGCTTATATTCCACCGCATAGCATGGAAGAAGAATGGAATATTGATGGCCTGATGCAACAACTCGAAGCGGATTTTCATTTGCAATTAGATATACGTGAATGGCTTGCAAAAGATGCGAACATGGATGAAGAACATTTACGCGCACGTATACAAGGTGAATTGAAGGAAGCATTGCAACAACGGGAAGTGCAAGTTACATCTGACATCATGCGACAATTTGAAAAAGCCATGATGTTACAAACACTGGATATTGCCTGGCGTGAACATTTATCTGCAATGGATTATTTGCGACAAGGTATTCACTTGCGTGGTTATGCGCAAAAAAATCCAAAACAGGAATACAAACGTGAATCATTTGAATTATTCGCGCAATTTCTTGATAAGGTAAATTACGATGTGATTTCAGGTTTGCTGAAATATGACGTAAGAGCCGAACAGGAAGCGCAAATGGAAGTGCCACATCCGCCAGTGAAAATGGAATATAAACATCCTGAATTGGCAGTCGTGCAGAGTAATGAGGAAATAAGTGAGCAGGCAGTTGCGGTCAATGAAACGGTAACACGCATGACGCCGAAAGTAGGACGAAACGATGCTTGCCCTTGTGGTTCAGGAAAAAAATACAAGCAATGTCACGGTAAGCTTGATTGATGAGGGTTGTGAATGCTGTTTCCGGTCTTTTGCAGCGCAAGGATAAAATCCTTATTGCTGAGCGTCCAGCAGGAAAACCGTATAGCGGTTACTGGGAATTTCCTGGTGGCAAGATTGAAGAGAATGAATCTGGCGAACAGGCATTAATACGTGAATTGCATGAAGAATTAGGTATTACGGTTAACGCAGCAACGTTTTTATTTCAGCATGAATATACTTATCCCGATAAAATCGTTCACTTGCAGTTATGGCTAGTGAACGATTTTTCAGGCGAACCTCACGGTCTCGAAAACCAGACGCTCGCCTGGGTTGATTTGTCGGAGATAAAAAATTATCGCTTGCTCGACGGTAATTGGTCGTTAGTGGAGAAGCTGGATTTGTAAAACTCAATTGTTTTCACCATTCCCGTTTCCAGTGTTTCCTGTGGTTCCCAGCCTAATTCATTTTTAACTTTACTGATATCAATCGCATAACGGAAATCATGTCCGGGTCTATCTTTGACAAATTCCAGCAGGGATAAATAACTTTCATTGCGGGGAAGCAATTTATCAAACTGTTCGCAAATATAATTGGCGAGTGAAATATTTTCCCATTCATTATTACCACCCAGATTATAATTTTCTCCCATTTTACCTTGCTTGATAATTTGCATGACACCGCGACAATGATCATCCACGTACAACCAGTCACGAATATTTTTTCCATTTCCATAAATTGGAATATGTTGCCATTTCAGGCAGGAGCGAATCACAGTGGGAATAAATTTTTCTGCATGCTGAAATGGACCGTAATTATTCGAGCAATTGGAAAGAGTGATCGGCAAACCATAAGTATGATAATAAGCATTCACCAGATGATCTGATCCTGCTTTGGTAGCAGAATAAGGCGAACGCGGAGAATAGGGTGTTGTTTCGGTAAATAAAGGATCATTCGGTTGTAATGAACCATACACTTCATCGGTTGAAATATGATGAAAACGACAATGATCAGGCTTGCATTTTTCTACTTCAAACCAGTGATGACGCGCCGCTTCAAGCAGGGAAAAAGTTCCCATGACATTGGTTTCAACAAAAGCTGCTGGTGAACTGATAGATCGATCCACATGGCTTTCTGCAGCAAAGTGCACGATGGTATCGATATGATGATGCTGCAAAATATGACGTACCAGCTTTGTATCATTGATATCACCGCGAATGAAATGATAACGATCTGCATCGGCGAGATTATTTAAATAGGCAAGTGATCCTGCATAAGTCAGTTTATCCAGATTAATCACATGCACATCTGGTTCATTTTTTAAAACATGATGAATGAAATTGGCACCGATGAAACCCGCGCCTCCAGTCACCAGCATGGAATGTGGTTGATATGTCATATTAATTCCTTACAGATACGATCGAGTGAATGTTGCCAGCCTGAAGTTGCAATACCATAATCACGCTCCAATTTATCGCAATTTAATGCAGAATATGCAGGACGATTAGCAGCTCTTGCATATTCATGTGCAGCAATGGCATGTATTTTTTCGACGGATAAAGTCTGATATTTTTTTGCGTGTTCAATAATCACCGTTGCAAATTTATACCAGGAAACAATCGGTGCATCACAATAATGATAGGTGCCCGATGAATGCAGATGGTTTAGCATCTCATAGACAACGCCAGCAATATTAGCTGCATCAGTCGGACAGGAGAATTGATCTGCCACAATATTCAATTCTTTTTTTTCGCGCGCATGACGCAGAATGGTTTTTAAAAAATTATTTCCATATTCACTAAACACGCTGCTAATACGCAAAATAATATGTTGCTCGCAAGATTGACGCACGGCTTCTTCACCTAAACATTTACTTTTACCATAAACATTGAGTGGATTGGTTTTGTCATCTTCCTTGTAAGCTGAATGTGTGTTGCCATCAAAAACATAATCTGTAGAAAAATGAATAATGGGAATGCGATGCTGTTGGCAAATCGAGGCAAGCTTTGCAACAGCATGATAATTAACTTGCATGGCAGTTTCAGTTTCTTGTTCAGCTTTGTCAACCGCAGTGTAAGCTGCAGTGTTGATAATGATATCGGGAGAAAATTTTTTGATGGTCTCATCGATCGCAGCAGGTTGTGTGATATCCAATTGCGCACGGTTGCATGCAATGAGTTCATAGTGTGTTGCATTTTCATGCGCACGCAAAGCATGACCTAATTGCCCATCAGCACCGGTGATTAATAATTTAGGCAAATAATTTTTCATCTTGATATTCACGCAGGCTGAGAAAATGCATATCCTTGCTGGATAAAATAGGGCGCTCAATAGGCCATTCGATTTTTAATCCTGGATCATTCCATGCAATACCGGATTCAAATTCTGGATAATAATAATCTGTGCATTTGTAATGTAGATTCGCTTCATCCGATAACACACAAAAACCATGTGCAAAACCCGGTGGAATATATAATTGCTGATGGCGTGTCGCATCAAGATGCAAGCCATACCATTGACCAAATGTGCTGGAGCTTTTACGAATATCGACGACGACATCCCAGATATGACCATGTGTAACAAACACTAATTTTCCCTGCGGATGTGGTAATTGAAAATGCAATCCGCGTATCACATTGCGTTTTGAATGAGAAAAATTATCCTGCACGAAGGCTGGAATACCGAGCGATTCATAACGCTCATG
>JABDFQ010000020.1 GCA_013286495.1 Gammaproteobacteria bacterium | reverse complement strand
ATTCATTGAAATTCTCATCAGTCTTGTGCTGATCAGTCTCTTTTTACTTGGCATTGATGCGATGCAAGTCGTTGCATTCAAGCAAGCGAAAATTAATTTTTACGTTGCAGCTGCCGAACAGCAATTAATCAACATGCATGAAAGAAGTGCTATCACTAGCGATACATCCTCATGGAATCAGCAGAATCAGCAATTACTCCCGCAAGCGAGTGGTCAAATAACATCCGATA
Source organism: Gammaproteobacteria bacterium (assembly GCA_013286495.1). Lineage (GTDB taxonomy): Bacteria > Pseudomonadota > Gammaproteobacteria > DSM-16500 > DSM-16500 > Aquicella. The sequence goes on along the minus strand of JABDFQ010000020.1, from coordinate 25,843 downwards.
AAATCAGCATCGCCTGGGGAAATAAACAAGGAGGAGAGTGTGAAAGAAACATCATCGGCAAACAAGGCTGCATGTTATTACGCATCTAAAGAAACAGGTTTAACTCTGATTGAAGTCATGATAACTATCACGATCAGCATCAGCATGCTCGCTATCCTGCTGGATATTTATTTTTCCTGCATCAGTCAATTGAAAGTAGAATCTGCTTTAAGTGAAATACAATTTGCCGCACACTCAGCTGCGAATATATTAACGCAGGAAATTCAGCAAGCAGGACATATTGGTTGCGCGCGACTCACAGCAGATTTCCCTATAATTTCCCTGCCATCTCAAGTTTTCAATGTCAATAATCAAATCAGCGCAAATAATCAAAATGAATTAACGGTACGATATGCAGAACCAAATTCTGCTTATTTGCTGGAAGACAATAAGCACACCAATAGAATTTACATTAGCAATAATATTAAATTTGATAAAAAAGATATTCTGATTATATCTGATTGCAAACAGGCAGAAATGATTTCACCACAAGCTATACATCAGTTCAGCGACAGGCAAGAAATCACTTTAAGTCAGCCATTGCGTTATGCCTATAACAAATATGCTGAGATTAGCCGATTTGTCGTACATAAATTTTATATCGCAAAGTCAAATCGCCAATATGAGAATGGCGATACGGTGCATGGATTATACATGGAAGATCAGTGGCGGCATAAATACGAATTAATTTCCGGGATTACAGCGATGTCGATACATTTTAACATCGACGATAAGCAGCAAATAACAAATGCGCATAACATTACAGCTATTGAATTATCTTTGAAAATTCATTCACCTCCACTTACCAAGCCATGGTTTGTATTTATAAAAAAGGAATAAACATGCATACACAACGAGGATATATTTTTTTTATTGTGATTGTTTTTTTGCAAATTTTTTCACTGGTAAGTTTATATAGCCTTGAAGAAATCCGGAATAATATTAAATCCAGTGCACATTATTGGCAGGGTTATCAATATCGCTTGTTGGTAAAAAATGAATTGCAGCAACTGGAAATGCGCATAATACAAAGTGCTTCCTGTGTTATTTCGCATGTGTCTGCGATTGATTTGAAAAAAAGATCGCTCACCTGGTGGCAGGCTAATACCTGTCATGATATCGTGAATGGCATTCGTTATTATTATGCAGTTGAAGCACTGGATGAAGATGAATGCGCGATTGCGGAAACATCTGGCAATCAATCATCGCTTATCGCACAATATTTTCGGATTAGTTTGCTGGCGCTGCCACATAAATTAAAAGGGGCGGGTTATTTGCTGCAAAGTACTGTGGTAAAACCTGTGGTTTCAGCGAAAGTATGTAGTGGACAAACACATCACGTGACAGCGGGAAGACAAATGTGGCGTGAACTGGGATAAGGGAAAATTTATGTCGATCAAGCTCAAGGACAAAGTTATCTTCATCACTGGAGCAAGTCGTGGTATAGGCCGCGAAATCGCCTTACGCTGCGCACGCGAAGGTGCCTGTATTGCAATCGCGGCGAAATCTGCAGAAGCTCAACCAAAACTTGAAGGTACTATATATACCGTTGCTGAAGAAGTGGAAAAGGCAGGTGGTAAAGCTTTACCTCTAATGGTGGATGTACGCAACGAAGAAAATGTAGCTGAGGCAATTGCAAAGACAGTACAAACTTTTGGTGGTATTGATGTGTTAATTAATAACGCGAGTGCCATTAATCTCGGTTCAACCGAAGAAATTTCCATGAAACGTTTTGATCTGATTTTTTCAGTGAATGTACGTGCAACTTTCATGTGTTCAAAATTATGTTTACCGCATCTTAAAAAAGCTGAAAATCCGCATATTTTGACACTGTCACCACCACTCAGCATGAATCCAAAATGGTTCAAAAAACATGTTGCGTATACGATGTCAAAATACGGCATGAGCATGTGCACATTAGGCATGGCGGAAGAATTCAAAAAATATGGTGTGGCAGTAAATTCATTATGGCCAAAAACATTGATTGCAACAGCTGCTATTGCTGTAAATATTTCGCGTCTTTTATATCATGCCAGCCGCAAACCAGTAATCGTTGCTGATGCTGCATATGAAATTATTACTTCTGATAGTCGAACAGTAACAGGTAATTTTTTTGTTGATGAAGAAATACTGCGCGCACGTGGTACGACAGATTTCAAACAATATGCCATGCATCGCTTTATTCCTGTGATCAGAGATATATTTCTGGATTAAAACATACCCTGCAACCGGTTTGCAGGGCAGTTTATTGTGTTTCACTCACGTGATAAGGGTGTTGGTGAGGATCTTGTTAGCATTACATCCTGATTATTTTGAACCATCTGTTGAGGTGAATTGAATAGACTCAATGATAGTTTAGCAGACAAGACTTTTTCATCTTCCCTGGTTACTTTCTTCAACTCAAGATTGATATCTAATTTTTTTTCGTATTTTGAATATCCATACAATCCAAGTGCTGCCATTCCAGCTCCGACTCTTGATTTCATGATCAATACTCCTCTAAATAAATAGAATTTAAAATAAAATTTATATTATCTGCGGAATTTATCTGCCCTGAATTGGGCAGATAATTTTATAAAACAGGCCAATTCAGGGCAAAACAGAGGGTAATGATAATGACCGTCAAGTGATGACAGAAACAAATATTCTGCTGCGTGTTCGCAGTGAATGTCAGAAGATTTTGACTGGTCATGGTTTTCATGGGTTTATTCCTGTATTTCATTCGAAACTAGCATGAATTGTTTTTGCAATGCAATATTTTTTTCATAGCATCACAACTCTACCCATTTCGGCAATGCGGGAAAATATAATCCCATGCGAATTTCACCATGATGCTGAAAACGCATGGCTTGTTGATATAACGCCATTTTATCAGCATATTTCTGTTTTTCTTTTTTAATAAATTCATCCATATTACCATCAGAAAACCCGGATGTTTTATAATCAATAATCCAGCACACATTATTTTCATCCACAAATGTTCTATCAATAATCAGATTATGCAATTCATCTTCAATGATAGCGGTGATGGCATGCTCTGATTTCGCTTGTGCATGATGATACAAAATCCATCTGCCGCGCTCATCTGCCAATGTATTGCCAACTGCTTGCAGAATGGATTGTTTGGCCAATCCGCGTTTTTCTTCTGGCACACCAGCCTGAATTAACAAAAAACTGATACGATCTGCTTGTTGCTGTTGTGATTGCTGTAACCACCAGGCAGAAGTTTCCTGACTAATCATTTGCAAAATTCCATGGGTAATCGTACCAATCAATCGTGCAGTATAATCCGGCAGCATAAAACCCGATGATTTTTGATGTTTGCCTGAAACAACCTGCAAAATATTCCGCACTGGATTATTCCATGCGGTTGCAAAACGTCGCAACGAATGTGTCACTGGTTCAGAAGTTACTGGTGTATCGGCTGAAACAGAATCAACAAAAATATTCGCTTGCTGCTTTTCCCACTGCGGCCAGATCTTGCCAAGGAAGCTTCCCAGTTCAACTTTTATTTCCTGTTTTTCAGAACGTGTTGCATTGAATAATAAATGCAAACGTTTTTTGGCACGCGTGGTTGCCACATACAATAATCTTGCCATTTCATAATCTGATTTCACGCGTTGCTTACGATTGATATATTCATACAATAAATCTTTTTCAGTACCGGTTGCATGAACAGGTGCCAGCAATAATGCCACTTGCTCATTCAGCAAAGGTTGTTCCATCCACGATAATAATGCTTTTTCATCATTGGGATTTTTGCGCTGTAATTGCGGAAGAATAACTGTATCAAATTCCAGACCTTTTGCTGTGTGAATCGTCATGATAAAAACTTTGGCATCCTGATGTTGCGTCGAGGCAAAAAGCTGGTTCATCTTTTCCTTTAACTTATCCAGATTTAACGATTGATACTTATCAGCAAATTCATCCAGCAATGCAAAATAAGCATTCACATCTTCCTGTTCCGATTCATGTTGCAAACTTGCAGGACCACCCAATAATAACCAGGTGCTTTCCACCCACGCACGCAGAGGCATGCGTTCACGTGCAGCAATTTTTTCCTGTAATATTGGCAGAATTTTTTCAACACGCTTACGCCCATCTTCACTTAATTTTTCACGAATGATGGATGATTGTAATTGCGAATAAATTGCTGCATAAGGATCATTACCTGCAATCACCAGTAAATCTGTCAGTGTCAAACCACACCATGGCGCGCGCAAAATGGATAACCATGCAATACGATCAGCAGGGTGTATCAATGCACACGTCAGTGAATACACATCCTGAATCGCTTGCAATGATGCGAGCGGATCAATATCAATTGCATGATAAGGTATTGCTGCAGATTTCAATGCGGGAATAATCGCTGATAAATGCGGACGTGATCGCACCAGTATCGCAATTTTATCTTGCGGATATTGCGCTAATGTTTGTTGAATAATTTTAATGATGTGCATGGCTTCGGCAGCATCATTGGCATCAATAAAACCATGTACTTTAATTTCACCTGATTCCTTTTCATGATGCGCAACACTCGGACTATAGGCTACAGCACCGCTTGCCATGTCATTAAAGCCAGGAAAAATCCGGTCAAAGTGCGTATTATTCCACGTGACAATATTCGCAGTGGAACGAAAATTAACCGCGAGTGTTAATGGAATAAGTGGAATATGCGGCAAACCTTTACGACGCATGCGAATGAATAAACCCACTTCCGCTTCACGAAATCGGTAAATGGATTGCATGGGATCGCCGACAACAAACAAGGTGCGTCCATCCTGCGCTTCCCAACCATAAGTTAATTTTTCCAGCAATTGATATTGCGTGTAGGAAGTATCCTGAAATTCATCAATGAGAATATGCTGTATGCGATAATCCAGCACCAGCGCAAGATCAGTAGGATGCTCATCATTGCCTAATGCAGCAAGGGCTGCTTGCGTATTTTCTATAAAATCAATTTGGCCATGTTGCTGAAAGGTTACACGTAATTGCGCAGCGGAAATTTTCAGAATATGCAAAAGTGATTGCAGGATTTCCCATTGTTCATTGCTATAACGTGAGTAGGGGAGAAAGGATAATTCTTCCAGTGCTGCGCGCAAGCTGTGGTTTACTTCCAGTTTTTCCAGCAAATCCATCAGACGTTCACGATAATTTTTATGGATAGCTAATTCCTGCGGATTTTTTATATTTTTAAGCGCGGGAAAACCCATGTCTTCATCCACTTTCTTGCGCCAGTTAAAGCTTTTTGTTAACAACAAACTGGCGAGGCCTGACCAGGCTATTTTATCCTCCACACGGATTCCTGGTAATGCCGTTAATTTTTCACAAGCACGTAAATTCGATTCTGCTTTCACATTCGCCGCTGCAAAACGTGCAATTGCCAATAATTCTGGTACGAATTGCTCTGGAAATAAACGGCGTAATTCAGAAAGTGCATCAGTAATAATCTGGGTCAATTGCTTTTCCAATTGCTCACGCAGATCCATATCACTCGAGCTTAGTTGAATGTAAGGTAACCATTGATCACGTTTACCCAATAAATTAATTAGTAATTCATGCAGCTTGTTTAAATCATTATCGAGATGCAGCAACAGTTTCATGAGGGAGGGTGTCCATTCACAATCTTCCTCAATCGTCATTAATACTTCCTGAACTGCTTCGCGATACAACATCACTGGTTGATCAGCCATATCAGGTTGTGAGCCAAAATGCGATAACAATGGTAATTGTTTCGTGAGTTGCGAACATAGTGAATCTATGGTCTGAATGCGTAATTGATTAGGATTATTAATTAATTGCCATTGAAAATGTTGATCTTGCTGCAAAACTTTTTTTGCCAGCAGCCAGGTTTGTTTTGCATGTGCAGATTCAGGCTCTGCCTCATACATGGCATTTTTTAATGCCTTGATGACACGTGCACGCATTTCATTCGCTGCTTTTTTTGTAAATGTAATGGCAAGAATTTCTTCTGGTAATTCAACCGTTGCCAGTAAAGTGAGAAAACGCTGAATTAATAATTCAGTTTTGCCAGAACCTGCTGGTGCCTGCACGATAAATGATTTGCTGGCATCGAGAGCTTGCAGGCGATGTTGTTTGTCTTGTTCGATAAGGTTCATGCTTGCACGTCCTGAATTCTGCAGAATGGTTTTAATGAACAGTAATTGCATGTCTGTTTGGGATCCTTGGGATCAACTTTTGCAATACCATAATAAAAATCTGTTCCCAATTTCGTGAGAATATCTTTCCATTGTTGCAATTGTTCCTGCCAGGATATGGCTGATGTTTTTTTTATATCAGAAAATACACGCACACCTTTCATATCCATCGCATAATGACTAATACCTTTAAAACAATGTTCCTCTGTATGCACTTGCGCAAAAGTAATGCCACTGGTATTGGCATCATCCATCAGCGCATACAAGGGGAGTTGTGGCTCTTCCGGTCGTTCACCAAACCATGTGCCTACATCATTATTTTTTCCCGTTTTATAATCGATGATGAATTTTGTCCCATCTTCCAGTTGATCAATTCTATCGACACGCATATTTAACACCAGCGCACCCAGGGAATATTGCAGGGATTTTTCATTAGTCATTAAACTAAAAGGTGGTCTGCTTTTTTCAAAATTAATCCATTCATGCAACAAACGCTGCAAACGTTTTTTCTCCAGCGAAATATATATTTTATATTCATGATGTGCATGTGACACGCTGGTTAATGCTGACTGTATGGATTCTTCAATTAATGTATGCAGCGCATCATCATCCATGGCCAGCAAATTAGCCTGATTTAGCAACTGATTCCAGATGAGTTCAAGTGATTTGTGAATGACATTCCCTCTATCTTTGGCGCGCAAACCAGGCAATGGGCTTTCCATTGCACGTGCATGTAATCGCCATTCTGCGAATGATTTGAAAGGACAGAGTGCTTGATGCTTGAGTACACTCACACCGCCACGTATTTTTTCATCTGCTGTAATAGCAGGAGCGTTGTCATCAGAAATCACTTCAAGTTGTCTGCTGAAAAATATTTTTTTAGCCGGAGATAACCACGTGGTCAATGGCAAGTTATGCAAGGTAATTTCCTTGTCATCCCGAATTAATGGACTAGGCTGTAATTCCAGTTCATCCTGTTTTTCTGCATGACTGTAAATAATATTTTTACTACATTGTGTAAATTGCTGCATCAGCAAGGTACAAAAAGTTAATTCACGCTCAGCAGTGGCATGCGGCATTTGCAAATCACGCTGTAATTTTTTCGGAATAAATGGATTGGGTTTAGGTTGCGGCGGCCAGGAAATATCATCCATTCCCGCTATCCAGAGATAATCAAATGGTATGCCAGCAGCTTCGAGCAAACCCAATACTTGAATGGATGTTTGTGGTGATTTCGCCTGAAAAACTTTATTTGCAGCCATTTTTTTTAAACGATGTAATGCCTGATTGTATGTTACCGGTTGGGAAATAACATCCAGTGTGGCAAATTCTGTGAGCAAATTCAGCCAGCTTTCAACAATCTGATATTCTTCGCTATTCAAACTACGCTCACCTGGCCAACCCATGTGGGAAAGCAACTGACAAAATTGATTTGCCCATTCGGAATGACGCAAATAGGTTTCGCTCATTTCCAGTTGAGAAATCACTTTAAGTAAACGTTTGCCTAATTGTGGACACGTTTGACTGGCAATAATGGTCTTAAGCGTCAGCATGCTTTTATTGTCGAAACGTAATTGCGATTCATATTTTGCACGTTGAATGCGTTCAAGTTCTGCTTCGCCAATGAATGGTGTGGTAAGTAAATGACTGCATTTTTCGAGCGGCAATGTTTTTTTATTGAGTGATAATAATAATAATGCAGTATGAATAATGGGAGTTTGTGATAATTTTTTTCCTGCAGAAATATTATATGGCACGTTCGCCTGATCTATCGCATAAAAGTTATCTGTTGCAAACACTTGAGAAAATACTTGAACGACGCGATCACGCATTTTATCCAGCGTCGGAATAACACAACCAATATTAGCCCCTGGTTCCTGCTCATGAATGGCTCTGGCGAAACGAGCGAGTGTTTCGATTTCCATTTCACTATCCAGCAAACCAATTCGACTCGAAGAGTGGGTAATCGTTTCTGGATATAATATTTCGACACTGCTACCGATTGTTTCACAGGCAGAAAAAACACGTTTCAGTTGTGGTGAATATTCCGTGAATCCGTAAGTAATAATATTTTTCGGCAAGGTGAGAGAATGTAAATTATTGATGAGATGAATGGGCAAGGTTGCTGTATCCAGCCACTTATTTTCCTTGCATTGTTGTTGATAAACCTTCACCCAGCGTGATAAAGCCTGATAATCTTCGCTGCTTGCGAACAGCGGATGATGTATATCGACTTCCCATTGCTGTAATAAAGCAAATGCCGTACGTGCAAGTTCTGCTGTTTCAGAAACTTGTAATAAATAATTATGCTCACTGGATTCTGCAATAATTTTTTCCCAGATAAATTGCTCTTGTGCATCGTTTAACAAGAGAGGCGAAGTTGAGGATTTTCGCGCATGATCATGCCATAACTGAGTCAGCCACGTTGTGAGCGGTAAGATCGCTGGTGTTGGCCACGCGGATTTTTCTTCGGCAATTTGATGTTGATGATAATGCAAATGGAGTGTGGCGGATAAGCGCCGGTTAGGCGTGAGGATAACGCTGTCTGCAGGAAAGCTGGTAAAGAAATGTGAGAATGGCATGATGATTCCTAAATTTATAACCGAAATTTTGCTGTCTTTCTGCAACAGAGAGCTGTAATCAAGAGTCTGTCATCCTGAAGCAGGAGTCTGTCATCCTGAAGCAGGAGTCTGTCATCCTGAGCGCGGCTCTTGCTTTTGCGCGAAGGATCTCATGATGAATATGCATAATTCATTGGGAGATCCTTCGCGCAAAAGCAAGAGCCGCGCTCAGGATGACAGACTCCTGCTTCAGGATGACAACTCCTGTAAATACTCACCGACCAATCGTATTCTATCTTTCGCTTCATGTTTATCCAGTGTAAATCGCAATCGATTCGCACCATCCAGTTTATAGCGCGCAGATTTCATTTGTATCAGGCGGATAATTGTTTCCGGTTTGATATTTGGTCGTTCATTAAATTCAAATTTACCGCCTTTTTCTCCCGCATCAATCTTGGTAATTCCCAATGCATCTGCCTGCTGTTTCAATTCCGTTATCGCAATCAGATTTTTCAAAGGATCTGGGAGCAACCCAAAACGATCGATCATTTCTACCTGAATTTCATCCAGTTCAGATAGTGTGCGCGCATTGGCAATACGTTTGTAAAATTGCAAACGTAATTGCACATCCTGCAAATAATCTTCGGGAATCAAGGCTGAAATATGCAAATCAACTTCTGAACGATGTTGCAATAACGATTTTTCAGCATCCGGTTCCTTGCCAGCTTTTAATGAGTCGACCGCACGTGATAATAAATCCATATATAAACTAAAACCGATTTCTTCAATATCACCACTTTGTGATTCACCCAGTAATTCACCTGCACCACGAATTTCAAGATCATGTGTTGCTAGCGTAAAACCAATGCCTAACTCATCCAGCGAAGAAATGGCATCGAGTCTTTTGATCGCGTCCGATGTCATTTGTTTGCGCGGTGGAGCGAGTAGATAAGCATAAGCCTGATGATGTGAACGACCCACGCGTCCACGCAATTGATGTAATTGTGCAAGTCCAAATTTATCGGCACGATTAATAATAATTGTATTGGCAGTTGGAATATCAATTCCACTTTCAATAATCGTTGAACACACTAGCACATTATAATGACGATGATAAAAATCCGTCATCGCACGTTCGAGTTCACGTTCATGCATTTGTCCATGAGCAACCAATGGACGCGATTCAGGAATAAGCGCTTTGATATCTTCGGCTTTTTTATTAATCGTATTTACTTCATTATGCAGAAAATACACTTGTCCACCACGCATGATTTCACGCTGGATCGCTTCCTTGATAATCGTATCCTGATATTCATGCACAAATGTTTTCACGGATAAACGACGCAACGGTGGTGTAGCAATCACAGACAGATCACGAATACCCGCCAATGCCATATTCAAGGTACGTGGAATTGGCGTCGCAGTTAATGTCAGGATATCAACCATGGAACGCAAGGATTTTAATTTTTCTTTTTGTTTGACACCAAACCGATGCTCTTCATCAATAATCACTAGTCCCAGTGATTTAAATTTAATATCGTCCTGCAATAATTTATGCGTGCCAATGACAATATCCACTTTGCCTTCTTCCATGCGCTGCAAAACATTTTTACTTTCTTTTCCAGTGCGAAAACGTGAAAGCATTTCCACTTGCACTGGCCATTCAGCAAAACGATTACGGAAATTTTCAAAATGCTGCTGGGCAAGAAGAGTAGTGGGAACCAGTAATACGACTTGTTTACTATTTTGCACCGCAAGAAACGCAGCGCGTAATGCCACTTCTGTCTTGCCAAAACCAACATCACCACAAATCACTCTATCCATGGGTTTGGTGGATGTCATATCTGCAAACACCTGATCAATTGCCTGTAATTGATCAGGTGTTTCTTCAAACGGAAATGCTGCTGCAAATGTTGCATACGCTTCTTCTGGCAATTCATAAACATGTCCACTGCGAGCTGCACGTTTTGCATATAAATCGAGTAATTCTGCTGCTACATCCCGAATTTTTTCTGCAGCACGACGGCGGGCACGCGACCATTGGTCAGTACCCAATTTATTCATGGGAGTATGTTCAGGGTCTGCTCCGGTATAACGACTAATGAAATGCAAGGATGAAACAGGCACATATAATTTTGCCTGGTGCTGATATTCCAGCATTAAAAATTCACCAACATGATCACCCACTTTCAGGGTTTGCAAACCACGATAACGTCCAACACCATGATCAATGTGCACAACAGGATCATTAATTTGTAATTCAGTAAGATCACGAATTAATGCATCAGGATCTTGCACCGTCTTTTTGCGTAAACGACGTTGCATGACGCGCTGACCGTATAACTGTGTTTCCGGCAGCACAGTGATCTTTTGTTGTTGCAGTACAAATCCTTGCTCCAGTGCAGTCACTACCATGCCAAAACGTTCGTTTGATGCTAAAAAATCTGACCAGCCATGAAAAAATTTTGGCGATAAGGCAATGCCACGAAATAATTGCAGAATCACTTCACGCCGACCTAATGTTTCCGCGCAAAATAAAATTCGTGTTTCATTATTTGCAATATAATCCTGCAAGGGTTGCAAAGGTTGTGAAGCCTTGTGATTAATTTCCAGTTGCGGAGCAGGTAAGGTTGCAAATTCATGCGCATTTTTTCTGGTTGCATTATTAATTTGAATATCAGCGTACTGATGCAAGGATTGATTTAAATTATCCACTGGAATAAAAGCTTGCGAAGGTGGCAGCAAGGGACGAGTGATATCGTAGCGACCTTGTTCATAACGTGCAGCAATTTCCTGCCAGAATTCCACTGCTTTTGTCTGAATTTCACCTATTGTAATAATCAGCGTATTTTCCGGTAAATATTCAAATAAACTTGCGGTTTTTTCAAAAAATAAAGGTAAATAATATTCAATACCAGGTGAATAAATACCATCTGTTATATCCTGATACAACGGACACTTCAGTGGATTGCCGCTAAATTGGCTGCGAAATGCCTGACGAAAATGTTCGATGGCATTTTCTGTCATGGGAAATTCGCGTGCTGGCAATAAATGAATATCAGTAATTTTATCTTGTGATAATTGTGTTTCAGTGGAAAAAACGCGTATGGAATCCACTTCATCATCAAACAAATCAATCCGAAAAGGTGTATGACTACCCATGGGAAATAAATCAATGATGGAACCACGAATGGCAAATTCGCCATGTTCACGCACCTGACTGACATGATGATAGCCAGCTTGCGTTAATTGTGTGCGCAGAATATCGGGGTTTAATTTATCACCCACTTTCAGCATTAATCCATGTGCATCAAGAAAATGTCGTGGCGGCAGACGATGCATCATGGTGGCAACGGTCGTAATGACAGCACCATCTTGCATGTGCGGCAAACGTGATAAAACCGCAAGACGCTCGGAAATAATATCCTGATGCGGTGAAAAATGATCGTAAGGCAAAGTTTCCCAATCAGGAAAATAATGCAGTTTTTCCGCTGCTTGTGTGAAAAACTGCAAGGCATCCAGCAAATGCGCAACAGCAAGACTGTCTTCGGCAATAATCAACAATGGCTGTTTGCGCTCGGCCATAACAGATGCAATCGCAAGCGCTGTGCTTGATCCCTGCAAATTTTTCCAGATGGAAATTTCCCCGGATTTTTTTGGAAGTGGTGGATGGAAAACATCAGCAGTTTGCATAAAAATCATCAGTTTTAACAGGTTAGAAAGTAGAGGGGTATTTTAGCAGTTGAGCCAGGAATGGGAAGCCTTCATAATATAAGGATATTAAACAGGAGTGGTTATCCATGATAAAAAGTTTCTGGTTGTTCATTATTAGTCTTTTTCTTGCTTTACCTGCTTTTGCCGATATTGATCCTGCGCCTTTATTAAACAAGGTGTCGCTGCAATTACAAGCCGATCAATGGGTGACCACCAATACAGCACTTGTTTATGTCGGCGTAAATGCTGCGATTAATGATCAGGGAATGGGTGCGATTCAGAATGATGTCATGAATAAATTAAAACAACTTTCTGATAAAGGTGATTGGCATATGATTGCTTTCAATCGCTCACTGGATCAATCCGGTCTTGAACGTGTACAAATTACTGCACAAGCAAGATTGCCACAAAATGAATTATCAGGCTTGCGAGATAAAGCCAAAAAAATCAGCAAACCCGGTGAGACATATACGATAGATAATGTTGCATTCACACCTGCTGAGGATGAATTGCAAAAAGCCAATGCAGATTTGCGTAATAATTTATATCTGCAAGCCAAAGCTGAAATCGATAGTCTCAACAAGATTTATCCCGAACAAAAATATTATTTATATAGCATTGATTTTGGCGCATCACCGATTGCACCGGCACCAATGGTGGCTGGCAATCAAATCATGATGGCAAAAATGGCAGGAGCAAGCGCGCCTGTGCAGGTAGGCAATAAAGTCAGCATGCAGGCAACCGTTGTGATTGCTTCGTTCCCTGATGTAATCTTGCAAAAAATAAATCATTGATGTGTTGTCGTGGTGAACATAACAGGAATAACTTGTGACATTGAAATTTCATTCTCGTGTAATTGGCCATCGCGGTGCATGTGGTTATGCACCGGAAAATACCATGGCTTCATTCATCAAGGCAGCGCAATTAAATCTGAAATGGGTTGAGTTTGATGTCATGCAAAGTAGTGACGGCATTCCCGTCATATTTCATGATGATGATCTTGATCGCACCACAAATGCGCGCGGCTTATTATGCAGCCAGCCTTATGCTTATTTACAATCACTGGATGCTGGCAAATGGTTTAATACAGCATTTTCTGGCGAACGCATTCCCTCATTGATGACAGTCATTGCATTTTTGCAGGAAGCACATATTGCAGCAAATATTGAAATAAAAACATTGTCGCAACATGAGGAAAATCTGGTGAAACATGTCATCAGGGAAATGCAGCCTTATTTACAAAAAGCCAATGACAATTATTTATTTTCCAGCTTCTCATTTGAAGCTTTACGCCTGCTACGTCGTTATGCACCCAATTGCCAGCTAGGCATGTTGTTACATGATTGGGAAAAAAACTGGCGAGAAATAAGCGATGAATTGCAATGTGTTTCCATTAATGTGAATGAAAGAATCATGACAGAAACAATGGCACGCGAAATCAAGGAGCAGGGGAAATGGTTATTGTGCTACACCGTGAATGATCCTGCACGTGCACAGGAATTATTTTCATGGGGCGTTGATGCGGTATTTAGCGATGTGCCAGACAGGATAGGTGAGTATTACGGAGAGCTGTCATCTCAGTAGCGTCATTGCGAGCGCTTTTCAGCGAAGCAATCCATTCATACCATGCATGGATTGCTTCGCTGAAAAGCGCTCGCAATGACGCTACTGAACTGAACAGGAGATCCTTCGCGCAAAAGCAAGAGCCGCACTCAGGATGATAGAATAACTTCATACATTCAATTAATTAGCCCAATAAAAACGTGACCGAGCCACAGTCTTGATATAATAAACAAATCGATGACCTGCAAGGAGTGAACTGATGGATAGCTTACTAAGTGGTTTGAATATTATCGATTATCTTATTATCGCCATTTTATTTTTATCCATCCTCATCGGTTTTACACGCGGGCTCATCAGTGAATTAACTTCCTTGCTAACATTAATTGCCGCATTTGCTGTCGCAATCGCATTCACTACACCACTGGCAAATTATTTTAATCAGACTTCTGTCGTTCAGGATGCAGTCAATCATACGACGAGTGCAGTTGGCACTAGCACTGCAACCGCAGCTTCTTATACGACCATTTGCGTCAGTTTCGCCATTTTATTTTTTGCGACACTGATCGTCGGCGGCTTGATAAAAATGATATTGAATGCTTTTGTGCAACGTGGCTTTATTGCCTTTGGCAACCGAATATTAGGTGCAGTGTTTGGGTTATTACGCGGATTTTTATTTGTGATTGCGCTTATTTTTCTCGTGCAATTATCACCGTTTGCCAAAGAAGACTGGTGGGTACAATCAAAATTCGTTCCTTATTTTGCACCACAAGTCGCATGGTTAGGTTCTGTTGTTTCTCCCGCGCTGGATAATATGAAATCCAGCTTCAGTTCAATAATTGATGGCACCAAAGGTGCTTTAAATCAGCTTGGCGGTAAAGCAAATAATGCTATTCATCAATGAGTTAATTTGTAACATTTGACATGCTGACAATAATTGAACAAAATAGCCGCTAAATAAATATAAATTTACTCAGAATTTCAAACCATGAATAGCCAAAAATTACATTCTCATCTCATGCCCGCCGTCATGCATTATGTCGGCTGCAATTTCCTGCAAATAAAATTTGATTCCAGAGTATTTCAGGTTTTGATAGAAGAGTGTACTGAAAGTGGATTTAAATATTATGGATATAATGAAAGTGGAATGTATACATCTGCTAAAGCAATCAATCTTTTTAGAAATGAAAAAGACATGCCTGAATCAGAAATTGTATTCACAGGTGAAATTACTGCTGCTACTGCACAGGATCTTAGAACAACAATGGAATTAGTTTATCGTGATAATTTACATTCACCCGCTGTTCCATTTCATCAAATCAATAAATGCCTGACTAAATGTGGAATACCTCCATTAGTCTCTTCATTTGTAAACAAACATGAAATGAAATATCACAGGCGATTTCAGCTGATACTGGATCAAATATCCAAAGGGTTACCTTTTAAGCAAAATACAATCAATCTAAATACAAACATACATGATTCATCGCTCGGCGTAGCAAGTATAACAACGCTAGCACAGCGTCTGACAGCAGCCAAATCTCATCGTGATTTATATTATCTCAATATTGATTTATCCCATATGGATATTGATTCTGAATGCATCAGTATATTGTTGCAAATGCTCATCTCGGAAAATTGTCCGTACCGATTAAAAATTACTGGACTGGAAAACGTGTTGCATGTTTTAAAATTTTATTTGTATATACATAAAAACACAGTATCACTTCCTGATGATGTCCTGAAAATTATTTTACAATATTCAACCCTTCTCAATCAGGTTAATATAACTCACAATCATTCCTTTCATATTTTCAGCAAAATAAGAACTAATAATCCAGAAGCTATTTTTTCTCTTATCTCTTCACGACAGGATTTTCTGGTAGTTGATTCACTGGCAAAATTGATTAGCGACATGTTTTATGATGCTGAACTCAGTAAGCTGATATTCACAGATGCGTGCGATATATTGAAAAATATCTACCTGAAACTTGATAAACACGAAGGTAATATTCTGTCACAAAGCGTAAGCGATAATCAGGTTGCTGAGCTGATTGGCGAACGTAATGGTGCGCAAATAACGGGAATGATAAAGATATATCATGAAAGTGTTTCTAAAAAAAACCAGCCAGGCAATAGTAATATTTTCAGCAAGAAACCAGTTGCGCAAATTTACGAGCATTGCCTGAAGAAAACCCTGCCACAACGCAAGCAAGCGATTACGCAACTGATACAAGATTTTATTGCTAAAAAAATCAAAAAAACTGTTACTGCTTATAAGCTTCCGCTTCAATATCAATCTTCACCTCATCACTCACACCAGGCAAATAAGAGGTAATCCCAAACTCTGAACGTTTGATGACTGTCGATGCGGTAAAACCAACTGTCATTTTATCTGTGACTGGACTTACACCTGATTTATTTAGTTTGACATTGAGAGTGACTGGTTTTGTGACACCATGCAATGTCAACATGCCTTGCACTTTTGCTGTATTACCATGAGCTATCACTTTATCACTGACAAATTTTGCTGTTGGATATTTGGCAACATCAAGAAATAATTCGCCTTTCAGATGTTTATCAAATTCAGGAATGCCTGTTGCAAGATCCGTGACATTAATACTGATATCCACTTTACTTTTGTCCGGATTTTCCTTATCGAGTATTAACGTGCCATTTACCAGCCATTTTCCCGACGGATGGGAAAAATCAAAATGGCTGGCATGCCACAACACATAAGAATGATTGGGATCAAACGTATAAGTATCTGCAGCAAACATATTCATGCTAATCACATACATGCAACAGGCAAAAATAAATTTAGATATAAACTTCATGATACTCTCCCTTATTTTGTAACCAGACTGCCGCCGACAATGCGTGTGCAAAGTCCCTTGGGTAAAAATATAAATGCATCCGCCTGATTATCTTTTACGGCTGAACCCGAACAGGAATGTCCTGCGGTCTGACAATCATTCATGCCTGCTTTTGCAATCCCATAACATTTTTCCTGTGCTGGCTCATTTTTTGCTGCGAGTGTTGATGTGGAAGCCAATACTGAACTTGCAGCGGCGAGGGTTAAAAGAGTTTTTATTACACGTGACAAATATTCATTTTTCATTTCAATCTCCTTATTTAATATTACGAATCATTCCATTATCAATCCATTTTCTCAGCAATGAAGCCGCACGCATCACAGCTTGCTCTTCTTCCATTTCCTGACAGAAGTTTTCGCATAAAAAAGTAAATGTCATATTTTTATTGTTCATGACACTTGCTTCATCAGCTATCACAGAAAGATATTGATTGATTAATTCATTACGCCAGAAAACCCAATGCAGCGGTTGCTCATAATATTCGGGTTCAGGCACTTCTTCATCATCTGTCAGTGCACGCCAGATTTGCACGACATTCGAGGAAAGCGATAACACATGCACAGAAGGTGTGAATGCAATTTGTAAATTTTCCCATGCTTCGGCTGGAAGTTGTAACAAATCATCAGCTGTCAATATTTCACAATCTTCTGCATCAAAAACTAGCGACATGATCCATTCCACTCGCGCTAATTCTGCCAGATAAGGATATTCATGATACTCTGCGTGTACTTGCAGATAATCCGGCAGCTTATCGCCAAACCAGCGAATCGAACGAAAGGTGGAAGGGTAGCAGTCAAGATATTCATGTCCCAGATGATAAAATGCTTCATCGCCCAGATATTCTTTTAATGCAGGATAGCTCGCTTCCAGCGCTTCCAGCAAACGTGAACGATACGCATCAGCATAAATCATTAAACGTGTATCAGCAGAGACTTGTTGCGTATTAACAATATGGTTTTGCATATCGACATCATCATGCAGCAAATATGACTGAAATTGTTTTTGCAAATTCAGCAAATCGCTCATGCTGCGCCATCCCTTAATATGAGCTGATTAATATGGCGTGCGCGCTGCAATTCCTTTAATAACACTTCATAAGCAGGAATATCATCATCTCTTTCTATCATTGTGGAAACCTGACCAATCTGTTTGATAGTCGCGGCATATAAATCCCATACTGCATCACATACATCATGATCATGCGAATCGATAATGTAGGATTGCATATCATCATGTCCTGCCAAATGAATTTGATAAATACGTTTTGCTGGCAACGCATTAATATAAGTCATTGGATTAAATTCGTGATTGACGGAACTCACATAAACGTTATTCACATCCAGTAATAACAAACAATCAGCACGCTCACAGACTTCCACCAGAAAATCCCATTCTGTTAATGCAGAATGTTTATATGTTAAATAACTGGAAACATTTTCCAGTAAAATTCGTTGTCCCAGAAAATCCTGCACCTGTCTGATTCTATCAACCAAATGATCAATCGCTTCTTCGGTATAAGGCAGAGGTAATAAATCATGTACATTTTTTTGATTTACGCCTGTCCAGCATAAATGATCAGATATCCATTCAGGTTCAATACGCTTTGCCAATTCCCTGACAGATTTTAGGTAATCCCAATCGAGTGGATCACAACTTCCGATAGACATGGAAACACCGTGCATGACCATTGGATAGTGTTCACGTATTTTATCGAGGTAATAGAGTGGTTTGCCGCCAGGTACCAGATAATTTTCCGTCAGGATTTCAAACCAGTCGACTTGTGGAGAGGCCGAAAGAATAGCCTCATAATGCTCTGGTCGTAAGCCCAGACCAAATCCAAGTTGTAAACGTTCAGAGGGAAGATTATTCATAAGAGGGAAAATAAAAAAGAGCATTTCTTTCGAAATGCTCTTTTTTCATGATCAATTAACTACCGTTGGTAGCGTCATTGCCGCCGGTGGTGCCGGTCGTATCATTGGATGACATGCTATCTGATGTCGTGCCACCTTTCTTGGAACATTTCTTGGCGGACATCATACTCATGCCTTTACCTTTACAGCTGTTCTTGCCTTTGCAAGAATTTTGGGAAGTCTTGCATTTGCTTTTGCCTTTGCAAGCATTCACACCGTAGCATTTAACATTTTTTGCATTCACAACGGTTGCTGTGAATGGAGCAGCAATAAATGCAACTGCAGCTGTGGTAGCAATAATGGTAGCAATCTTCTTCATATATCAAACTCCTTTTGAAAGTCATTTAAATGATTAAAAAACAACGTTGCGCAGCTATCTTATCAAAAGCAAATAGCTCAAACAACAAACAAATCCATCCATTCATTCACAGGCATTGCTTCCAGTGTTTGTGGGTCTTTAAACAAGGACAATAACTTCTGAACCTTTGGTGCTGGATAATGCGTTGCTGCAGCCTTGGCAAACTTGTCAAACATTAATGGAATACCTTCTTCACGACGTCTGCGATGGCCGACAGGATACTCAACTGTAATTTTATCTGTGCTGCTTCCATCCTTGAAAAATATCTGGATGGAATTGGCAATGGAACGTTTTTCAGGGTGAAGATAATCAACCGTATAAACCTTGTCTTCTTCAACCACCATTTTATCGCGCAATTGATCGATAGCAGGATTAAGCGCGAATTTGTCTTCGTAATAATCTGCTTTAAGATCGCCTTGTAACAGGGCAACCGCCACCATGTATTGCAAGCAATGATCGCGATCAGCTGGATTATGTAACGGGCCAGACTTGCTGATGATGCGCACTGCAGATTCCTGAGTGGTTAAAATAATTTTTTGCACCTGATTTAATTTATCTTTCACTTGTGGATGCAATAATATCGCGCATTCCACAGCGGTTTGTGCATGGAATTCAGCAGGGAAGGAAATTTTAAATAATACATTTTCCATGACATACGTTCCCAATGGACGGCCGATTTTGAGAGAACCGCCTTTCAGGATGCAATCATAAAAACCCCATTTTTTTGCTGTCAGCACACTGGGATAACCCATTTCTCCCTGCATCGTGAGCCAGGCAAGACGTGTAGCACGACTGGTAGCATCACCAGCTGCCCAGGATTTGCGTGAACCTGTATTGGGTGCATGACGATACGTACGTAATGCGGCACCATCCAGCCAGGCTTGTGAAAGCGCGTTGATAATCTGTTCGTGTGTACCGCCAAGCATTTGTGTGGCAACAGCAGTGGAGGCAATCTTCACCAGAATCACATGATCAAATCCCAGACGATTAAAGCCATTTTCCAGTGCGAGTACGCCCTGAATTTCATGTGCCTTGATCATGGCTGTTAATACATCTTTGATTACCAGCGGTTTTCTTCCATTCGCAATATTTTTTCTACTAAGATAATCTGCAATCGCAAGAATGGCGCCGAGATTATCAGAAGGATGTCCCCATTCCGCAGCAAGCCAGGTATCATTAAAATCCAGCCAGCGCACCAACGTGCCAATATTAAAAGCAGCAAGAATCGGATCAAGAACATAAGCAGTGCCAGGCACACGCGCACCATCTGGAACAATCGTGCCAGGAATAATAGGGCCCAGTAATTTTGTGCAAGCTGGATATTGCAAGGCGAGGATGGCACAGCCCAGTGCATCCATCAAACAATAGCGTGCTGTCGTATAAGCAACATCGCTTTGCAAATTATTTTTCAGCACATAATCTGCAATGGTTACTAATTCTGCATCAGGTGCAGGACGAATATTTTCATCAACAGTATGCAATGCCATTATTAACCTCGTTTTTCGATAGGAGTAAATGCGCGCGGAGCAGGGCCAGTATAATTGCCTTCCGGTCGGATCAAACGATTGTTGGCACGCTGTTCAAGAATATGCGCACTCCATCCACTTAAACGTGACATGACAAAAATCGGTGTAAACAAAGGCGTAGGAATGCCGCAAAAATGATAGGCAGTCGCACTGTAAAAATCGAGATTGGGAAATAATTTTTTCTCATCCCACATGACTTTTTCTATCGCTTCGGACACTGCATATAAATATCCATCGCGCGCTTGTTGCGAAAGTTTTTCTGACCATTTTTTTATAATGTCAGAACGCGGATCAGAAATTTTATAAACACGATGGCCAAAACCCATAATTTTTTCCTTCTTCGCCAGCATTTCCTTCACACCCGTTGTTGCCTGTTCTGGTGTTTTAAATTGCGTAATCAATCGCATGGCTTCTTCGTTGGCGCCGCCATGCAAAGGTCCACGCAAAGTGCCAATCGCAGAAACAATTGCAGAATAAAAATCAGAACCAGTGGATGTCGTGACACGCGCAGCAAAAGTGGAAGCATTAAATTCATGCTCCGCATATAGAATAAGTGAAACATCGACCGCCTGACGTTGTTCATCTTCTGGTTTTTTGTCGTGAAGTAAATGCAGGAAATAACCAGCAATGGTTTTTTCTTCACTTTGCCAGGTTTCAATGCGTTTGTTGTTTCGATGAAATTGATACCAGTAAAGTAACATGCCCGGTGTACAGGCAATCAGTCGATCTGCAATTTGCTGACCGGAATATTGCGCGGTTTCTGGTTCGAGAGTACCTAACATGGAAATTCCAGTACGCAATACATCCATGGGATGCACAGAACCTGGAATGGTTTCCAGTAATAATTTTAATTCATTCGGCAGACGTCGCATCTTGATGAGTTTTTCACGATACGCTTGCAATTGCGCAAGGGTTGGCAGTTCACCATATATCAGTAGATAAGCGACTTCTTCAAAGGTGGAATATTTTGCAAGATCATGAATATCATAGCCACGATAAGTTAACCCAACACCTTCCTTGCCAACAGTAGAAATCGTCGTATCACCAACAACAATTCCTTCCAGACCTCCAGTTTTCGCTGTCATTTATATTTTCCTTGTGCAAAAAGATGATCCAATGTTTTTTTTGGTTTGTCATGCCAGCATGTTTTTAGCTGGCATCCAGCTCGCGAGGGAATGCAGACTTCGAATATTTTTACTCCCCGGGACGGACTCGAACCGCCGACCCAGTGGTTAACAGCCACTTGCTCTACCGACTGAGCTACCGGGGAATGTAACTTCAAGTGACGAGAATACTAATATCGGATAATGTCATCGTCAATAGAATTTTTATGTATTTCAGCAAGAAACCTCATGCCTGATTAACCATTCCCTTGGAGCTAGTGAGATCGCTTTGTGATCGATCAGATATCGGCAAATAGCAGGCTTGCCCGACTGGGAATGTTGCATGATGCGCAAGCATTTTATTTCGCAATTGGTTTGAAAAAATGCAATGCCACAATAGCCTTGCGCTTTGGTTTTTAATTCCCGCCACTCATCTGTATAGGGAATATCACGTTCATAAACAAACACACCATGTCCCATAAATAAATGAGCGTGTCGTGTCAAACCCACTACCAATTTATTTTTTGGCAAAACAATTTCTTCCACTGAAGCGTATTTTGTTTCCCTGAGCAAAAATTCCTTTTGTCTATTCAGTAACAAATCATCGGTCACGCGCGGAACTATTTTTTTTAGCGACGCTCCTGATCGATAAATAGTTTGTATCCTGAGTGGTTTATTTACCTGACTTGCATTTTTATTTGTCTTCTTATAACCCGCTGGTTTCAAAATTGAATCCAGCAGGTTGATAATGGAATTCAACACAATTATCCCGTTTTATTTTTTATTTACTGAATGGATCCCAGTGCTTTTTTAATATTTGCTACTGCTTGCTCAAGATTTTCCATGCTGGTTGCATAACTGAGACGCACATAACCTGGTGTACCAAAAGCAGAACCAGGAACAAGTGCAATATTCGCCTGAGTCAAAAGAAATTCGGCAAATTCAATATCATTTGTTACCGACGGATCCCGATTTAAAAATGCTTCAATATTGGGAAACGTATAAAAAGTGCCATCGGAAGGCAAACATTTTAAGCCTGGTATATTTTTAAATTCATTGATAAGAAAATCGTGTCGTTTTTTATAAGCCTCCGTCATCAGTTGCACATATTTCATATCACCTGATAAAGCTGCTTCTGCAGCATATTGCGAAATACTCGCGGGATTGGATGTACTTTGTGATTGGGCTTTTTTCATGGCACCAATAATTTTCGCAGGACCTGCCGCATAACCAATACGCCAGCCTGTCATGGCATAGGATTTTGAAACGCCATTGATAACAACCGTACGATCATATAATTCAGGACACGCATTTACGATATTGGTGAAAGGTAAATGGTTCCACAAATTATGTTCATAGATATCATCACTCATCACAATAATGCCCGGATAATGCAGAATAACTTCACCCAGCGCTTTTAATTCACTAGCAGAATATGCCATACCCGTTGGGTTGGAAGGACTATTCAGAATGACAATGCGTGTTTTGTCTGTGATTGCAGCTTTCAATTGCGCAGGTGTCATTTTGAAATGGGTAGAAAAATCTGTTTTGACAATTACGGGATTGGCATCAGCGAGTTTTGCCATATCAGGATAAGACACCCAGTAAGGCGCTGGAATGATGACTTCATCACCAGGATTTAATACGGCGGTAAATAAATTATAGATACTATGTTTGGCGCCAGAGGAGACTAAAATTTGTGCTGGCTCATAATTTAAATGATTTTCACGGGAAAATTTGTCTATAATGGCTTTTTTCAGGCTTTTTGTGCCATCAACTGCAGTATATTTGGTACGTCCATCATGAATCGCCCTGATTGCAGCTTCCTTGATATGCTCCGGTGTATCAAAATCGGGTTCGCCAACACCCAGATTAATAATCGGTTTGCCTTCGGCCTGTAATTCTTCTGCACGAGCTGACACGGCCAGGGTAGGTGAGGGTTTGATACGTTGAATACGTTGCGCTAATTCCAATGCTAAATCTTTTGTCATTGTGATGTTGCTCCGAGTCGCTATAATCAGGAAGAATTCAAGAGGTTGAAAATGAACGCCCCTCGTTTTTATTGGGTGGGATTATAAATAAATTAAATTCATATAGCTATATGACACAAGAATTTGTTTTAACATCATCATTTGCGCCTTCCGGCGACCAGCCAAACGCTATCAGACAACTGATTGGCGGCATTAACAATGGTCTGGCCTATCAAACCTTGCTGGGTGTCACTGGTTCTGGCAAGACGTTTACCATGGCAAATGTCATTCAATCGATTGGTCGTCCTACGATGATTCTTGCGCCCAATAAAACTCTCGCTGCACAACTTTATGGCGAGATGAAGGAATTTTTTCCGCATAATGCTGTTGAATATTTTGTGTCTTATTACGATTACTATCAGCCTGAAGCTTATGTTCCTTCTTCTGATACGTATATTGCCAAGGATGCTTCAATCAACGATCACATCGAACAAATGCGTCTGTCAGCGACCAAAGCCTTACTCGAACGTCGCGACACCATCATTGTCGCAACGGTTTCTGCAATTTATGGTCTGGGTGATCCGCGTACTTATTTAAGCATGGTCATGCATCTGGATCGCGGTGACAAAGTCGATCAGCGCTTTATTTTGCGACGCCTCGCAGAATTACAATACACGCGTAATGATGTAGATTTGCATCGTGCAACTTATCGTGTACGCGGTGATGTTATCGATATTTATCCTGCTGAGTCTGATAGCGAAGCGGTACGCGTAGAATTATTTGGTGATGAAATTGAAAATTTATCTTATTTCGATCCATTAACCGGTGAAGTCACACGTCGTGTGCCGCGTTTAACAATTTATCCCAAATCACATTACGTGACGCCACGCGATACGATTGTCAATGCGATCGATCAGATTAGAGTGGATTTACGTGATCGCCTCGAAGAATTATATAAACTGAATAAATTAGTCGAAGCACAACGACTGGAACAACGCACAACCTATGATCTCGAATTAATGAAAGAATTAGGATATTGCCAGGGAATTGAAAATTATTCACGTTATTTATCCGGCCGACAACCAGGCGAAGCACCGCCCACTTTATTTGATTATCTACCTTCTGATTCATTGTTAATAATTGATGAATCACACGTCACCATTCCGCAATTACATGGCATGTATCGTGGCGATAGATCGCGCAAGGAAACATTAGTGGAATATGGTTTTCGTTTACCCTCCGCGCTGGATAATCGCCCCATGCGTTTTGATGAATTTACTGCAAGAGCACCGCAAACTATTTATGTTTCCGCTACACCATCACAATATGAACTCGATCAATCGGATGTCATAGCTGAACAATTGGCACGACCAACCGGTTTGCTTGATCCAGAAGTGGAAGTGCGACCTGCAACGACACAAGTGGATGACTTGTTATCAGAAATAAATAAACGTGTGGAAAAAGGTGAGCGAGTACTAGTAACAACACTCACTAAACGCATGGCAGAAGATTTGACGGAATATCTGGAAGAGCATAATGTACGCGTGCGTTATTTGCATTCCGATGTGGGAACAGTCGAGCGAGTGGAAATTATTCGTGATTTACGTTTGGGTACATTCGATGTGCTAGTTGGAATTAATTTATTGCGTGAAGGTCTTGATATACCGGAGGTATCACTAGTGGCTATTCTTGATGCGGATAAGGAAGGTTTTTTACGTTCTGAAACATCACTTATACAAACCATTGGTCGTGTCGCGCGTAATTTGCATGGTACAGCTATTTTATATGCTGATCGCATGACTGGTTCCATGCAGCGTGCTATCGATGAAACAGAACGTCGCCGTCAACGACAGCATGAATATAACGAAGCGCATGGCATCACACCGACGAGCATCGTGAAAAAAGTGCATGATGTGATGGAAGGTGCGTATGCAGATAATAGTCCGCGCGGCAGATTATTTCCCAAACATAAAGCAGCAGATTCCACGACGGAATATCTGGCACTTTCACCGCAACAGCTTTCTACCAAAATTGCAAAACTGGAAAGCCAGATGTATGAACATGCACA
>JABDFQ010000019.1 GCA_013286495.1 Gammaproteobacteria bacterium | reverse complement strand
TACCCATTCAATCGCTAAATCATATTCAAGCCAATGCAGGTTGTGTTTTTCATTATCGTAAAAAAAATGGATGGGCGTTTGCCATTCAAGGGTCTTTTTTAAGTGTTTGATATCAAGAATGGCAGCATTTTCCCGCTGCTGTGGGTCGCGGCAAGATGGGTAGATGATAAAGGTGGATGCTTTGTTTGCAATAAATTGATGCGAAGCGCCATAGTCATTTTTATTCATGATAAGAGAGCAGTCTTCGTAATCCTTTAAATTGATGGAATGGTTTGTATTTGCTTCGACTGAAAAGATGGTTCTTGTTCCATTCTGGTTTATTTCTGCCAAATGTAATCGTTGGCGCATAAAGTGAAACGCATGTTCATAAAGCGCTGTTTCTTCCAGGGCTGAACCGTAAAAAATATTTTTTCCATACGCTGGTCTAAAACGCGCAATAGTGTGTGGTGGTGAATATCGGAAAGGCGTGGCAATGAGAGTGTGCCATTCGGGATATAAATTTTCAGGTTTTGTGTTTTCCAGTAATAACGCCAGTTGCCGTGCTCGCTCGCCATTTTGCGTTGCGCGATAAGGGTATAAAACGCCATTCTGCGATTCAATAATGCGAAAAAGTTCCATCAGGCGCCTCTTCCTCTCACATAATCAAGATACTGACGAACAAAAATCAATCCGCTGATGGATTCAGCCATTAACTCTTCTGGAATGGCATTTAATTCAGGATGAAAAGTGGTTAACCATGCCTGCTGATGAGCTGGATTGTCGAACATGGCTTCCAGGCTGCGATGGATGGCTAGCAAATGGATGATGACCTGAATATCGGGATGAAGTTTTGTCTGGCTGATGGGAACAATCCCGTTTTTTAACCAGGTATTTAAAGTATTGGCAGGCAAATGCAGTATTTGCGCGATTTTGGTGCCAGACCATTCCAGTCGATTTTTTAAATATTGCAATCCATCAACAATCGCTCGCCCGGCTGTGCCCGGATCAAGTTCTGTCGCTTCGCTGCTGGCGAAAGAAGTGTTGCCTCGCAATGATTTGGCATGTTTTAAATGTGGGTCGGTTATCGTCATAATGCATCTCCTCTGATTTATTAAGTATAAACCAGACTGATCGATTTTCATATTTTTTTCCTTTTTATAAAAAATAAACATTAATTATCATTAAATTAAATACCAATCAAAACTGATCAAATTACATCTCTCCATGCTCAACAAAGGAAAAACACTCGGGATCACCGACGATCACATGATCCACCACGGCGATATCGATTAATTCCAGCGCCTGTTTGATGGATTGCGTGAGTTCACGATCGGCAAGGCTGGGAGTGGGATTCCCGGAAGGATGGTTATGCGCGAGAATGATCCTCGCTGCATTATGAAACAGCGCGCGTTTGGCTATTTGCCGCGGGTAAACAGCGGTTTCATTGATGGTGCCGTAAAATAATTCTTCGAAGCAAATCACACGATAGAGAGTAAAACATGGCTAGAAAATGTCCAATTACAGGCAAGGGACCAATGGTAGGCAACAATGTTTCCCATGCCAATAACAAGACCAAGCGTCGCTACCTACCGAATTTACAATACAAACGCTTCTGGCTGGAAAGCGAAAAGCGCTTCGTTCGCCTCCGCGTTAGCACACGTGGCATGCGTATCATTGACAAGTATGGTATTGAAGCTGTCCTGAACGATATGAAGTTGCGCGATCAAATCTCCGCTAAAGACTAATTAAGGTAATTCTCATGCGCGAAATTATTAAGCTGTTATCAACTGGTAAAACCCGGCTTGGCAAAGCAACCGGCACGTTTACCACGAAGAAAAAAAACAAGAAGACGACTACGAACAAACTGAAGTTCAAGCGTTATGACAAACGCGCCTACAATGCCGCAACCGGCAAAGATGGCATGCATGTCATGTTTGAGGAAACAAAAGTATAAAGTTTGCCTGCCTATCAAAGGCCAAATAAACCTTTTCATCGCGAGATGGAAGGGTTTTTTTGTTTGCGGTGATATTTGCTGGCGGGATCTATATTAAAGGGATCTATATTAAATAGCCTTCAGCCGCGAGAAGACGTCCTTCTGCGGACAAGCCACGGGAAGACGCCGCTTCAGTATGCGGCGTCGATAACTCACAAACCGACACGACCTTATTGCGGCACGTATGTTTTTAAATGTGCGGAAAATCGCTTCAGCACTTCAATTCCAGTTGCTTCTGCTTGCTGACACCATTCCTGCAAAGCATCCAGCAATTCTTTTTGCGTCGCCGTACTTTTACTCCAGATATCCTGCAAGCGCATGCGAAATTGATAAATCACATTTAACGACTGGAAATTCTCCAGCACATTCGAGAGTACCGATTTATGCGATGCCTTCATGATGGAAGTATCACGCACCAATGCAGTTTTAGCACGACGCAATAATGCACGTGATGCCTTGCTCGCACGCTTCTTTTCTTCTTTCAGCGCAGGAAGAATCACATCACAGCTATATCGCGACATCAATTGAAAACGATAAGTGATTAATGCTTTCAGTGTATCGGTATCAATAATATTTTTACTGCTGATAATGCGCGGTTGCGGCACCACACGCTTGGGATTGGCAAGACCAAATAATCGCAGCAAACGAATCACCTGCCAGCCTGAATCAAACTCCCACCAGCGCGTGGAAAATTTCGCAGAAGTACCAAACGCGTGATGATTATTGTGCAACTCCTCACCCCCAAGGAAAAATCCGATGGGTAACACATTGCGGGAATTATCACTGACTTCATAATTACGATAACCCCAGTAATGGCCGATACCATTGACCACACCGGCTGCAAACAACGGAATCCACGCCATCTGCAATGCCCAGATGGTCAAACCCATGGTGCCAAACAACGCGAGGTTGATAATGAGCATGAGCGCAACACCTTTGACGCTGTGTGGTGTATAGACATGACGCTCGACCCAGTCATCTGGTGTACCTTCGCCAAAACGCTCAAGGGTTTCCTGATTCTTTGACTCGACGCGATAAAGTTCCGCACCTTCCCAGAATACTTTTTTGATGCCCATGACCACTGGACTATGAGGATCTTCATCCGTTTCCACGCGCGCATGATGTTTACGATGAATCGCTGCCCATTCCTTGGTCACCATACCGGTTGTCAGCCAGAGCCAGAAACGGAAAAAATGACTGATGACAGGATGCAAATCCAGCGACCGATGCGCCTGACAACGATGCAAATAAAGCGTCACAGAAATGATGGTTATCTGGGTTAATACCAATAAAACAATGATATAGCCCCACCAGGGTAATTCAATCAGTCCGAACATATGCTCTCCTCAAAAAGAATGTCGCCATCTTAGCATGGATTTAAAAGAAAAATGCGGGTGCACGTGTAACGCGAGCTGTCATTGCTTTGAAGCGGACTGTCATGCCAGCAGCAGGACTGTCATTCCCGCGAAGGCGGGAACCCATGGATAGGTTCCCGCCTTCGCGGGAATGACAGTCCTGCTGCATGCCATAACAGCTCTCTCATCCACCATCAATCATCACACAGGAATTGACCGCAGTATTTATCCGTAAAGTGGTAGGAAATACCAATCGCATAAAACACCAGATTTCCAATGCTGTTACCCACACTGATGCCATTGAGAGAAGCATCAATTACCCAGCTTTGATCAATGTCATAACTCGCACCAACGCTGTAGACAGGTGCAAATTTGAATTTGTAAGTTGTAGGAACATTCAGTTTTGCTGCTTTGAATCCTGGTGGCAGAGCCTGTGTGCCAGGCTGAAACGGCGGTCCAAAACCAAACGGCAATCCAGTACCCAACGGCGGCGGCGGATTAACAGGTGGATTAGCAGGCGTAAAGCTCATATTAAATGTTCCGCCCGAAGTAAGATAAGTCGCTGCCGCACCGATTTTTCCATATATGTTAAATGAGCGAAACGGCAAAATGCCTTTTAGCATGACATCAATATCACGTACACGCTGATCAGGACTTCCATAAATTGATACACCGCGCGAGTTGTAACGAATGGTTGACCAGAACATACCGCCCACTTCAAACGCTGCAAATTGATTAAACTGATTACCCATAAAAATGCGAATACCAAATTGATTCGCGCGCGGATTAGCAATTGTCGTTCCTGGTGGAGCAGATGCATACGGATAAGGCGTAGGAAAAGGAGGATCATACAACTTCGTCGCCTGCATCGACGGCACATTATTCGTTGCAGGTCCTGCCATCATGCCGAGATAAAAACCATTGCCGATTGCATAAGCTTGCATTGCCTCGGTAACAAGTATGCTCGCTAACATTATTTTTAATACGACGTGACGCATTTTATTTTCCTTTACAGTTATCGTTCCGCAACAACACGACCGCCGCATGCGGTGTAGCAAGTATTAAATGACTCAATGCAATGACTGGAACGAGGATTTTTATTCTTCAGCGCACAAATACGCTGACAATATTTCAAACCGACTAAACATTTGCTGACGCAGCTTCTGTCAGCTGCTGAATACGGTGGAATATACGTATAACTTTTTTGATGTGTACAGCCTGACAACAGGGAAAATAATATCAAAAGAAAAATGATGATTGGAAAACGACGCATATGATCCCTGACTGGCTGGATGATTTAGCAGGAAATTCTAACCAAGTCGACAACGATCAGCAATGGATTATTACGCTTTCACGCACTGCATTTCCCAAATATTTCTTCCTTCACGCAAGGCGCGCATTTCAAATTTTGTGACGATCGGTCGTTGCGAAGAACGCTCGCTACTAAATTGTCCTGCACCTGCGAGATTAATTAATTGCGGTGCAGCAGATAATGCCTGCAACATTTCACATGAATAATCCTGCCAGTCAGTAGCCAGATGCAAAATACCATTTGTCTGCAA
Organism: Gammaproteobacteria bacterium; assembly: GCA_013286495.1. Classification (GTDB taxonomy): domain Bacteria; phylum Pseudomonadota; class Gammaproteobacteria; order DSM-16500; family DSM-16500; genus Aquicella. The sequence continues at coordinate 25,474 of JABDFQ010000019.1, read as the reverse complement.
ACGTGATGTGACATGCTGAATGAAAGCTGGCTGTATCAATCGTCGCTGATGATGTCGACGCTTTTGCCACGGATCAGGAAAAAATATTTGTATGCCATGCAAACTATCAGGCGCGATACATTTCTCGAGTACATCAATCACGTCAGCATAATAAATACGAATATTGGAAAGTGCTGCGGATTGAATTCCCATACACAAGGCACCAATGCCAGGCTGATGCGTTTCCACTCCAATAAAATCACAATCAGATCGGGCAGCAGCAAGCGCCAGCAAGGATTGGCCTGAACCAAATCCAATTTCAAGATAACAAGGCGCGTTGCGACCAAATATTTGCGGATAATTCAGGAGACCATTTTCGATTTGCAAACCAACCTGCGGCCATAATTCCTGATAAGCGCGTTCTTGCGCCTGTGTGCGCCGACCACGCGGAACATAACTACGAATGCGGAATGTGGACATGATTTTCTCTTGGATATGATTTTCTATTAATATTTCTTCTCGTTAACGGCTTCTTTCATTAACTTCTGATAGCTCTCAAAACGGCTGGCGCTGATCTTACCATCCTGAACAGCTGCCTGCACAGCACAACCCGGTTCGACCAGATGCGTGCAATCACGAAACTTGCAGCTATTATGGTTGGAATATTGCTGAAACTCCCGAAATCCCTTCAATACATCAGCGCGCTGGACTTCCCATAAATTAAATTCCCGCACGCCAGGTGAATCAATTAATTGCCCGCCACCTGGCAAATGATATAAACGCGTCGCAGTCGTCGTATGCTTGCCTGCGCCTTTGGCTGAAACTTCACCAACTGTAATCTCATCCTGTGGGCAACAACCCGCAATGATGGAGGACTTGCCCACACCGGAGCATCCCACCAATACCGCTGTTTTATCTTTTACATGATGAGCCAGTTCAGAGAGACCATCCTTGCTATAAATACTCGACATGACCACCGGATAAGGAATATCGCGATAAGATTGCAAACGCTTATCCATATCGCTCCGGTTTTCATTGGTCAGCAAATCCATCTTGTTCACCACTAATATCGGCTGGATATTCAGCAACTCAGCCGCCACTGCATATCGATCAATGAGATATTCCGAAAACACTGGCGGTGGCGCCATCACGATCAGAATGGCATCGATATTGGCGGCGATCACCTTGCTCTTGCCATGTCCCGTGCCACGTGAAAGCTGTGAATGCCGCGGCTCGATGCTGTCGATGGTATCGCCACTCACGCGCACACGATCCCCCACGACAGGCAGTTCCTGATTACGCTTCAAATGACATTGAAGGACTTGCCCATCTTCCACTTCCACTGCCACACTACTCCCGAAGTAAGAAATGACAAGACCAGGCAAGCCTGCGGTGTGAGTTTGATTTGGTTTTGACATGATCAACCATCTATCGATTTTTGAGGGAAACATCATACATGAAAATTTATCTGGTCGGAGGGGCTGTACGAGATAAATTGCTGGGCTTGCCCGTCAAGGAACGGGATTATGTCGTCGTGGGCGCAACCGTGGAAAATATGCTTGAATTAGGATTCCGTCAGGTCGGCAAGGAATTCCCCGTTTTTTTACATCCCAAAACCAGCGAAGAATATGCACTGGCACGCATGGAACGCAAGGTAAAACCTGGCTACAAGGGATTTGCGTTTGATACTTCACCTGATGTGGATTTGCAATCTGATTTGATACGTCGCGATTTAACCATCAACGCCATGGCAGAAGATGAGGAAGGCAAGTTATATGATTTTTATGGCGGCAAGAAAGATATCGATAAAAAAATCCTGCGTCATGTTTCACCTGCATTTGCAGAAGACCCGGTGCGCATTTTGCGTATCGGGCGTTTTCTCGCACGTTATTATCATTTGGGATTTCATGTTGCAGATGAAACCATTGCACTCATGCGTGAAATGGTAGCAGCAGGTGAAGTCGATGCGCTCGTTGCCGAACGTGTGTGGAAAGAACTGGAACGCGCGCTCACCGAAAAAAATCCTGAGAAATTTTTTGCGGTGCTGGATGAATGTGGTGCGCTTGCAAAACTTTTTCCTGATATTCAAGTACAAACATTACAACAGGCATCTTCCATCTCATCCGATCCTGTTGTGCGTTTTGCAGCATTAACTGCGCCATCATCTGCTGCATTTGCAAAAATGATTTGTGATAATTATCGTGCACCGAATGAATATCGTGAGCTCGCACAATTAACCATTCGTCATCATCCTCAGGCATTAAAAGCGCGGGAAGCAACAGCAGAAGCGCTTTTACATTTATTTAATGGTCTGGATATTTTCCGTCGTGAAGCACGTTTTAATAAATTTGTTTTAGTTGTGCAGGCGATTGCACAAACACTGGGTAAAAATTTTGATCCAGAATTTTTGCAAGGCGCTGCACGCGCAGCAAAATCCGTCAATGTCCATCAATTACTTGCGCAAGGATTAAAAGGCGAAGCATTGGCAAATGCGCTAAAAAAAGAACGGGAGGAAAGAATTGCAGAATGGATAAAGCATCAAGTATGATTCCCAGACTATAATCTCAAGGAGCTCCACATGAAGAATCGTCTTGCCAGCATTGCAGTTGCAGCAGGTATTGCAGCTGCCATTTCTCCCACTTTCGCTGATAACGCAGCGAATGTCAGCCCAGCAGAAAGAGCAAAAATCGAAGGCGTCGTACATCAATATTTATTAAAAAATCCGCAAGTGATTGTGGAAGTCATTCAAATCCTGCAAAAGAAACAGGCTGATCAGGCACAACAAACTGTTCAGGAAACCAAAAAAGTTGCAGCATCATTTGCAAAAGCCTTGTTCCATGTTGATAACGATCCGATGGCTGGCAATCCAAATGGCAAAGTCACTGTCGTTGAATTTTTTGATTACCAATGCCCACATTGCGTTGATATGGCGCCAGTGATTGATTCCATCATCAAGGCAAATCCCGATGTACGCGTGGTATTCAAGGAATTCCCGATTCGTGGACCCATGTCAGAAGCTGCTGCGCGCGCTGCACTCGCTGCCAATATGCAAGGAAAATATCTGGTATTTAGTCATGCCATATTGAATGCAAACAAACCACTGACAGATGAATTTATTCTGGAAACAGCAAAAAACGCAGGTCTTGATGTAGACAAACTGAAAAAAGATATGAATAGCAAAGCAGTCAAAGATCAGCTCGAAGCTAATATCAAACTTGCCAAGGATTTGAAATTGATTGGTACACCAGCCATTTTTGTTGGCAAAAGTAGCGCGAGCGGCAAGGATCCTATCAACTATATTCCAGGACAAGCTGATCCTGCGCAATTACAGGGTGTCATTAATCAAGCCAAACAGTAATAAAATTTGAGGGAGTAAAAACATGTTACGGAATTCAGGCAAATTTATTTTATTTACGCTGTGTTTGTTATTTTCCCTGAGCGCACAAGCCGATGCCGTATTAAATGCATTATTTCATGGTAATGATCCGGTGGCTGGCAATCCAAAAGGAAATGTCACGATCGTGGAATTTTTTGATTACCAATGCGGACACTGTATTAACATGGCATCAGTGATTCAATCTGTTATACGATCTGATCGCAATGTGCGCGTTGTTTTCAAGGAATTTCCCATTCGCGGCGCTGCATCGGAACTTGCATCACGTGCTGCACTCGCTGCTAATCTGCAAGGAAAATATTATGCTCTCAGTCATGCATTATTGACGACCAGCGATCCTTTGACAGAAGCAACGGTTTTCAGCATTGCACAAGCGCAAGGTTTGAATATCAACAAGCTGAAAAAAGATATGCAGAGTCCTTACGTCAGCAATATTATTGCTGCCAATAAAAAATTAGCGGCGCAATTGGGAATACCAGGTACACCCGCTTTCTTCATTGGCAAAACAAATGCAACCGATACGAATGATGTGAAATATGAGTTAGGTGAATTGTCATCGTATACATTGCAGAAGACGATTAAACAGTTGAGTTCGTGAACTTGACAAAGTGCGGCAAGAAAGCCTTCCCCTTCAGGGGGAAGGTGCCGACAGGCGGATGGGGGGATACAAATTGCGATTGCGCTTAATATCCCCCCATCCGTCCTTCGGACACCTTCCCCCTGAAGGGGAAGGCTTTCTTGCCGCACTTCAGTTTAAAATTATCTGTTTTATTTTATTTTTCAGTCAGTTTTTTATTTCTGCCTACGCCACCCAAAATCATTTCCTCATTGCGCCATCCTGTCTGATTAAAAATATTTCCGCACCGTACAATATTCTCGCGCAAAATCATTCGCTCGTATTATTGCAAACTACTCAATTGCAAACTTTCATCCAGGTAAAATCCCCATCCTGCGGTGGTTTTTTTGATGTCACAGAAGAATGGCAAGCCAATTCTTATAACGCAAAATTATTTTTACAAAAATTTACGCAACCTTTAATAACAAAAAATTCCCTGCGACAACTCGCATTACATTATCCCGATCAAGTCGCTGCACTTTACAAACAAATTAATTCCACACAGTTATGGAATGATCTGACTGAATTCACCAATTCGAATTTATTTCCCGATCGTTTTCCCAATTCATATACAGGTATCTATGCTGCAATCTGGTTACAAACAAAAATTGCTGCCATCGCCAATGAAAATCATCGTAATGATGTCACCATTCGCACGGTTGCTACAGGAAGAATGTATCAGCAACCTTCTGTTGTCGTGAAAATTGGCAATAATAATGAACCAGGTATTGTGCTCGGTGCACACATGGATACCTTGCGAGCGACGTCTAAAAATTTCAAACCTGGTGCTGATGATGATGGTTCTGGTTGCATGGTCGTTTTAAATATTGCGAGAACGTTGCTGCAAAGCGGCATGACATTTAAAAAACCGATTTATATTATCTGGTATGCAGCAGAAGAATCTGGTTTAAATGGTTCGCAAATGGTAGCGAAGGATTTTAGGACCATTCCGGTTGCTGCCGTTTTGCAATTTGACATGACTGCTTATGCACCACTCAATGATCGCACCATCTGGTTAGTACAAGATAATACCAATCCAGAATTGACTACATTTCTTGCAAATCTGATTACGACATATGTGCAAACACCATTTAATATGACCAAGTGTGGTTATGCCTGTAGCGATCATGCTTCGTGGACAAAAGCAGGAATTCCAGCCGCATTTCCTTTTGAAGCAGATGTTTGGCATCACAAGGAAAACCCTTTTGCACACACTTCAAGAGATACGATTGATCGCTTATCGCCGCCGCATATGACTGATTTTCTCAAGCTTGGTCTCGCATTTGCAGTGGAACTTGCTGAACCCATGCAGTAATTGTTATTCGCAAGGCAACGGGAGTAGAATAGGCGACTCCGTTTGAATGATCAGAGATAACCCATGTTACACACTTTTTCTACGCAAAAATGGAATGAAACTTTTACTGATGCTGAGCAACAACAAACCATACAATCGCTGGAAAATGGCGGTATTATTTTTTTTCCTGAATTGAAATTTGTATTAACAGAACAGGAACAACAATTTCTCTCCCCCGATATTGCTGATCCGCATGCAAAAAATATCAGTTATCACGCAGATAAATTATGGGGCATGCAACATCTTTCTGACACTGGACATCAGCAATTAAAAAGTATGCTCGCGCGTTTCTCGCATGATGCACATGAATTTATTAAAGCGACCTTGCCACAATATGCAAAACATTTAATTATTGCGCGTACCAGTTATCGTCCTGTGCAAATTTGTGGGCGCGTAACCTCTTATCGCAAGGATGATAAACGTTTGCATGTTGATGCTTTTCCATCTGCGCCAAATCAGGGCAAGCGTATTTTGCGCGTGTTTTGCAATATTAATCCGCATGGCGAAGAACGTGTGTGGCGTGTTGGCGAACCATTTGATAAAGTTGCCCGTCAATTTTTACCGAAAATTAATCGCCCGATTCCAGGCAGTGCTTCCCTGTTACGTTTATTAAAAATCACCAAGAGTTATCGCACGGCATATGATCATTACATGTTGCAAATGCACAATAGAATGAAGGCAGATGAAAATTATCAGAAACGTGCAGAGCAACAGGAAATCCGCTTTCCCTCCGGCAGCACCTGGATTGTGCAAACAGATGATGTTTCGCATGCTGCAATGCAGGGACAATACGTGCTGGAACAAACATTTTATCTGCCAGTCACGGCGATGCGTGATCAATCACGATCACCGCTGCGCATACTCGAGCGTATTCTCAAACAGGAATTAGTGTGAAGCTGAGGTTATCTCTTTGACAATTTTTATTCAATTCGCTAGCATGCGTCATTATTTTTCAAGGAGATAACGCATGCGTACACGTATTCAAAATCCCATTAACAATCTTTCCCGTTTTTTTAGACACAAACCGCATTACACGCCAGTAACTTATCCTGGTACTTCATTACAGACTTACATCAAGCCCCAGCAGATACATGAAATATTCAATAGTTTTACCCAGGAAAAAACGCGCATGACGCAACTGATAGAGAAAACACCCGAGAAAATGCGCCTCCCTGTTTTAAAAGAAATTATTTTTAAGTTGCAGGATCAGCCTGAAGAATTCAAAAAACTTCAGGATGAATCATTTAGTCTTTATTCCAAAATCCCATATGAATATAAAGTAGATTTTTTACTTTCGCTTTTCGAAAAAGGCGAATTTCTTTTATATCCAACCGCTAAATATTTTAATCTGACAGAATTTCAGGAAGAAGAAATTATCAAACGTGTAGGTGAAACAAATATAGAAAAACTACGCTTACAGAATCCTGATTTCTACCTAAATTTCAACAATTCAACAAATATGGTTCGATTCATGCCTATGGTTGATCTTCCACAACAACAATGCGGAAACCGCATGTAAACCCACACAGGCTGGATCACACTATCCAGTCTGTTTTTCTGCTACACGTATTGCTGGTTTTTATATTCATTTGATCGCTTCCAGCCAGTCTCTGTTGAATTAGCCAAAGCTCTGGAGAAGTTACTGGTTAGCGAACATCATTACAAAAAAATAGAAAAAATCTATCACACGATCATGAATAAAAAAATAATGGACGCCCAACCAAGACAGTGTTGTAGTATTTCGTGATGTGCAGTCTTGAACTGCTTTTTCAACCCAAGAATGTAAGGATTTTTTTTCGCTTTTGAAAAATCATATTCTTTTTTCATAATTAATCACGCCAATATATTCACAGTTGGTTTTTTTCCTGATGAACTTCTATTTAATTCAGTTAATAGCTCAGGATGTTTATTCAATAATTGCAATAACTGACTTAGTGATCTTGAAATTGGTGTTTCTCCGCGCTCATAACGACTAAAGGCATTAACACCCCCACCAAAAATTTCTGAAGCTTGCTTTTGTTTTAAGTGTAACGCTTCACGAACAGACCTGATTTCATCAGGCGATAATATCTGATCGGCTTTAGCCCGAAATGTTTGTAATTTCTTTTGAGTTGCCTTGCGATCTTCACCACCAATAACACCTTCCTTACATTCATCACACCAATAACCAGGTTGGTCAATTGTGATTGAAGAAGATTTATAACGCAATGTCATCGGCTTGACTTGATGATAATATGAATTCTTTCCGCAAAATGGACAATGCTCTTTCTTTTTCATATTCGTTATCTCGCCTTAAAAGAAATAATTACTTCACCACGATTATCAATCTGAAATTTTACATATAATTCTATTTCTTTGAATATAGGCTTATAAACATCTTGCCAAGCTGAAAACCCTGCATGTTGTGGAGGCATCGATTTATAAAAATCTGTATCTGTTAATGACTGGATAACATCCACTATATCTCGATCGCTAAAACCTAATTCATATTGGCCTTGCATAGCAGAAACAGTCATATTCAATTTATCAACATTATCAAATGCCAATTTCAACGTCTTCAGATTATATTTAGCTTCATTACAAAATTTATTTGATTCTTTCATTTAATACTAACCTTTAAGGTTATTTTTGTCAAATTCTCTCATATAATTACTTGATAATAAAGCAGTTTGAAATAATGGCTAATTGAGAAAAAATCGATTAATTAATGCAATTACCAATTTGGTAGAAATTGGCAGGTAATTGGTAATTAGGAGGAAAGCATTACCCTTAACCCTGCGTGCTCAATAATCGACTCGGTTTAACGCGGCCATCGGGGAGGACTTCGCCCATGCCAAGGAATTTGCCATCTTCGGACATCAGACGAACATAGGTTGCATTGAGCGGTAAAGTGGAACGCACTGCCTGACCCATACGTAAATAAAATGCAGCAGATGCGGATAATTGCACTGCAGGGAAAATATTCACAGCCGTTTCAACCGGCAATAAACAAGCATCCAATCCCATCATGCCACTGCTTTCTGCAATCGCTTGCAAAACAGGAAGCGTCATCATGGCAGATGTTTCATACGGCATGACACGTTCGCGACGCAAATCCCTGACATGCGCACCACAGGAAAGTTTCTCGCCAATATCTTCCACTAACGTACGAACGTAAGTTCCCTTGCTGCAATGCACACGAAACGTGAGAGCATTGTCATCCAGCGATAAGAATGTCAGCGAAAAAATATGAATACGACGCGCTTGCCGCTCAATTTCAATACCACGTCGCGCGAGATGATATAAAGCCTGGCCATTCACTTTGATCGCGGAATACATCGGCGGAACCTGATCAATATCACCGATGAATTCTTGCATGATCGCTTCAATGCGCTCTTTGGTAATATCAACCAGCGGACGCTTCTCAACCACTTCACCTTCCGTATCACCGGTTGTCGTACGCTCACCTAATGTTGCAACCACATGATAAGTTTTGTCAGAGTCCAGAAGAAATTGTGAAAATTTGGTGGCTTCACCGAAACAAATCGGCAACATGCCCGTCGCAATCGGATCAAGACTACCGGTGTGCCCTGCTTTTTTTGCTGAATATAAACGTTTGACGCATTGCAAAACACCATTCGATGTCATGCCAGCGGGTTTGTCGAGCAAGAGAATACCATTGACGGAACGACGCATATTTTATTCTTCTGATTTTTTAACAGCGGAATCAATCAGCATGGAAAGTCGAAAACCATGCGCAGTTGATTCGTCATAAACAAATTTTAATTCTGGCATGATACGTAACTTCACTTCACGCGCGAGACTGTAACGCAAGGATTTGGCAGCACGATTCAGGGCAATAATGGTGTCCTTGATTTTCGCCTGATCATCCATCAACACACTTACAAATACTTTTGCATAGGAAAGATCACGACTGACGCTCACACTGGTAATCGTAACAAGACGAAAACGCTGATCCGACATATCTTCCAGCAGAATTTGCGCCAATGCTTTTTGCAAAAGATCTGCAACACGCTGCGTGCGATCATAACCGCGTCGTTTCATTAAATTTCTCGTCTCACTTCGATTTTTTCAAAGACTTCAATCTGATCGCCAACTTTGATGTCGTTATAATTCTTGACCGCAATACCACATTCCATGCCATTACGCACTTCAGAAACGTCATCCTTGAAACGACGCAATGATTCGAGTGAACCCTGGAAGATGACAATGTTATCGCGCAATACACGAATCGGGAAATTACGTTTAATCAAGCCTTCTATCACCATACAACCAGCGACCGCTCCCGTTTTCGAAGAACGGAAAACTTCTCGCACTTGTGCAAGACCCAGGATTTTTTCGTGAATTTCTGGAGCAAGCGCACCACTGATGGCTTTCTTCACGAGATTGATCACATCGTAAATAATATTGTGATAATGAACATCAATAGAATTTACTTCCATCAATTTGCGTGCATCCGCATTCGCTCGCACATTGAAAGCTATGATGATGGCTTTGGAAGCAATCGCAAGATTGACATCACTTTCGTTAATACCACCAATACCGCTTGAGATCACATTGACTTTAACTTCTGAACCCGATAATTCCGTCAGTGTCTGTTTCAGCGCTTCCACTGAACCCAGCACATCCGCTTTCAATACGATATTAAGTGTCGTGGTAACGGTTTTTTCATCTTCAATACGCTGCAACAAATCTTCAAGTTTGGGTGTCTGGCGCAATAATTTACTTTCGCGCGCCTTGTTCTGACGGAATAATGCGACTTCACGCGCACGTTTTTCATCCGGCACGATAATAAAATCATCACCCGCTTGTGGCACACCAGATAATCCCAATACTTCCACTGGAATCGATGGACCGGCACTTTCAATTGGCTTGCCGTTTTCATCAAATAATGCACGGATACGACCAAATTCAAGACCAGCAAGAATAATATCGCCTTTGCGCAAAGTGCCTTGCTGCACTAACACACTCATCACCGCACCGCGTCCGCGATCGACACGTGATTCAATCACCACACCACGCGCTGGCCAATTTGCCACGGCTTTTAATTCAAGAACTTCTGCCTGTACCAGCACGGAATCCAGCAGATTATCCACTCCCATACCGGTTTTCGCTGAAATCGGCACGAACATGGCATCACCGCCCCATTCTTCTGGCACCAGATTATGCTGCACTAATTCCTGTTTGACACGATCAGGCTCTACACCATGCTTATCCATCTTGTTGACAGCAACGACAATCGGAACATTCGCAGCTTTCGCATGCTGAATCGCTTCAATCGTTTGCGGCATGACACCATCATCAGCAGCGACGACCAAAATGACGATATCCGTCAGCTTGGCACCACGCGCACGCATTGCGGTAAAAGCAGCATGGCCCGGAGTATCGAGAAAAGTAATCGTGCCTTTAGGTGTTTGCACATGATACGCACCAATATGCTGGGTAATACCACCCGCTTCAGAAGCTGCAACTTTGGTCGTACGAATATAATCGAGCAATGTGGTTTTACCATGGTCAACATGACCCATGATGGTAATAACCGGCGGACGAGGCTGAGCTTCGCCCTGAATTTCGAGTGATTTCGCGAGTGCTTCTTCAATCGCATCTGAACTGACTGGCTTTGCCTTATGTCCCATTTCTTCTACCACCAGCAAGGCAGTATCCTGATCCAGCACCTGATTGATCGTCGCCATAATGCCCATTTTCAGCAATACTTTGATGACTTCTGCTGCCTTGACAGACATACGTTGTGCCAATTCGCCCAATTGTATGGTTTCAGGAACATCTACTTCGTGAATCATGGGTGCGGTCGGTCGGGTGAATGCCTGTACTTTTACTTTGGCATGTGCGCCTGAACGTGATTTGCCAGATTTACGGAATCCATTATCGAGGTCTTCTTCACTCGCCTTGAATACACGACTTAAATCTGCGCCTCTTGCCAGTAATGCCTGGAAATTTTTGTCACTGTCACGTGAAGTATCACGGACTTTTTTCTTTTTGCGGGTTTTTTCAGCTTCGATCTCATCTTCATCAGCTGTACGATGTTTGTCCTTGCGCTTGGCAGTAGCTGCTCGCGTTTTATCGTCTGCTTTTTCATCTGTTGGAGCAGCAGCAGGTGTCTCTTCTGTATAAGTAACAGGCGTTTCTGCTGTTACTTCAGGTGTAGCAACTAATTCAACAGCAGGTGTTTCCCCTGTTTCAACAACGGTAAGTGTGGTTTCAGCTACCGCTGTGTTTCCGGCTGCGAGTTCTTCTTCAGTCTTTCTGCCTTCTTCATCCGCTGACGGACGTTTGACATACGTACGCTTTTTACGCACCTGAATACTGACTGTCTTGCCGCCGCCGTGTGAACCACCTAATTTGATTTCGCTGATTTTTGCACGTCGCAATACGATTTTATCTGGAGCTGCATCCTGTTTGGTTCCATGATTTTTTTGCAGATAACGCAGCAATCCCTGTTTTTTTTCTTCGCTGACAAACTTACCCACCATGATACCAGCAGCAGCAAATTGTTCGCGCAGACGATCGGCCGACATGCCGATACTCTTGGCAAATTCCTCGAAGGGCACGCCATCATCATCTTTTTCCAACTCTTGTGTTACTTTTTCTACCACGCGGACCTGCCTCCAGCTTCAGAAAGCTAATCAAACCATATTTTACGGGCTGTCATTATTAATTTAGCCGCATTTTCTTCATTAAACTCACCAAACTCCAGCAAATCATCCACGGATTGTTCTGCAAGATCTTCACGCGTGACGACACCATGGCTAGCAAGAATATAGGCAGTATGCTTATCCATACCTTCCATTTCCAGCAAATCACTTGCCGGTTCCACTTCAAGCGCTTGTTCTTCTGCAATAGCCTGGGTCAACAAGGCTGCTTTTGCACGTTCACGCAAGACATTCACCAAACCCTGATCAAAGCCATCAATTTCCAGTAACTCCTGGACAGGAACATAAGCAATTTCTTCCAGCGACGAGAAACCTTCATTGGCCAATACTTCTGCCATGTCGGAATCAATTCCCAATTTATCCTGGAATAACTGAAAGACTTTCTCGCCTTCAGCAGCAGATTTGGCATTGGCTTCTTCCACTGTCATGACATTCAAAGTCCAGCCAGTCAATTCACTGGCTAATTTGACATTCTGTCCATGACGACCAATGGCCTGGGATAATTGATCTGCTTTTACAGCAATATCCATGGTGTGCGTATCTTCATCCACCACAATGGATGCGACTTCTGCTGGTGACATGCCATTAATCACTAATTGCGCTGGATTATCATCCCACAGCACGATATCAATACGTTCACCACCCAGCTCACCGGAAACGGCCTGCACACGTGAACCACGCATGCCAACACAGGCTCCCACTGGATCGATACGACCATCATTGGTTTTAACCGCAATCTTGGCACGTGAGCCAGGATCGCGAGCTGCCGCACGAACCTCGATGAGTTCTTCACCGATTTCTGGCACTTCAATTTTAAATAATTCGATCAGCATTGCTGCACGCGTACGACTAACGAGAATTTGTGGGCTCTTGCCAGTATCCGTCGCAATATCGTAAAGATAAGCACGGACACGGTCACCCACACGCACTGCTTCATGCGGAATCATTTCGGTACGTAATAACAAGGCTTCTGCATTACTGCCAAGATCGAGCACGATAAAATCACGGGTCACTTTCTTGACGGTACCCATGATGAGCTGACCCATTTTTTCCTTGTACGCATTGACGATTTGCGCGCGTTCAGCTTCCAGCACTTTCTGGATAATGACTTGTTTTGCCTTTTGCGCAGCAATACGTCCAAACTCGACGGATTCCATCGGTTCAAGAATATACTCGCCTACCTTGATTTTTGGATCGCGTTTTTTGGCTTCACTCAGAATCAGATTAGTCAGGCCGCCATCACTGCCGCCGTCTTCCACTTCTTCGTCTTCCATTTCATCAGCAATAACCAGCCAACGGCGCGACGTTGCATAATCGCCTGTCTTGCGATTAATCTCGACCTTGACATCAATTTCTTCATCGGCTTTTTTCTTTGTCGCCGTTTCAAGCGCTGCTTCTATGGCTTGAAAAATAACTTCCCTATCCACACCTTTTTCGTTGGATACAGCTTCTACCACCAATAAGATTTCTTTGTTCATGGCGCGACCCCATATACATCATCAAAAATGGATTTCACCAACCAAGTTTGCCTTTTCAATCGCTGAAAACGACAACTTCACTTCTTGCTCAACTCCATCAACGAGAAGATAAATATCTTCTCCATCCACTCGCTGCAACACTCCATTAAATTGTCGACGACCATTTAAAGGAGCATGCAAACGTATCTTCACCTTTTTGCCTATCACCTTGCCAAAGTGTTGCAGATCAAACAATGGCCGATTAATGCCTGGAGATGAAACCTCGAGAAAATACTTGTCCCGAAAGGTATCTGCCACATCCAGCATGGCGCTCAGCTGACGGCTAACACGTGAACAATCATCCACTGTGACACCGTTGTTGCTGTCTATATAAATGCGAAAAACCATTTGTCCGCCTTGCGGCAAGGTTTCGCAACCCAGCAACTCAAACCCCATGGAACCAACCAGGGTTCCTAACCTTTCTTTCAGTACGGGATCAATTTGTCTCATCTTTCATCCCCCATACAAAAAATGGGCTTTCGCCCATCGCTTTACTATCCTAAATAAAAAACCCCATAAGGGGTTTTCTATTTTTTACTTTAATTTGGTAGCGGGGGCAGGATTTGAACCTACGACCTTCGGGTTATGAGCCCGACGAGCTACCAGACTGCTCCACCCCGCAGTAACGGCCGCTATTCTATTAAATTTTTGGATTTCCAGCAAGCGATTATCGAGGGAATTTTCAGAATATGCCAATTCTCCATTGCGGCGATACCTCAGCCCAACCTGCGCCACTGAATATTACAACGTTGAAAATGTTTTCTTTTTAAAAACCGGACATAACAAAAGCCAAATTGTTGTCATTACCGCAACCATAAGAAGAAGTATCAGAATCACTGGAAGTGATGTATTTATCCCACTCTCTCATGGCGATCCCGAAATCACTTACCATCCTATTTTCTCCTTCACAAAACTCCATGAAACCACACCAGTGGGATGGATGAACTTTCAAGCCCTTAACCATGGCATTCCAGGCCGCGCGATTGCTGTATTGTTTTCTTGCATGCTTTAGCATGACATCATTAAAAAGCTTGAAACAAGGACTGCTATCTTTAATCCTTTCATAATATTTAATTGTTTCTTCCTTGAATTTCTCATTATTGTTAAAAACATCGAAAAATTTAGACCACATCTTCATATTAAATTTCTGCTGCAAAAATAGATATAGAAATGGAGTAACGACATAATCTGAATCCTTCTCTGACTTCCCAGCAAGATTAACAGCGTGAAAAATGATAGGCTGCTTCTCCTGCTTTTTTTCTTTAAGTAATTTTTCAACTGCGGAATAATCTTTTTCATCCATATATTTCAACAAGCGATGTACTGATAACGCTGGATTTGTTTTGGAAAATAGCTGGAAATATTCCCTGGAGCACTGACTTAACCTGCCAATCATTTCTGCATTCAATGGTTGCACAGTCACTAAATCCTGCACAGTCATCACTTGCGACAGAGACCCATTATTTTTAATTGTTACCGTTTCCTTATTCCATAATTCCTGGAGCTGGGCAAACGTGAGCGTTGCTCTCAGTTTCATAATGCTGCACCCATCTTTCTCCAATTTTACTGTGCGGGGATTGTCTCCACTGCGATAACGTGCATTATTTATTTTTATTTCTTCATAAGACCCGGCATTTGACTTGCCCGATATATAATCAAACTCCGCCTCCAATACAGCTTTTTTTTCTTCCCAGATTGGAATGGTATTTTGAAGCTTCGGATTATTTTTAATTTTTGTATCCAGTTCATGGACATGCGAAATAATGTCTTTTTTTAGTTTTTCAGTTTTTTCATGGATGCGCTCAATGGTTGGTTTTTTTCTAAACATGGTGAAGCCTCGTTTTGGAATATGTAATGCGGGGAATAATACACTTTATGCATTAATCAAGAAAGTACGCATTTGCAAAGCAGTGAGCCGCGACAATAATGTAAATGCCTGAAAATCTCGCTAGACCTTGATAATGGAAGCATATTTTTGCTTTCCATAATCAATCATACGTTCATCACGAGTAATTAATGTTAATCTCTCAACCCTTGCCGTTGCCATGATGAGACGATCCGCAAGATCTTCATGAAACTCTCCTGGCAAGAAACAACTCTCGTTAGCGATTTCAGGTGTCAAAGGTAATATTTGAACATGCGTTAAATCAATGAACTGGTGAATCCATTCGAGGCACGGCATCTCGAGAATAATGCGTCGCTTCTTATCCAGCATGCAAATTTCCCATAGCGAAATAGCTGCGAGATACGCCCGATGCTCATGTAATGCATCTGTGATGGCTTTATGAACTGCTTTACTTAATTCTTTGCTACCACTTACATACCAAATCCAGGTATGTGTATCGATTAAAACTTTACTCATTCCTGTTCTTCCCATTTAACATCCAGTGGAGCAACAATATCTTTTTTGATAGTAATCGTGCCTTCCAGACAACCAAAAAAATCAACTGGCGTTTCTTCTATTGGCACTAATTTTGCTACAGGCTTGCCATGCTTGGTAATGACAATGCTAATGTGCTTCTCTTCGACTTCATCCATTAATTGCAGGCATTTTGCTTTAAAATGACCCGCTTGCATGGAAATATGTGCTTGTTTCATGGAGATAATTCCTATAGTCATAATACTATGGTCATAAGAGAGGATATGATAGTTTTGCTGATATTGCAACGTCAAAATTTGCAGCCCATGCAAATTTCGAACCCACATCAGTGAAGGGTTCCGGAAAAAAATATGTTGCTCAGGCAAGCTTTAATGCGGATTTTCGAGGCTTAACACGCCGGAGCTATAATCGTAGGCAAATAATTCTGCATATCGTCCCCATTCAATCACGGTGCGCAGCACACGCTCTGCTTCTTCTTCGGAAAGATAATCTTCGAGCAATGAAAGAAAATGTTCTTCCAGTGCGCGATGTCTCGGGTGACGAATAAGCTGATCGTAAATATATCGCGCAAGCGGCACATATTTTTTTAAATGAATTGAAAATATTTTTTTACGCTCAAGAATATCTGCATCGACAAATGCCTTGCCTTCATCTGTAATGGTGATATCACCCTTGGACACTTTTGCGAAATATAAAATTTCCAGCAATTCTGTCAATGGAAATAAATCATCAATATCCAGTGTCAACATATCAGCAACATCTGGCAAATCCATCTTCCCCTGATGCTCAGGTGAAGCAAGCAATTCCAGCAAACCAGTGACTTCCGACACACTCGCTTCCGGCAAGCGATAGCCAAGATCAATCACATTTGCCCTCGCTTCTTCATGACGCTGCGATTGCGTTGTCATCAAGGTATAAATTCTATCGACCTGATTACGAAAACGCGGATCAATATCACTGCGCGGAAAGGGTAATGTCACGCGCATATCAGAAGAAACCAGACCAGGATTACTGTTAAATACAATGACACGATCTGCCATCATGATGGCTTCATCAATACTGTGCGTCACAAAAACAATCGCATTTAATCCGGTTTTTTTGCTTTGCCATAAATCCTGCAAGTCACTTTTCAGGTTATCAGCTGTTAATACATCCAGCGCTGAAAATGGCTCATCCATCAGCAATACATCAGGATTAACAACCAGTGCGCGTGCAAATCCCACACGCTGTCGCATTCCACCAGATAATTCTTTTGGTAATGCAGATTCAAATCCATCAAGACCAATCATGTCTATCGCCTTAATGGCGCGTTCACGTCGTTCAACACGATCAACTCCCAATGCTTCCAGCCCCAATTCCACATTTTGCAAAACAGTGAGCCACGGCAATAATGCAAATGTCTGAAACACCATCGCGATTCCGCGTGCAGGGCCATTCACTGGTTTACCGCGATAATGCACACCACCTGCAGTTGGATTGATTAAACCTGCGATGATGCGCAATAAAGTAGATTTACCTGAACCGGATTTGCCGAGAATCGCAACGATTTCGCCTTCATAAATGGTGAGATTAACGCCTTTCAATACGAGCAATTCCTGACGGTCGCCTTTTTTAAATGATTTTTCTACATTAATGATTTCAATAATTGGCTGCGTCATAACCTACTCCAGTAAAAAGCGATCAACCGCATAAGAATAAATGGGTCGCCAAACTAATCTATTAATAATGAGGACGAGCAAGCACATTATACCGATACCCAATGCGATACGAGGGAAATTACCTGAAGCCGTATATTGTGTGATATATGCACCCAAACCTGTTGCAACAACGGTTTCATTTCCCCAGCTTGCCACTTCTGCAACAATACTCGCATTCCACGCACCGCCCGCAGCAGTAATGGCACCTGTAACATAAAAAGGAAAAATGCCAGGTAATAATAATCGTTTCCAGCGTTGCCAACCGGTTACACCAAGATTATCTGTCACCTGCAACAAATCTTTTGGCAGGGAAGAAGCACCAGCTATGACATTAAATAAAATGTACCACTGTGATCCCAATATCATTAATGGTGTTAGCCAGATATTTGCACTCAGGTGATACGTCACAATAAATACGACAATGAATGGATATAAAAGATTCGCTGGAAATGCCGCGAGAATTTGCGCAATCGGTGCAACCCATTGCGTGGCACGCGGGCGTAATCCAATCCAGATACCAATCGGCACCCAGATGAGGGAACAGAGAATAATTAATACGAATACACGAAATGCTGTAATTAATCCGAGTAAAAATACATGAATAATTTCAGCGAAAACAATATTGCGTACAATGTAAGCGTATAAAAATACAAATGCGCAAGCAGCAACAATAAATATGACGAGATTAAAAAGTATATTGCTTGCACGCTCGCTCAATATTGGACGCGCATGATGTGCAGCGGTATTTTCATGATAACGAAACCATTTTATATTCACGAAACGATCAAACCAGTGCGCAACATGCACACCGACACTACGCATAATGCGCGTGCGATGAAACATGTCTATGACCCACGATTCTGGTATTTGATCACTATCTGCTGCCTGACGTTCAGCCTTGAAACGTTCCGCCCATGCAACCAGTGGCCGAAATAATAATTGGTCGTAAATCAGGATCACAATTAACATCGCGAGAATAGCGTAGGAAATAGCGCGTAAATCTGCTGCCTTGATAGCAACAGAAATATAGGAACCAATGCCAGGTAATAATATTGTCTGATTGGATACCGTAATCGCTTCCGTCGCCACCACAAAAAACCAGCCTGCCGACATGGACACCATTGCATTCCACAATAAACCTGGCATGGAATAAGGCACATCAATACGCCAGAAACGCTGCCAGGCAGAAAGATGAAACATGCGCGCCGCTTCCTGCACTTCTGCAGGCACACTGCGCACGGTTTGATAAAATCCCAATGCCATATTCCAGGCTTGTGAAGTGAAAATAACGAAAATTGCCGCACATTCTGGCCCCAATAAACTGCCAGGAAATAATGCGATAAAGCCTGCGACGGTGACGGATAAAAATCCAAGAATAGGAACAGATTGCAACACATCAATGACGGGAATAATGATGCGCTCTGCACGTTTGCTTTTCGCAGCCCAGGTAGCGAAAGTAAAGGTAAATAATAATGACACGCACAAGGCAATCAACATTCGGAATACGGTTCGCGCTGCATAAAAAGGCAGATTGGCAGGATCAAGCGAGATGGGAATGACTTGTCCCAATTGATACGGTGTAGACATTTGCCTCGCGGTCCAGGCAAAGAAAGTAATCGTGGCGAGCACAAACAATAACGCAAGCACATCCCAATAATTGGGGTACATTTTTGCGCGATAAGCTGTCATAAATTTCGATCGCAGAAAGCTCATGTCGTTGTGCCTTTAATAATTGCTTCGGGAAGCGAGAGTGCCATGTCTGTATTAAATTTATTTGCAATGGCTCGTCGGCCTCCGGCCTCCTGCGCTTTATTTGCAAATAAATTTAATACAGACATGGCACTCTCGCTTCCCGAAGCACCACCATTATGTAGATAGCAATCGTCCACCATCCACGTTCAACACTTGTCCTGTCACACATTCTGCATCACGTGCAAAAAACAAAACAGCTTTCGCTATATCTTGCGGTGTGCTGTGACGCTCAAGCAAGTTTTTATTCGCGATTCTTTTTTTATCTTCATCGGATAATGCATTTGCTGCACCTTCTGGCCAGAGAACAGGTCCAGGTGAAACTGCATTTACCCTTATTTTTCCAGCTAATTCTTTCGCAAGAATTTGCGTCATCATCAACAAACCACTTTTCGTCAAACTATAAACTGGATAATCCTGCAAGGGTTTTTCCCCATGAATATCCGTGATATTGATAATGCAACCTTCCGTCTCCTTAAGAAATGCAGCAGCTGCCTGCGCAAGAAAAAAAGGTGCACGCAAATTACTGTTGATTAAATCTTCCCACTGTTCAACATTCACTTTTCCCATCACTGTTGGATAAAAACGCGAAGCATTATTCACCAGCACATCCAGACGACCAAATGCAGCGATGGTATCTGCCATCAATTTTTTTTCGCTATCCTGCTCATGCAAGGCAGATTGCACAATAACAGCGGAATATGCACGTTTATCATTCAGCTCATCGCATAATGCCATGGCTTCTGCGCGTGAAGAATGATAATGCAAAACAATATTCATTCCGGCATCATGCAGCGTGCGGGAGATTTCAGCACCAATGCGTCTTGCTGCACCTGTAATGAGCACAGTTTTTTTAATTTCGACTTGTTGCATAATCTCTCCTTTACCAGATAGCGACAGGATTAAAACACATGACAACACTCGTCCCCACTGATCGCAGCAAAGCATTAAGTGCTTATATTCGCGAACAAATCGTGCAGAATCATGCGGCCATATCGTTCGCAGATTACATGGAACTTGCACTCTATCATCCTGAATGGGGCTACTATAACGCAGAAAATTTTACTCTCGGCAAGCAGGGCGACTTCATCACTGCACCTGAAATTTCATCGTTATTTGCCAAATGTCTTGCACGACAAATTCAGCAGATCGCAAATCTATTACCTGCATCATCCATTCTGGAATTAGGCGCAGGCACAGCACGATTGGCTCATGATTTACTGATCGAACTAAATCATCTTGAATGCTTGCCACAACACTATTTTATTTACGAAATCAGCCAGGGATTACGCAAGCAACAACAAGCTTTTCTCAAATCCACTCTGCCCTCGCTTTTTCCACGCATTATTTGGCTGGATACTTTACCAGAAAATTTCAGCGGAACAATCATTGCGAATGAAGTTCTGGATGCCTTACCAGTAAATTTGTTTCGCGTAAGCGCAAATGGCATAAGGGAAAAATATGTGGATGCTGAAAATGAACAATTTATCTGGAAAGAAATTGAACCTGCCGATGAACATAAAGCAGCAGCAATACGCATTGCTGAACAATATCAATTATCAGAAGGTTATGAATTTGAAATTAATTTTTATCTGGATGCATTTATTGCTGCATTAGCACAATCCTTAGGCAAAGGGATTATTTTATTTTCCGATTATGGTTATGGAGAACGCGAATATTATCATCCAGAACGCAAACACGGCACGCTGACTTGCTTCCATCAACATCAACAAAATGAGCAACCGCTGATAATGACTGGATTACAGGATATGACTGCGCACGTGGATTTCACCCGCGTGATTGAAAAAGCAGCTGAATGCGGATTGTCATTGGCAGGTTATACCTCACAAGCTGGTTTTTTACTTGCCTGTGGCTTGAGTGAACAAGTCATGAATGCTGAAAAATCTCTAAATGCAGCAGAACAAGTTGGCTTGCATCATGCAGTGAAAATACTCACTTTGCCCACAGAAATGGGAGAACGTATTAAATTCATGGCGTTAAGCAAAGGAATGGATGCGAATTTAACAGGATTTCAGTTGCAGGATAGACGCCGGGAGTTGTGATTTGATAGCGCATGGACATTTGGATATACTCACCGCTCAAAATCAAGAGGGTCATGCGGTGCGTCTTGCTCATCTCGAAATTCATAAAGAAGAAATTTCATTTTCTGCTGGTCATTTCACTATCTTTTCTGCAACAGAACGTGAACCCTTGCACGGGCATAATTATCATGTCGGCATCGCTTTTAAAAAAGTGGTAGCTGAAAATGGTTTGTCGTTTGATTATCGTCATTACAAGAAAAAAATTATCGCGCTGTGCGAGCAACTTGATTCAAGATTTTTGTTGCCTGCCCAATCACCTTATCTGCAACTGCAAGATGATGGCGAATACTGGATCGCACATTTTAATCAGAAAAAAATTCCGTTCCTCAAGGAAGATGCCATGATTTTGCCTCTCACGAATATCACGATCGAAGAATTATCCCACTGGTTTTTAACCAGAATCCTCGAAGCAAAAACCGATATCGAGGATCATGGCATACGTGGGATAACAGTAAATGTTTATAACGGCCCAGGACAGTCAAGCGCTGCAAGCTGGGGGGAAATGTAAAACGGTGTCATTCACCCAAATAAATACATCAAACCAAATTCCACTTCATTCGTCTGTGGCGTGATATGCGTAATTTTCGACGTATTGCTCAGCACATCCAGCGTCGACATGCGAACACTCCTGTAACCCACATGATTATATTCCACACGCATTGCCACACGCGCTGAGAGTGATTGGCGAATACCAAGTCCCCAGCGAAATCCATTTACCTGATGGTTGATATTTTGTAGTGAAATATCATTAGTCACGACTTTCAGATTATTACGCGCATAACCCAATCGGCCATAAAACAAGGTTGCATCCTGATAAAAAAATCCAGGCACGATACTGGCGCCATATTCATGTTGCATTCTGAATTTGGTAGAAGTGAAAGACGCATGCACAAATTCATCATTTTTCGTTTTATGTTGCAGCGAGCTTATATTTGCATTTAATTCAATCGCGAGATAGGCGCTTTCATTTGGATAAGTCGTCAAAGGCAACTTGAATCGTGAACCATA
This sequence comes from Gammaproteobacteria bacterium, assembly GCA_013286495.1. Taxonomy (GTDB): domain Bacteria; phylum Pseudomonadota; class Gammaproteobacteria; order DSM-16500; family DSM-16500; genus Aquicella. The sequence continues at coordinate 3,007 of JABDFQ010000019.1, read as the reverse complement.
ACCTGCAAATATCGTACCGAAAATTCCGGTACCCGATAATTGCGCATCATTTTTCACATTAAAATTTAATCTGAAATTATGTATTTGCTGAACCTGACTGTTTTCCTGAAATTTCGCATAATCCGGACCCACACCCAATCCCAGATATAATTGCCCAGCCGATGAGGATAATGAAATGATGCTTGTGGTGATGGCTAAAATAACTTTCCGTGTCATGTTTGCTCCTTAATTTGTTTACAATACCTTCCTTGCCAATTCCAGCATTTTATCAATTACTACCTGATTCACTTTACACTCTTCTTCGCCGCGTTCAAACACACGGCCGAGAATTAACCGATCCGACCATGGATATAACTTCACGCAATAATCCGCTTCATTCACCGGATAATAAAAAGAATAATCCACGCCTGCCTGCGGTTTGAAATAAACAAGTTGCCCGCGAATCGGTGTGAAATCCCTGTCATCAAATAAATCACGCGACCCCATGCTCGTGCAATTAATAATAATATCTTCAGATAAATCATTTAATTCTTCAGCACGACCAAAATATTTTTGCTGTATGTTCACAGCTGATTGCTGAATTTGCTGATACAAACTTTCCATAAAAATTTTTCCATCCAGACCCAATTCAATGATTTGTCGCGCCTGATGTACTTTGCCATTATCAAAATGCACTTCAACATTTTTTTCTGCTATTGAAAAAGAAGCATAATGATTATTATTACGCACCGACAAATCAAATCGATAATCTGTCACCTGTTGTACACCTGCAAATTCAGCATTCCTTGCTATCGCCTGATAACGCTGCATCGAAGCGGTAAACATATCCTGCAACAAAGTTTGTTTTTTTGCAGGCAAATGCTGCATATTTTCTGGAGGACTTAAAATACCTGCTGCAACATTTGAAGTGAGATGTGGAGAAAAATTATCTGCATAAATATTCACGTGATGTCCTTGACGCAAAAGATCATAAGCAGTGGCAAGACCAATCACACCAGCGCCTAAAATCGCAATATTCGCAGATGTGTTTGTATATTGCTGCAATAAGCGCAGCACTTCCTGCACACCACCCCAGCAGAGTGTCAACCCAGCACCACCATAACCATAATTGTGAATCAGCAATTTATCCTGCATTTTTTCCGCTTCAATGCGCACACCGGATTGCCGATAAGGACGCACGCCAACATTATAACCAAGAATATTTTCTGCGCTGAAATCAGGTGTAGCGAGATAAACTTTTTCTGTCATATTAAAATAATCCCTTACAACGACCACCATCAACCGGCAACATGACACCAGTGATATAACTCGCAGCAGGTGAAACTAAAAATGCTGCCACTTTTGCAAACTCATCAGGTTGTGCAATACGCCTGAATGGAATATCGCTTGCAATACGCTCAACCTCTTCTTCCCTGGAAGTATGATTTTTTTCCGTATAAAACTGCAATAACTCCATGCTGCGCTCTGTAGCAGTCCAGCCAGGCAAAATGGAATTCACACGAATATTATGTGCAGCTAATTCAATGGATAATGACTTTGTTAATCCCAATACTGCAGGACGAAATACATTGGAGAGAAACAACCCTGGCAATGGTTGTTTGCCTGAAGTACTGGTGATCGTTAATATGCTGCCTGCTTTGCTTTTTTGCAGATAAGGCAATGCGGCATACACAAGATTCACCGCACTCATTAATGTTAATTGAAATGCATTTTCCCACAAGGATAAATTCAACTCGGTAAACACACCGGCTTTGGGCCCTGCTGCATTGGTAATTAAAATATCGAGACCGCCAAAAGATGACGCGGTATCGTCAATAGCTTTTTTAATTTGCTCATGATCAAGAACATCGACTGTTAATGTGAGCACATCAGCTTTTGGTAACTCATCGAGGATTTTTTTTCTGGCAGCAGATAAACGCTCTGCCGATCGACCTGTTAAAACAACACGCGCTTTTTCACGCGCCAATTCCAGTGCTGTTGCAAAACCCAAACCACCACTGCTGGCAGCAACAAATGCGACTTTATTTTCGAGCTGCAAATTCATGGGTTTTCTCCATTATCAGATATCTTTCATTGTTATTATTTTAAAATGGCAGCCATTAAGACATATCTATATTGAGCCTGTCAATAATTGATACGCATCGGTATGACACTCGCTGAATCCGCATTGCAAAAATACTGATATCAGATTTAATCCACAAATCAGCAGAATAATTAGCATTGCGAAACGCGAAAGGTTTTTGATAATCGGGAAATGTGAAATTTGCGCTTTTTGCAAATCATAGCCCAGAATTAAAAATCGCAAGACATACATCAATAAAAAAATAACTGCGAACACAATCGACCACACCGGCATATGCAATCCAAAAACCGAACTGCCAATATATTCATGACCTGGACGTGGATAAATATCCAGCAAGGTTTGGCGCGCACTGACTATCATCAATAAAATTATCATCAACATTGAGAGCGCTTCATGACGCATGGAAAAACCAATGCGCAAATTTAAAATAATGCCAAAGCAAATACCAAGATAAGCAACCCGCTGCAAAAGACAAAGCGGACAAGGTAATTCATGCTGAATAAACTGAAAATAAAATGCGCCAGACAAAATCAATACTATCGCGAATAACATGAGAATAGAGAAGATGTAATGCAGCTTGTTGGCTAAGGTGTATTTATTCATGCATCCAGCTCCTCTTTCGACTGAGTCTCAATCCACGGCATATGAAAACCATACTCTGGTGAGTAAATTTCAAATAGAAATAGCCATAGGGTGAGAGTGAGTGAACATATAAAAAAACACCACGCGAGAAATAGAAAGCGAAATATACCTAATGTGAGAGCAGCAAAAAGAAACAGGAAGATAAAAAACATCATTGGGCATGACTTCCAGGTCAGAGAGAATGATGAGTATTTTATACTTGCGGATTGCAAGAGCGCTAGTGTGGGCTGTCATCTTGGCGCTGTCATCCTGAGCGCAGCTCTTGCTTTTGCGCGAAGGATC
>JABDFQ010000018.1 GCA_013286495.1 Gammaproteobacteria bacterium | reverse complement strand
TCGCCTCTTTCACCACGCAGCAACTTGCCAATTCCCCCGAATAAACTGTACCGACTTTTTGCTACGCTTTCTTTTGCACTGATAGGTGCTGATGCAGCTTTTTGATTCAGACGTTCTGCACGCCCGGATGCGATCAGTTTTCTTAATCGTTGCTCTTCTGATTGAACAGCAATCTGCTCATTTGCCATTGTTTGCTTCGCGCGCATTAGCATGTCAGGATTATTAACATCTTCTATAAATTTTTTTTCACGAAAACGTTGCATCTGTTCCTGCTCTTCTGCTGATATCACGCGCGGATTACTCATGAATGACTCCCTGATTTGATTTTATGTGCTGCAACCACTTTTCTCTTTCTCCGCCCTTTTCCCATAAAAAATCTGCAATCGTATATTGAACAGATTTGGTGACAGGACGACCTTGCACATCGCAATACCAAAATAAATACGGTTTTTCACTCATGTCCACTTTGATATACGATTGCTGATTTCCAATCTGATATTTGATGTAATGCGGTTCGGCAGCAAAATGAGGATCTTTACTGGATTTTTCAAGCAATACCTCGAGTGCCGCACGCAAGCCTTCAGGGCCGTTGGCAATCAGGGAATCTTTTAAAACATCCAGCACAGTGTCAGACATATGCAATCCATGGTGAATTATATTGCGAGTCATACCTCAATTTTAAAATGTTCGCCTTAAAAAAGCCTTAACCTAAGGGTTTTTACCGAGCTTACGCAGTAAAATCAAAGCATAATATCATAGTCCATGATGAGAGGGGCGTGATCTGAAAAATGCTGTTGAGTGTAGATCATCGCTGATTTTACTGTAGGTTTTAAGCCCGCGCTAATTACCTGATAATCAATCCGCCAACCCACATTTTTTGCTCTTGCCTGTCCGCGGTTAGACCACCAGGTGTATTGATCCACTTCCTGATTCACTTCACGAAACGCATCCACAAAACCCATTTCGCCAAACAACTTGTCCAGCCACGCACGTTCCTGCGGCAAAAAACCCGAGTTTTTCTGATTACCACGCCAATTTTTTATATCAATATTTTTGTGTGCAATATTCAGATCACCACAAATAATAAATTTGTCACTGATGGTTTTGAGATGATTTTCATATTTCTCGAGAAAATCATATTTGACAGTTTGACGTATTTCGCCTGATGTACCAGAAGGCAAATAAATCGATGCAATCCAGACATCTTTTAATTTGATGGCAACGTAACGACCTTCCTGATCAGCAGTTGTGAATCCTAAACCCGTTACCACTTCATCAGGTTGATGACGTGTATAAATACCTACACCGCTATAACCTTTTTTTTCTGCACAATGAAAATAAGTGTGATAACCCGCGAGTTGCAAGGAATCATGCTGCAAGTCTACATGCTGGGCTTTCAGTTCCTGCATACAAATAACATCGGCTGATTGTGCAGTTAACCACGCAAACAAGCCTTTACGTGCAGCGGAACGAATGCCATTGAGATTGATGGTGATAATACGCACGGTTATTTACCCAATAAATTTTGTAAAACTTTTCCAGCTTCACCATGCACATGCTTCTGGATTTGCTGCAAAGCTTTTTGCTTAAGATAATTAATTTCCTTGCCGGCTATCAGTTTTTGTATTTCCATCATATCGAGCTTTACTTCTGGATGATGCAAATCACCTTTTAATAAAACAGGAATTTGCCAATCGATTTGTTTACCTTCAATTTGCGGTTGCACCGCTAATTCCATATCCAGATTGGTGGAGAACAAATCCATATTACCTTTTGCATGTGTAATAAAGTTTGGCGCCATTAAAACAAGATCATTAGTATTGGCAAGACCGTTTGTAATAATTGCTGAACCACTTAAATGTTTGAATAAAGTTTGATTGCTATTAACCAATTGATCCGTCGGTTTTTTATTCACGAGCGCATCCGCCAATTGCACGAAATAATTTAAATCCATGCCAGAAACGCTACCTTGCTCAACACTGAAGGTGGCATTGCCATTCATTTGTCGCAGCATGATTTCCCGTGTTTTACCGCTGGTTTGTGATTGCAGACTAAATGAAGCGATACCGGACAATTTTATTTTTGTATTTGCATCTTGCACATCCTGCAACAAGGAATGTAATTGCACGTGAGTGAGTGATACATTCCATGTCCATTTTGGCAATGCAGAACGTAAATCATCTATCGTGATATTGCCATCGAGCATTCCATCGTAAAGATTCGCCTTGATGTTTGCTGCAGAAAAAGAATTGTTTTTAACATTAATATCAGCGCTGCCATTTTCCATATTCACATTTGCCAATGACAATTTTGCTGCTGTTACCTTGCCTTTTAGCGTTCTTGTTTTGCTAAACACTTCGGAAAAATCCACTTCCATGGCTGCATCAGTTGCATCAACAAATACTGTGGTATCACCTGGTTTTTTTAATTGCAGATGGCTGGATTTTATTCCTTGCACAGGATAAAACGTCCAGGAAATTTTCCCATCGAGCACGAGATCATAACCCGTTTGTGTTTTTACTTCCTTGATCAACGCAGGTTTCATGGTATTGGGATCAATAAAAAAATAAAGACACGCAAGTGCACCAGCAACAACAAGAATAATTAATAAAAGAATGGAAATAATTATTTTTACGACTCTCATTTAACCCTCTGCATGATAAATAGTTCTTTGATTAGCAGGCTGCAACGGACGCGCATTATTGCCGCCAACAGCTTTTTTAAAGGCATCAATCTGCTCTGCCGAGGCCGTGATACTATCAGGTATCACTAACCAATGCAGCCCTTCTGTACAAGGTGGCGTGGTCAGCGAACCAGCATAATAATAGTAATTTTTCATATTTGGCATGAGTTTCATGGGGTTAACGGTTCCATTGTCAATTTCATGTGCAACGCCTTTATCCGCAGGAATATGCGCGATAATATCCTGCAATGCTGGATTAGCTGCACCAGTTTTTACAAACACAGCCAGCACTGCAACCTGATTATCTTCACTCTGATGCACGAAATGAATTTCCATCGGCTGGATCAAGCCATTAAATGCCGTTTCTGCTGGTGTATGAAAATGAAATTCACGCAAATGAAATGCCTTGCCATTGAACAAGATCGTCTCGTGCATGATATCGGTAAAATTTAATTGCACGGCGTGATCTCTCACAATGGTTTTATCACGATTGATCATCAGTGCAGTTTCACCGTCGTTAACAATGATCATCGGTGCAATCTGATATTTTAATTCCAGCGAAAAAGGCGCCGGACGATATGGCTGCACGATATTAATCGGCGATTGTGTTTTGCCTGTCGCACAGGTTGCGAATTGTTTATCAAGCTGACCCCAATAAGAAGGGCCGGTTGTGCCAGTGTAGTTCCATACCACATCAGTTTTATTGTCTGCATAAACTGTGAGAGTAGATAAACTTAATAATGCGATAAAACCTTGCAATGTCTTTTGCATGCCTGTTTCTCCTTTATTCATCATAAACAATTGATTTCATGAATCTCTTTATTGTTAGATAACAATTTGTATTCAATCTAACTTATTCCTGAATACAAATATATATCAATAATTTCTTAAATATTTGGCTTTTTAGTACTATATTTAGTACTATGCTTAATTATGACTAAAATTGATAAAACACTAGAAAAAATGCGGAACAATCCTCGAGATTGGCAATTAGCCGATCTTGAATCAATTGCAAACCGCTTCGGCATATCAATAAGAAGAGGGAAAGGCAGTCACGTGTCATTTAGCCATCCTTTCTGGATTGAAATTTTAACAGTGCCTGTCCATAGACCGTTAAAACCGATATATGTAAAAAAATTTTTGTCATTGCTTGGGTTATTGCAACAGGAGGAAGTATGAACGAATTAAAAATATCTGAATATCCATTCACAATACGACATCTTTCAAAAGAAGATGGCGGTGGTTATTTAATAGAATTTCCCGATCTTCCCGGTTGCATGTCTGATGGAGAAACAATTGAAGAAACCATTGAAAATGGACGAGATGCAATTCAAGCATGGCTTGATGCTGCGAAAGCAACAAATAGAAACATTCCCAAACCAGGAGAGTTTGAAAATCAAAGCGGCAAGTGGGTTCAACGAGTTCCAAAATCCATTCATTTACGCCTTGTTAACAGGGCAAAAGAAGAAGGGGTAAGTTTAAATACACTGGTAATAACAATACTCGCTGAATCATTAGCAGAATCATTACCACAAAAAAAATTAACTCATCGTCATTATTCCAAATCTATCCACAAAGGAAAAATACGCTAAACAAAACTTCACCCTCTCCCGTCACAGCTTTTTTGGGAGAGGAAATCAGTTTAAGTTTTTTTATCAGCAATACATGCCATACAAAACCTTCACAACGTTAAACGCATGTTTCACATCATCCACGTTATAGCCTGCTTGCTGGGCAGCGCTGATAACACTGCATGCGGCATCATTCATTTTAGTATGTGTATTCCAGTAATAACGGTTGGCTTTCAATACAATGGAAAATGCTTTTTTCTCATTCCAGCCTGGCGTATTGACGAGCGTATAAAAAAATCGGTTATACACACCACTACCAAAATGTGGGTCTATTCTTTTGTTATAGTCAAAAGGCTTTTCATTAAGGGAACAATTAACGCCTGGCATTCTGCCATTGCAATCCCTGCTGGGAATATCGAGATAACGTAACGCACTATTTGGCGCCTTGATCACATCTGCTGCAATCTGCCAATCATTTTTATTTTCTGCATAAGCTTGCGCAGTTTTGGCTGCCATATCTGAAAATGATTCATCCAGCGCACCAGATTCACCTACGGATACCAGACGCGAATGTTGCGCAGTGAACCCATGACTTAATTCGTGCGCAGTAATATCAAGAGAAGCTAGCGGGTAATATTCCAAATGACCATCACCAAACACAGCGGTCTGGCTGAGTGGATCATAATAAGCATTATCATAATCAGCTTTGTGTATGAATAAATTAATCGATTTTTGATTACCACTGCCATCCATAATAATCGGTACGTCATACCAGTCCTGATACATTTTTTGCACTGCATTCGCCGCAAAGAAAATATCATTCGCTGGCGAATAAGCCGTATATTTCGTCATATCAAACATGCCATTCCAGTAAACCTGATTATGATTTTCATCTGTCGCATAACATGGAAATTGCAGAATCGTGCCTGTTCCAAATTTTAATATAGCGAAATGATCATTCGCCATGTAACAAATATTCGCATCTTCATTGCGATTAAGCGTGAATCCTGCGAGATGCTGCGGCAAGTTATCATAAAAACGTTCTCCCGTTTTGACATTGCCACCACTGCCGCCTGCCACCACACTGCTCATGCTGCGAAAATCATTCCACTGTTCCAGCACATTAAAATTGTCTGCCTGCAAAATAAATACTGGCGCTGCATTATCGGTGAGGAGATTGACTTGATATGCCCATTGCGCGTGATTATTGTCATCAATCGCAATGACTAACTTTATGTGTTGATCCTTGATTACAAAAAGATCCTTGCTTTGTTGCTGATACAATGCAATCGCATATTGCAAAGCTGTCTGTGATTGTTTACTGCTAAAGGAGGGAGTCGCTTGCAAATCCTTTTCCATTTCTACATACATGATGCCATTCATTGTTGTGGTTAACTGATCGTCATGTATTACAAAATCCGCACCGATTACTTCATGTCCGCGAAACATTTCCTGCATGCGAGTATGCGAAACACCATAAGCATCCACTTCCCGCCGCGTTTCATTCATGCTGATGCCTTGCGATGACATCGTTTGAGTGTTGACAGGGGAAAATGGATGTTGACGGAGATTGATTGATCGCGTTGCATACACACTGGTTTGCATCATTAGCAAACTGATTATCATCCATAAAATATTTCTGTTTTGATACGTCATTGATCACTCCTGATTAATAACAATGCAATTGAATAGGCAGAATTGGTGAAGGGGAAAAAATTTGAATGAACGGGGTTTTAAAAATATCAACATAATGTAAACTTCGGGTTCGATAATGTAAAGAATAATGTTGAGAGTTTTAACCATGCTGAAAACCTTACGTCATAAGTTAATAGATACTCTGTGGGAAACTTATCTTCACGCAACACCTGATATGCAAATCATACAAAAAGCATTGCAGCGCAAAGGTATGCATACCATTATCCAGGATCATTTTGCGGTGATTGATCTTCCCAGTCAGCATTCAGGTATTCCAGTCTTACAGGAAATTTTTACGACATTAGGTTACGAAGAGCGTGGCAAGGATTATCTGGCGGAAAAACAAAATGATTTTTTATGGATGGCAGAAAAAAATTGTCAGGATTCTCCTGTGCATACTGTGTTACCGCAAGTGGTGGTAGCAGATTTTCGCTTGCAGGAAATGCCGGAAGCGGTGAGAAAAATTATCGCGCATTATGCCAATCAAACGCGTCCTTTTAATCGTGAACTCGTTCAGCAATATTTGCAAAATGGTGATGAACAAACTTTGCTGAATTGCACAGAATATTTTGCAGATTATTTTAAAGGCCGGGATTGGCCGCTACCCACTGTGAAAGAATTTGAATGCGTACGTGAATTTAATGAATTACTCGCATGGGTACTGGTGTTTGGCAGACGTCCGAATCACTTTACCGTATCAGCGCATTTGCTCGGAAAATTTAATGGTATAGCAGATTTCATTCACTTCATTGAATGCGAAACGCAACTGCCATTGAATGAAGGCACTGGCAAAATCAAAGGTGACAAACAATCCGGTCTTGCACAGGGATCAACGGTTGGCATTACAAAAAAAATCAGGCTTGCTGATGGCGAGATAGATATTCCCACTGCATTTGTTGAATTCGTCTGGCGCTATCCACATAGTGAAAATCAACAGGAAAAATGGGGTGATTATTTCCAGGATTTCATTGGCGTCAATGCCAATCGTGTAATTGAATCATTGTATGTGGATGATTGAAGTCGGCGATTCAGATACCATTCAAATGACATATAAATATTTAATAACGTGCCAGTCAAATTTTTCACGCGTTTATCATCCATGAATGTCTTTAACTTTTGTTCGAAATCCTGATGATCGTAATTTGCAACTAGCAAATTGCGCAAGGTTTTTGCTACATATTTTTTATCAGCACTACTGTTGTAAAATATTGTATTCGTATAATTCGCCTCATCTGACATGTAATCATTTAATTTTTGAAAAGCAATTTGCAATTTATCTTTTTCTTCTTTTGAAATCGGCAAGCTTGCTATGTATCCTTTAGTGAATGCCTCAATGAGCGCATTTCTCTTTTTAGCATCAGCGATATCAAACGCTGCAAGCAAACCTTGATCCGGGCTAGCCAGATAAGCCTGTAAAGACTGATCTACAACATCATTATTATTAGCAAGATGAGGATGTGTCTGTAACAGCAATAAAGCGCTTCCAAATTTATTTTTATCTTTTGCATAGCAATAAGCTTGAATAAGCGTTAGCGAAATCAAATCCTCGTTTCCATCTGCAAATTTTTTGGTTGTGAAAGCTTGTAGAAGTATCCAGATTACTTGCTGATGGCTTTTGAGAATGGCAAAATCCAGCGCAGACATATTTGTAGAATCGTATCCTTCAAATTTATCAACTGTTCGTCTGAAAAGCATTTCACTGTCCATTTTTTCCAGAAAAAAATCGACCAGTTTGATTTTGTTTTTGTAACATGCCCACATAAATATTCCCTGACCGGCACCATCTTTATAATTCAGCAATTCTGGATAGCCATTAAGACATGCTTGCATGATTTGAAAATTAACACGCCGATTGTTGATGAATATACGCTGGAATGTTTTATAAATGTCGTCCAGCGCAACCACTTGCTTGATTTTATTAAAGTTGATGATGGCTTCGAGACACTTCACACTATTAGAACTCATTACATAATCGAAAATATTACTAACTTCAGTGCTGATATCAATTCCCTCTTGCTGCAATAGCAATTCAACAATTTCATGATTGCCGTGCTGACTAGCAAGCATAATGGGAGAAAAGCCGTTACCATTTTTAAGATTCAAATGTTCAGGAAAAAATTCCAGAAGATGTTGCAACACTTCCTTGAATTGATGAAATTCAGCAATGATATGAATTGGACGTATCTCATTTTCATAGGTTTCAGTATAAGAGCTTCCTTTTGCCAATAAATCCTGAATCTCATTCAATGGTTGTTTACAAATAAGCGCATTACCTAAAGCTGTCATCCAGGTATCTTCCAGTTTTTTTGTTTTACTTTTGGCAAATTCCTGCTTCACAGCAATATACATTGTATCCAGCATAGTTTGCTGTTTGCTATCATTAGCTTTCTTCCATAGCGACTGATTATTATTTTTTTCCACAAAGAAATAATCTTTCGGTTTTTTCAAAATTCTACTTTTGAATAATTCAGCTTCTCTTTCATTGATCATTGAATAAAAAGGTGCGAGATGCAAAATGTTGACATATTTATTTTTATAACCGTTCACAAATTGCTGGTACGTTGTCATTTTTAAATTAACTGGTTCTTCTGGGAAATGAATTTTGCGCTTCCTTTCCCATATCGAATCAAATTTAAAATGGATGAGAAAATAAAAATCCTGATTAACGAGTTGTAGTTTACCCAGCCATTCCGGCAGAACATGCTTGAAAATCCAGATGAGAACATCCAGTGGCATATTCGGCAGACATAAATATTGATGATGGAGAGCTGGTTTTTTAAATTGGGTGATAACGTGATTGCTTTGCATATTATTTCCTCGTTTGTATAATAGCCAATCAGCAAGGAGCGCAGATGCTAGACTGGATCGTTAGAATTCTTTTATCCATATCAGGTTTGATTTCTTCTCTTTTTGTGACAAGGGAAGCGCTCAACTTTCCTATCGTGCAAATGATGGTCGCGATTCTCGTGCTGAGTGTGTTTATTCTAATCGCCGCATTTTATACGGACATTAAACAGTTCTTCCAGCGGTTGTTTGGGAGGAAGAAGTGAAGCGCGTGTTATTACAGCCTGTTATGTAACCGGTGTGTCATTCCCGCGAAGGCGGGAACCCATCCAAATAGGTTCCCGCCTTCGCGGGAATGACAAACCTCGCGGATATCACCCCGCCTGTAGCCACGCCAGGATTTCCTCACACACATCATGCACGGAGCGATGATCTGTCGAAACAGTGAAATCCGCGATATTTTCATAATAAGGCTCACGTTCTTCCCACAAACGCACTAACACTTCCTGCGGGTTATCGCCTTGCAACAAAGGTCTTTTTTTATCCCGCTTCAAACGATTCAACTGTGTTTCCAGTGACACTTCCATATAAATCACCGTGCCACGCTTGCGTAAAATTTCCCGCACTTCCGGTGTTTCTACACAACCACCACCAGTAGATAAAACAATATTCGACAACATACTCATTTCATCAATAATCTTCATTTCGCGCTGACGAAAACCTGCCAAGCCTTCGAGATCATAAATCCATGTCAAACTGACACCCATAGCTTTTTCAATTTCCTGATCAGTATCGTAAAAATCCTTGTTCAAATGACGGGACAAATAACGACCCACACTGGTCTTGCCAGCGCCCATCGGCCCTATGAGGAATATGTTTGTCTGACCTGCTTTCATATGATCTGGATGCATTTAAAAGCGCAGATATTAACATAGCTTGGGCGCACTACCCTATGATATTTGGCGTTACAAAGATCAATAATTCCCGCTTTTTGTGACGTATATCCTTCTGGCTAAACAATTTGCCGAGCACAGGAATTCTATTAAGATATGGCACACCTGACTCGCCCGTTTCCCTATCCTCTTCATAAATTCCTCCTAAAACAATTGTTTGCCCACTTTTTGCCAGCACGTTAGTAATCATTCGCCGCGTATTAATCGTGGGCATTCCCTGCACCATTCTCTTGTTAGGACGATCCTGGTTAATTTGTAAACGCAGCAAAATATTTTGTGAAGGCAAAATTTGCGGGATGACTTTTAATGCCAACACGGCTTTTTTAAATACAACTGCTGTGCCACCACTCTCACTCACTTCCTGATATGGCATTTCTTCTCCCGCTTCAATGGAAGCAAGCTGTTGATTGGCAGTAAACAAACTCGGACTGGAAATCAGTTCAGCATGACCAGCTTTTTCCAGCGCAGCGAGTTTGACATCCAGCAGGGAACCATCCGCCAGTTTCGCTGCCAGTAAGCTATAACCACTGGTTTCGGTAGCCTTGCCAACAGGAAAGGTGATCCCCAATTCACTTTCATAATCACTATCAATGCTGACGAGACGCGCTGCGATTGAAATTTGCTTGACCGGCACATCCAGATGCAGCACCAATTTTTTAATGGACAGTAAGCGCTGCGCAATATCCTGTATACACAAACGATTCGTGCGTACATCGAAACGCGTGAGTCCACGTTTTGATAAGAGATTGCCATGTTCATTTGCCAGCATGCGTGCGAGAACTTCTGCTTTTGCATAACGTATCTGCAAACATTCGCCATGAATTTTTTCTGTTTCTTCTGTTAATTCCTGCCATTTCAATTCATCCTGTTTGCGTTTCAGCAATTCATCCTGTGGCGCAATCAACCACACATTGCCCATGCGCATTTTCGCCAAACCATGCGTGATCAATAATAAATTAAATACATCTTCAGAGGCGGCACGTTGCAATGACATGGCAGCTTTTCCCTGCACCAATGGACTGATCATCACATTGATGCCAAGAAATTTCGCCAGCAAACGTACCGCATCCTGCAAGCTGGTGTTTTGCAAGTTAACAGAAAAATCTGCATTACTTGCAAACACTGTTGAATTCAACAGGAGAAAAAGCAACACGATCCTGATCATGATTTATCGCTCATCATCATTCTCAGTATTGCTTCTTTCCTGCCTGGTAGGCGCAAAGATATTTTTTCTGATGTAATAATTGATACCTGCGCTCTTTCCACTCCCAAATATAATCCCTCTGTGATCGTCGTCACTTGCTGATCAGGCAATAACAAAATCGCTTCGCGATAATTTCCTCGCTGTAACATGCCTACCATTTGTATTTGTGCCAGCGGCCAGGCCATGACATTGGGTGGCTGCTCACCATAAAACCATTGATTCATGGTTTGCTGATGACAAAACGCATTGCGCGGCGCAATAAAATGAAATGTCGGATGCTGCCAATGTTTTATCGGCAACATTTCCATGGTTATTTGTAAATGATCGGTTTCTGTTGTTTTAATCAAAATATTTTTAACTGGCTGATGATTTTGCTCGAGCGCATGAATGAGTGATGCGAATTGCATCTGATTGCCAAGCAAAATGAGCGTGATAGTTTTCAGTTCGGAAACATGCAAGGATTGAATTTGCAAACCGATCAACCGAATGGATGCAAGAAAATCATGCAGTACATCCCTATTATTTTTATTCGCTGGTATCGACATCAATGATGGTGTTGCCGATCGATTCCGCTGTAAATGCATCGCTTCCAGCTTGAATTGTGCCAATTTATTCAGACGAGGACGCACATATTGCATATAATTTACGAAACATATCGCGAGCATTAATGCACTCGACCACCACCATCGGTATTGATACACCATCATTTGATCTCCTGTTTTTTTGCGAGAAGACCAAAACGTATGACTGTCTCATTTTCCTTTTCAATAAAGCTGACTTGCATATCCGAAAATAATTGCACGCCCTTCCAGTTCAATAAAAAGTAACTCAAATCGCGCGCCGAACGCGCTTTGCCGGTAAAAATAAAATTATTTTCATGCGTTTCCAGCTGGCTAAAGCAAATATTTTTCTGCGATATATTTCCTAATTCAGCAAATAATTTATTCATGGAAAAATCTGCAGCAGCATGTGAAGTAGCAAGCAATGGTTGTCTGTCTTGCTGCAAATGCTGCTGTAATTGCTGCAGATGTTTCTCTGCCAGCATTTCGCGTTGATGTAGAAAATAATTCAATAATGCGTTCACGCCGCATGCCATCAATATAATGAATAGAAATATTTTTTTACTGGCAGCACGCCGATATTGATATTGTTGTTCCCGCCATGGCAATAAATTAAGGCTCAGCATGCTGGAACCTCGCGCATGGCAAGTCCGCAAGCAATAAAATAATCGGCAAAATGTTCCTGCTGCATTTGTGCAACGAGAGAGGGTGATAATTTAATACGTGCGAATGGATTTAAACGATAAACACGTAACTGCAATGTCTGATGATTGGCAAAATACAGTTCGATCCCTGAATATTGGCTATAAACCAGCAATTGATGAATGCGAACATCCGGGAAATGTGCAAGAAAATTAGCGATCTGTTTATTTAATTGCGCAATAAATTCTTGTCGATTCAATGCCTGCCATTGCTGATGAAATAAAATAGCCTGCGGTGAAATCACCATAAACCAGATGCGTGTATGGATTTGACAAACAATCGCCTGAACTTTTTTTATCGACCGACTCGCGAGCTGGAATAAACGCACAAGCGCATGGACATCCACATCAATGATACTGACTTGCAAACCCGCAGCTTCAATGCAATCCGCATAACGCGCAATATAATCGAGATGCGTCGCGGCAAAATGAATTTGCATGTAACCATCTGATTCAGGTTTGCGTTCAATCGTGAAATCAACCGCAAGTGATTCGCTCATGCCAGGAAAATCACGCGCCAGATGCAAATCAATTTCTTCGCGTATGCCATCTTCGGTCATGCCTTCTGGTACTTGCAGTTCCTGCATGCACACAAGTGGTGATGGCAAATGAATCGCGGTTGCCGCTTTTTCCAGACGCAACCGTCTGACCAATGCAGAAAGCCGTTCCTGCAATATATCCCAGTGCCGAATTCTGCCATTGGCATGCACTTCATCTGGCAAGGTCAGCGAGGCTGCCTGCTCTGCAAAATACTGGTTACGATGTTGCTTAAGTACGATCAATCGCATGCTGTGCGGTTGCACATCCAGACCCACGAGCGGCGTTGACGATAGTTGTGTCATTTCTAACTCCTTGATTAAAAAATCAATAAAATAAGCGTGCGAATTGGCGGGGTAAAAAAGCGGATAAATTAGGACGACACTCGGAAAAAAACGGAAGTGTGATATACTGCGCGGCTAGATAAAAGGTGGGTTACACAAGAAAGATCGTGCTAATATACTGAATCTTTCCTCAAATGCAAGAAATATCATAACTTATGAATCGTTTTTTACGTCTTATACGCGGATTGATTATCCTCGCACTTTTGTTCTCCACGATTGTGGTTGCTGGTGTTCTTTATTACATGGAATTTGAATTACCCGATATTGATGCGTTGAATACCGTGCAGTTACAAGTGCCGCTGCAAATTTTTTCTCATGATGGCAAATTGATTGCGACTTTCGGTGAGAAACGCCGCATTCCAATTCCATATGACAAAATTCCCAAACCATTAATTCAGGCCGTGCTTGCCACCGAAGATCAACGTTATTATTCGCACGCTGGTGTGGATATTCAGGGTCTGGGTCGCGCGGCTGTGCAACTGATGCTGACCGGTCGCAAATTACAGGGCGGCAGCACGATTACCATGCAGGTCGCACGCAGTTTTTATCTCTCACGTCATAAAACATTCGGTCGCAAATTGCGGGAAATATTGCTGGCGATCAAGATTGAACATCGCCTGACGAAAGAAAAAATTCTCGAGTTATATCTCAATAAAGTATTTTTTGGTAATCGTGCTTATGGTGTCGGCGCTGCTGCTGAAGTTTATTATGGCAAGCCACTCCATGAATTAAGCATCGATCAATTTGCAGTGCTTGCTGGCTTACCCAAAGCACCTTCCACTTTGAATCCACTTGCTGATCCTCAGGCAGCATTAAAACGTCGTAATCATGTATTAGTACGCATGCGTGATCAGGGTTACATCAATGCTGCAACGTATGAAAAAGCTGTCAATGAGCCGATTAATGCGAGTTACCACGACACCATGAATGAAATACGCGCGCCTTATGTGGCAGAACTGGTGCGTGGACAACTGGAACAAATGTATGGTGATTCGATTTATACCGATGGTTTCAAGGTATATACAACAATAGATAGCAGCTTGCAGGCAGCAGGTAATAAAGCTGTTCATGATCAATTACTCGCATATGACCAACGTCATGGCTATCGCGGTGCCATGGATAATCTCGGTGTGCCCGCGCTCGACAATATGCAGGATTGGGAAGCATTGCTGCAGAAAAAACCGGTGATTGGTGGACTTGAACCCGCAGCGGTCGTGGAGATGACGGAATCAACGATTACAGTATTACGTGCCAATGGTGATTTGACGATTATTCCATGGTCAGGATTATCATGGGCGCGCAAACAGATTAATGCAGATTATCTTGGTCCAAGACCAAGAGTTGCCGATCAGATTGTTAAACTCGGTGATGTCGTGTTAGTGCAACCTGGCACGCAAGGTTATCAACTGGCACAAATGCCAAAAGCGGAAGCAGGATTAGTGGCGATTAGCCCGAAAAATGGCGCGATTCTTGCGATGATAGGTGGCTTTGATTATCAGTTAAGTAATTTCAATCGCATTACTAGCGCGCAACGCCAACCAGGTTCCAGTTTCAAACCTTTTGTTTATTCTGCTGCACTGGAAAAAGGTTTTACGCTGGCGACTGTCATTAATGATGCGCCTATCATTATTGAAAATACTTCTGATAACAGCTTGTGGCGTCCGCAAAATGATACGCATAAATTTTATGGACCAACACGTTTGCGCACAGCCATTATTCAATCACGTAATCTTGTATCCATTCGCTTGCTTGCATTGATGGGCATGTCTTATACCGTCGATTATCTGAAGCGCTTTGGTTTTGTTCCTTCGCAATTACCACCTGGTTTATCACTCGCGCTGGGAACTGCGATGGTGACACCACTACAAATGGCGCAAGCTTATGCAATTTTCGCCAACGGTGGATTAAAAGTAGTTCCGTATATCATCGATAACATTCGCAATTCGCATAATGATGTTATTTATCAGGCGAAACCCATGGTTGCCTGTTCGTCGGATTGCACACCAGGCGATACACCTGCACCACGCGTTTTATCTGCGGAAAATGCTTTCCTGATCACATCTGCCTTGCATGATGTTATCCAGCAAGGCACAGCAAAGCGCGCGAAAGAATTAGGACGTCAGGATTTATCGGGTAAAACAGGCACGACACAAAATCAGGTGGATGCCTGGTTCGCTGGTTATAATCCTGATCTTGTCGCGATTACCTGGATGGGCTTCGATCAACCACAATCCTTGCATGAATATGGTTCTGTTGCTGCGCTGCCAGTATGGATGCAATTCATGCAGATGGCGCTCAAAGGCAAACCACAAAGTGTTTTACCACAACCACCTGGCATCATGAATATTCGCATTGATCCTGCAACGGGCAATCCTATTTCTGCTGATAATAAACGCGGTATTTATGAATTCTTCATGGAACCATATTTGCCTGGTGCAGAAGATGGCAATCAACTGTATCCAAAAGAAGATAAATCCTACAACGCATATGAAAATGGTGCTTCGGATAAAATTGACACTGGCGCGCATGAAGATGATCAGGAAGATGATGGTGTTGTCAGTGATGAAAATAATGAAGGCGCTGAGTTTTAGTTGTTGATGGATATCGTCTCAAAAAGCACTCGCAGCAAAATGATGGCCGGCATCAAAGGACTGAATACTCAACCGGAAAAATTCCTGCGTAGTTTATTACACAAACATGGTTTTCGTTTTCGCATTCATGTCGCTGCACTTCCTGGCAAACCTGATATTGTTCTTGCACGTTATCGCGCGATTATGCTGGTTCACGGTTGTTTTTGGCATGGACATGGTTGCAGCTTATTTAAATGGCCAGCAACAAGACGCGAATTCTGGCGCAAGAAAATTCAGGATACCTGCAAACGCGATGCAAAAAATATTCTCGCACTAAAAAAACTCGGCTGGCGTGTTGCTGTGATCTGGGAATGTGAATTACGCAAACGCGATGAATTTGCGATACAGGAATTAATCGCGTGGGTGAGAGGAATGCGGAATGTGGCGTATTAGTAGCGTAATTTTTTGGCCTTAGGTAATTCCAATCGAAAAATTCAGGACAGGAATTAGGCCATGAAACTTGTAAGGCTGTTTTTAAATTAACATGTAATATCAGTAAGTTATGAATTGTTAGGCCATGAATAAGGCCATGAGTCAATCCAGAGTAATAAAATATAAAAGTTAGGGATATCAAAAAGTATTACCCTGGAAAAGCATTTAAAACATGCTCGCTATAACATAATTTATTTAATCGTTTTTCCTCTTCGAAGAAAATTCACAGCTGCTTTCCTGGCAAAATCAGCTTCTTTTTTATAATTTTTAACAGATTTCCATTCACCACGCTCAACAGAATCGAGAAGTTCTTGCTCTTCTTTATTTAGCTTCAGATTAAAAACATCATACTTTTTTTTCATTTGCGCCTCTTACTTAAAATCTTTGTTATTTGTTGGCCAGGAAATACAGTCATATTAGGACACTGATACGGACATAATTTTAATAAATAAATCATTATTTATTAATTAGTTATATCTAATAGGACAAAATACCTTATTTGAATGTCCTATTAGATTGAAATATTAACGCGCATTCAATCGCCCAATAGCTTCTGATTTCGTTTCAAAAACCATAATCCTGCTATTGCTATCAAAACCATCAAGCTCGCGAACTTCATGACATGTTCCGGATCAACATAACTCTTACAAAACATGGCGAGGATGGTGAAAAATACTATCGTGAGAAATATTGGTCTAACCAGTTTTGCGCCATTCAGGATCACGAGTTGAGAGCCGATTTTCCCTCCAATGAATTGGCCGCACGCCATGATGAATGCAATTTTGTAATCAACGTTGTGACCCAGCATGAACCATGCAGATGCGATGAGATTGCTTTTTAAATTAAACACCTTGGTGTATGCCGTTGCTTTAGATAAGTTATATCCAAGAAAAAAAACCAGTGCGATCACCCAGAATGAACCTGTGCCTGGTCCTAAAAATCCATCATAAAAACCCAGTACAAATCCAAATATCACGTAAAAAATTGATTCCTTCATGCGTTGTTTACTATCAAGCAATCCTAGCTTCGGGTTATAGACCGTATACAAAAAAATAATCAGCATCAAAAATGGAAGTATTTTTTCGAGAAAAGATGAGTTGATAAATTGCGCGGTGAGCGAACCAGATGTTGCGCCAAGAAATCCAAATAACAATCCTTTTATGATAACTTCAAATGAAATTAATTTATTTTTAAAATAATTATAAGTAGCGACTGAAGTACCGATCGATGCTTGCAATTTATTGGTTCCGAGCGCAATGGGAGCGGGCAATCCAACACTGACAAGCAGCGGCAAACTGATAAGCCCACCACCACCCGCGATGGCATCCACTGTACCAGCCAGTAATCCCGCTCCGAAAAAAAGAAAAATAAATCCTGAAGCGATGTCAGTCACTGTTTAATCCTTACGAATATTGTTTTGAATAATGTAATTTGCAGCTATTTCTAACGGGTCAATGATATTGAAAGGCAATTCCAGTGCATGCTCTTTTATAAATACATTCGACAAATGTAATTCAGTACAAGCAAAAGCAATGGATTTTGTTTGATATTTTATTGACAAACCATAAACAAGATCGATGAATTGATCATGAATTCGCTTATTACAGCTTAATTTTATTTTAAAAATAAATTCCTGAACAAGTTGAACATCTTCTTTTGCTGGATAAATTGCATTAGGATGATTAATCACTTGATTATCATAAACAGCCATTGACGATAAGATAAGACATTTATCGCGTTGCTTATCTAATTCACTATTTAGCAATTTCACTATATCTGTTATCCGCTTTTTTGACTTATTGTTTAATTTGTCGAGATAAAGATGAGCCGTAACACAGGCAATAATAATTTCATCCACTCCCAATAATGCCAATCCTTCAATTCTCTCCTCAAATGCAGAAATAACCAGATGCCCTTCGTTATTTTTCATTGCCATGGCTCGATCAGGAATCGCAGGATCGGAAAACATAATTATCCTGGGATAATCTTGTTCGATAGAAAATTTATCTGAACAGGATTGATAAAGAGAATTAATAAATTGTGCCGATGACATTGGCCCCATTCCGCCAATAATGCCGAATAAAGGCCTTGTTGCATTTGAGCCTGATAAATTATTTTCGATGTTGTTCATATCTAACTAGCCCTTAATAAATTATCATTCTGAATAACTTCTTGATAAAGATTAAATAAATCATAAACGCTCTGTACAGCAGAAACACCTCTGGTCTCAAAAGCAATCAGGCCTTTCCATTGACAATCAAGTATGGTGGTTATGATCTGTTTATAATCTATTGTTCCATTTCTCAATCTTAGATGCTGGTCTCGTATGCCATCATTATTGCTAAATGACATGGCCACAATTCGATCGTGAAATCTTTTAATAATTTCAGCAGGAGTGCCGCCACATATATTTGCATGCCCTATATCCATGAAAAATTTAATATCGGGAACTCTACTGAAGATATACTCGAACTCATCTATATGAGTAAAAATATAATGAAAAGGTTTGTAATGTTTATAATTAGATAAATTTTCGAGGTAGATATTTATATTTTTACTTTTTCCATATTCAACCAGCACCTGAATAGAATCCAGATAATTATCAAGTGCGATTTTTTTTGCTTTATTTATCAATCTTGGTTCTACTATCGCACCACCATGTATGATTACAGGCGAATTAAAATAATAAGCGAGATCGATTTCCTTTTTAACATATTCGATCGCTGTTTTTCTTAAACTTTCGACATCAGATGCAAGAGGTACCTTATAATTTCCGTGAAAAATAGGTTTCACCCTGAGTTGCTGTAACTGACTTTGCATAGCAATAATTCTTTCGTGATTCCATTTTTGGGGCAAGTTCTCGTTCAGACTACCGTCAATATACCAATGGGTATAATTAGCTTTTTTTGCTTCGATAAGACCATTTTCTGCAGAATGATATTCCTGTAAGGCATATCCCGTCGCAAAAGGTATATTGTATTTCGTATCTTGCCAAGTATTTTCCATAAAATTCTCCTCTATACAAAGGTAAACGTGGTTGTGACTTATCAAAAGAATGTTTGGGAAGCTGCCTCTAATTACCGCGGATTAAAATGACACACATGCTGTATGAAGGCTGTGGTTAAGGATAGAGTGACGACGTGTGTCAGAGAAATGGGGGGAATTTGCGATGAGGTAAAACGTGGGAATTAAGCCATAACCAATATATGTATGTCAAATTATTTTTTCAATATTTTTAACATTATTTTTAACATTCTTAACTAGTGCTACATGTCACTTTCCAAAGCTTCTACCCAATTATCTTCCTGATCCTCTCGCAAAATGTAATCAATTTCGCGAAGGAGATAAACTGCACTTCACAACCATCGACCATTATTTTTTGATTAAAATTCTTTGTTATATAAAATCCATACTGGGGTTTATACGCTTCCACAAAAGAACGAAAGCCTTTTGTTACACTAGGCGCATTCATGGTAATAAATTTTACCTCGACCGGAATAATGCAATCAGCATTTTTATAAATGACAAAATCAACTTCTGCCCCACTTTGCGTACGCCAAAAGTGAATATTGAAATCATAAAAATACTGCGTCTTCAATTTCAATATTTCCTGAAATACAGCACTTTGTACCAATAAACCAATATCCTGTCTTGTCTCCAGCGATAATGACAAATTCTGCAACGACTGATTTCTGAATCCATTATCAATGAAATAAAATATCGGATTGCTGGTAATTTCCTTACGCTTGTTACCGACAAATGGCGTAACACGAGCGAGTGTATAAGTGTTTTCAAGAATTGAAATATAACTCTGAATCGTCGGTACTGAGATCATGCAATCCGTTGCCAATTGATTGTAATTCACAAGCTGACCTGAACTATGTGCGAGCAACGTAATTAATTTTTGCATGACATCCGGTTTGCTGATTTTTAATATTTCGATAATATCCTTATCAATATAATCATGAAAAATCTGCTGTAATAATATTTTCTTTTCGCTGGATTTTACAATAGCGGGATAACAACCATAAATTAATTCCTGATGATTTACTTCGCCAATTTCCTGATAACTCAATGGCAATACCAGTGATTCGATATGTCTTCCAGTCAGGAATTCCTGAACCTTACTTTTAATTTCAAGTTGCGATGAACCGGTTGCAATCATTTTTATATTTAATTTTAAATCTGCGCATGCTTTTAATAATAATCCAGGATTATTCAAACGCTGTACTTCATCAATCAGTATGATCGGATGCCTGAGATTAAATTCATCCATCGCTTCCTGTATGAATAGAGGATTAATGAGCCATTGGCGTACTTCATAGAGATCACAATTCAAATACAGCAAGGTTTCAAATCGCTTTTCATCTATCAAAGTCTGCGCAAGGTGTTTGGCAAGAGTGGTCTTCCCAGCCTGTCTTGGGCCAATCAGGATCAGCCAAAGCGCATCCCATTCGGGAGATAACAGCTTTTCGGCTTGCAATCTTGGAATGTAATCATTTGATATAATTGGTTTTTCTGGCTTTTTTAGCCAAGGATTATATTGATGCAGCAGTTGAATTAGGGTGTCATTCATTTAGGTTTTAACCCGGTTAAAATAAGGTGAACTTTATTTTAACCGGGTTAAAACCTAAATAGAAGCTCCGAAATCCTTAGCCATAACTCCTTCTTGGACTACCAACAACTTCCATTCCTGATTCATTTTTCTTCTGATGTTCAGCAACATCCACACACAACTTTTCTGCATAAACACCATGTGTTTCTTCTGTATAAACAAATCCTTTTATTGGTTGTACCAGCGTTTTGTCGATTATCGCAAATGCAATTGATACATCGCTACGTGATTTGCAAGAAGTACTAATTAAAGTAAAAGTTTTCTTTTCGAAAACAGGATAATCACCCCGCAAATAAACTAGCCATACTGTCGGCACTATAGGTCTGGGTGGGTTATGCCAGTCAGGAATCGTATTATTCCTCGCTTGTGCCATCGCCTGATAGCGTGAATAAAATAGTTTTACTTTTTTTAATTGAGGTTTGGTGAAAGCATTCATCACATCATCTTGTGTCAATGAATCACCACAATCTACACTGCCTGCAATTGCATAAAATAATTTATGACGCAGTCTCGACTGATGTAAAAACAAGGTCGATTTGCATGTACTGCCAAAAGAAAATTTGCTGGCATGATCGAGGTAATCATAAATAAATGTATGTGCCTGATTGGTTATTTCATGCGGCGCTATTGATGGCAGAGTAGCAGGCATGACCGAACAGTGGAGTACCTCTCTTGTACAAGTCTGAATTTCTGCACAGGTAAAGCCAGGAAAAATTTTTCTTTGCATGTTCCTGTCGGTATATATGGAAACCAACTCTGACGAACTATCCAGGCAATCTGAAATCACTGGCTGTTGCATGGGAAACATGAGATGAAAATAATATTTCTGCAAATACTCAAGAATTCCTTTTGCTCGCATGATGCGTTTCTCAAGAGGCGTGTTCATCAATAAAGGTAGAATATATTTATCACGCAATTGATTCGCCAACTGTTTGTCAGGCCAGTTATTCGGAGAATTGTATGGCATAAAAAATTGATAAATCATGTGAAAACGATTGATACTGACGTTGATGTCATTCGTTTTGCTGCGTATACATGGCAAGATTTGCTCACCGGTTGATTCAAGTATATAGATATATTTTAAAACATCCTTATAACGCGGATGTTTTATTCCTTTACCAATAATTTTTTTATAACATTTGTTTTTCCACTCTCCTTCTTCATAATGACACAATATTATTTCTTTGCCGGATGGAATAAATTTATCTCCAATTTCATTTCCATAAAATTCAGCATTCAGAAAAAAAATGGAATCCATATCATCAAGGTAATAATACTTATCTACATCACTCTCATTCGCATGCGCAAATATATAAGATATTTTCGAAGAATCAAAAAAATGTGTGTCCATCTTTTCTGCGATTTTAAGTGGTATTTTCCCTAGCTCTTTCGGTGAAGTATCTATGTTAGCCATTATTTTTTCGTGGTTATATCCAGGCTCTCTATTATTGTAAATGTCTGGCATTAATAAGTTATTTAATTCGACTGTAATATTAAAACCTTCTTCCGCTACTATTTTTTTTACATGCTCATGAATTTTTTTCATGGCAAGAAAATAGGATTCAGTATCATTTGCAAGCGAATTACTACGATCAACAATGGCTGATTGTCTGGCGCTAAAAAATGCAAGAGTAATATGTACAAGATCAGGATGTTCACGGCAAACTTCAAGAATAAATTCCCATAAACCTTGATTACTATCAACGACGGTATTATTAGTGGCAATATCGCCAATCTTTTCTGGTGTGAATGGATGGATATACTTTTTGTTGAAAATAACACCGTCAGCATCAAAACCAAATGAAACCTTTCTTGTTTTCATAAACCCTTCTAATAAATTTTCACACCTAATTTTTCCAGCAGCATGGCATCTTCAACTGACAGATCAACATTAGTGATATTGGTAAAACCAAGTTCATAGCGATAATTAAATTGATTGCGCATATCATCAAAAGGCGCATCAGATTGCAAATCATCTGCATCAGGCAATAATAATTCACGCATCATGGTGGTAATAATCATGGGATTAAATACACCTAACACAACATCCTGCCAGCGTGATTGCCCGGAAAAATCCAGACGCTGTCTTGGCATGACTAATGGCGTGATGGGTTTGGCTTCAATCATTTTTGTATCGCAGGCAATACGATAAATAATATCAATGCCGCGAATTTTGCTTTGTACGGAATATCCTGCGATATGCGGTGTGGCGATAAAAGCTTGCTGCAATATGGATTTATTAATATGTGGTTCATGTTCCCACACATCAAAACACCAGCGCATATGTGTGCCATATTTCAGTAATTCACGTGAATGAATCACAGCACCACGACTCGCATTTAACAATACACAATTTTCTTTTTGTCGTTGCAGGAATTCCTGATTAATAAAATGTCGTGTGGGATATTCACCGCTTCTGGTTAATGGCACATGCAAACTAATCAAATCAAAATCAGCGAGATCATCCATTGGTGTCGATAAAAAATCTGGCTCTTTTGCAGCGCGCACAGGATCACATACGGTTATATCGAAATTTAACAACTGCAAACGCTCTATCACGAGACGTCCAACATTTCCTGCACCAATGACTGCTGCACGCACTTTTTCCTGCGGCAAACAGCCTTTATTCTGCAAGGCGGCAATCACACTTAATACATAATCGGCAACCGGTGGCGCATTGAAACCGAGCGCAACACTCCAGATAATTCCTGCATCATCCAGCCATTTGGTATCGAGATGATCATAACCAGCTGTGACACTACCAACGAATTTTACTTTGCTATTTGCCAGCAATGCTTCATTAACCGGTGTAACGGAACGCACCAGCAAAATATCTGCATCACGCACATCATCTGCTGTGATAGCTCGACCTTTTTTTAATAGCAATTCACCATAACCATCAAAATAATTGGTCACAAAAGGAATATTGGAATCAGCGACAATCTTCATTGATAACTCATTAAAATACCGGCGAAAATAATTAAGCCTACCCAGTTATTATTTAAAAATGCGTTGAAACATTTATTTGTATCACGCATGCGTATTAACCATTGCTGATAAAAAAATAAAATGCAAACCAGTATCAGGCTGATGTAATAAATCATGGGTAATGTAAACAAAATACCAGCGAGCATTAACATGCAAACAAATGTTATCTGCAATAAACCAATCACCAATTTATCTGCCGCAGCAAATAAAATCGCCGTGGATTTTACACCAATTTTCAAATCATCCTGTCTATCGACCATCGCATATTGCGTGTCATAAATTAATGGCCAGAACATGGCAGCCAGAAATAAAAACCATGCACTTGTCGGAACGCTTCCGGTGATTGCAGCAAACGCCATGGGAATTCCCCAGTTATATGCCACTCCCAAACCCAGTTGAGGCAAATGCGTGATGCGTTTTAACAAGGGATAAATAACTGCAAACATGGCACCGGCAA
Organism: Gammaproteobacteria bacterium; assembly: GCA_013286495.1. Lineage (GTDB taxonomy): Bacteria > Pseudomonadota > Gammaproteobacteria > DSM-16500 > DSM-16500 > Aquicella. The sequence goes on along the minus strand of JABDFQ010000018.1, from coordinate 9,813 downwards.
TAGCGAGCAGGATGGTGAGAATATTGCATTGCAACACCAGCAAAAATGCTATCAACATTAAACTGGCGGCGAGTAATAAAGCAGAACGAGCGCTGATTTTTCCCGTTGCAAGCGGACGCATTTTTGTACGCTCAACATGAACATCAATGTGTCGATCAGCAAAATCATTTAGAATGCAGCCTGCTGAACGCATGAGCAAGACGCCAGCGATAAAGATAAAAAGAATTTTGCTATCTGGTTGACCATGTGCTGCCAGCCATAATGCCCACAAAGTCGGCCAAAGTAGCAATAATATGCCGATTGGCTTGTGCAGGCGCATGAGATACGCATAATGTGTGAGGCGTTCGATTAACATGGCGGGAAGTATAATCCATGAAACATAACATTGCTGTTTCTTTTACTGATGAGAACAAGATTGCTGATGCACAACAATTGGCGACTAAGCTTTCCCTGCCATTGATTACTGATTTTGAAACAGCCACGTTTGACTGGATTTTGCTTTATAACCAACAAGGATTGGGTTTATATCGTCCGCCTGAAAAATTAAGCTCATTTTTTTATATCGACTTTCTGGCTGGCAAACTGTTTTATCGCTTACAACAGGCTTCGCTTAAAAAAGAATTACTGGCACGTGCAATAGGCATATCGCCTCGTGAGCAACCTGTCATCATTGATGCAACTGCCGGTCTCGGTCGCGATAGTCTGATACTTGCTGCACTGGGATTTAATATGATTTTGCTGGAACGCTCGCCAATTATTCATGCCTTATTGAATGATGCCATGCAGCGTGCGCTGATCAATCCAGTACTGGCTCCGATCATTAAACGCATGCAGCTTATTTCTGCTGATGCGATTCCCTGGTTGCTGAATCAATCTGCCGATGTGGTATATCTTGATCCCATGTTTCCTGAACGACAAAAATCAGCATCTGTCAAAAAAGAGATGGTAATTTTACAGGAACTTCTGGGAAATGACATGGATAGTGAAAAATTACTCGAGATGGCATTAACTTGTGCAAGGCGTAGGGTTGTGGTAAAAAGACCACGCCTTGCAGGCATGGTCGCGAATAAGAAGCCCGACTTTAGCCTGACAGGAAAAAGTAGCCGGTTTGATGTGTATCTCACTCGCGTGGTTTGATGTCGGAGAGCTGTCATGGATATCGTACAATTCCTGATGCAATACATCCTGCATATTGATGTTTATCTGATTAACTTCATTAATCAGTACGGCGCACTTACATACGCTTTGCTTTTCGCCATTATTTTCTGCGAAACAGGACTGGTCATTATGCCTTTCCTGCCAGGTGATTCCCTGCTGTTTGCCTCAGGCAGCCTTGCGGCACAGGGTAATAATCCATTAAATGTTGTGATCCTCTTTGTTCTTCTTGTAATTGCATCGATCGTCGGCAATAAGCTCAATTACCTGGTGGGTAAATATGCTGGCTCCACAATAATTCAGCATAATTGGCTCATAAATCGCAAACATTTACAAAAAACCCATGATTTTTATGCGCGACATGGCGGGAAGACGATAATTGCTGCACGTTTCCTGCCAATTATACGCACGTTCGCGCCTTTTGTTGCAGGTTTGGGGAACATGGGCTGGAAGGAATTCTCGCTTTACAATGCAATCAGTGCGATTTTATGGATAGGTTCACTTTTGAGCGCAGGCTATTTTCTCGGAAGTCTGCCAATTGTGCGTGATAATTTTTCCCTTGTTATATATGGGATTATTATGGTTTCCCTGTTGCCCGCGATGATTCTTTTCCTTATCCGCAAATTTTCACCTTCAAAAGCATAATTGTTTGCAATCTGATGCCAAAATTCATTATCTTGTATTGATCTGGACAAAACTACCGCGATCATGCAAAATCGCTCATTTTCAAAGACAGAGAGGAGTCATTCATCACCATGGATATGCGCAAAGTCAAAAAATTAATCGAATTATTGCAAAGCACAGGTGTGGCTGAAATTGAAATACGTGAAGGCGAAGAATCTGTTCGCATCACACGGGAAACACGCCAAAATCAGCCTGTGGTGATCGCTGCACCCGCTGCTGCTCCTGCTGCCGCTGTGCCAGCTTCTCCTGATGCTACCTCTTCCGCCAGAGCAGAAGCAGCTCCTGCATCATCGGCTGATAAGCATACTGTCAAATCACCGATGGTCGGAACGGTTTATCTTTCTGCCACCCCTGGCGCGAAACCTTTTATTGAAATCGGACAAGTCGTCAAAGCCGGCGACATCATTTGCCTAATCGAAGCCATGAAAATGTTTAATCAGATCGAAGCCGACAAATCCGGCACGATTGTCGCCAGACTCGTGGATAATGGCACGCCAGTGGAATTCAACCAGCCTTTATTCATCATCGAGTAATACCCGATCAAGAGGACACATCATGTTAGATAAAGTTCTGATTGCCAATCGCGGGGAAATTGCCTTGCGTATTTTGCGCGCCTGTAAGGAATTGGGTATTAAGACAGTCGCTGCACATTCAACAGCGGATAGCGATCTTTTGCATGTGCGGCTTGCCGATGAATCGGTTTGCATAGGCCCACATCAGGCTGCACAAAGTTATCTGAATATTCCAGCGATTATCAGCGCTGCTGAAATTACCGATGCGGTCGCCATTCATCCAGGTTATGGGTTTTTATCTGAAAATGCCGATTTTGCTGAACAAGTGGAAAAAAGCGGTTTCACTTTTATTGGCCCCGATCCCGAGACCATCCGTCAAATGGGTGATAAAGTCGCTGCCATCAAACTCATGAAGCAGATTGGCATTCCCTGCGTGCCAGGTTCAAACGGCCCTATCGATGACAATGATGCAGAAACCATCAAGCTCGCCAAAGGCATCGGTTATCCGGTTCTCATCAAAGCGGCAGGCGGTGGTGGCGGACGCGGTATGCGCGTTGTGCATACGGAATCACATTTGATTAATGCGATTGCCTTGACACGCAGCGAAGCCAAGGCTGCTTTTAACAATGATAAGGTTTATCTGGAAAAATACCTGCAAAATCCGCGTCACATTGAAATTCAGGTATTGGGTGATGGCAAGGGAAATGCGATTTATCTGGGCGAACGTGATTGCTCAATTCAGCGTCGTCATCAAAAAATCATTGAAGAAGCACCAGCGCCTGGCATCACACCAAAACAGCGGGAAGATATCGGGGAATTATGCGCAAAAGCCTGTCGTGACATGAAATATCGCGGCGCTGGCACAATGGAATTTTTATATGAAGATGGGAAATTTTATTTTATCGAAATGAATACGCGTATTCAGGTCGAACATCCTGTCACCGAATTGATTACCGGCATTGATCTGGTCAAGGAACAATTACGCATCGCATCAGGTGAAAAGCTTACGCTGCAGCAAAGCGATATTCATATTAAAGGTCATGCGATCGAATGTCGTATTAATGCAGAAGATCCGCGTACATTTGCACCATCACCTGGAACCATCAGTTATTTTCATGCACCAGGTGGGCCTGGCATACGCGTGGATTCGCATATTTATGGCAGTTATAAAGTACCGCCATATTATGATTCGCTGATTGCAAAAATTATTGCATACGGTGAAACGCGCGAAATTGCACTCGCTCGCATGCGCAGCGCACTGGATGAAACTGTCATTGAAGGCATACGCACGAACATCCCGCTGCATCAGGATATCTTGCGTGGCAACTCTTTCCAGAAAGGTGTAGTAAATATTCATTACCTCGAAAAATGGATGAATTTATAGGATTAAAAATTGCCTAAATTACAGTCATTTGCACATACAAAATATCGACGGAGCGGAATTTTTCTTTTTTTTTCATTTATGTGCAAAAAATGATTGCTCTAACAAAGAACAATGGTTACAATACCCGCTCTATTATGAACGATCCCGTAAAAGTTGAGGGGAAAAAAAATGACAGAAGCATTAGAAAGACCACAATCATCCTTTGAATTGACTCAAAAGAACCAGCCGTTGCATGACAGCGTGCGTCAATCACTTGAGAATTACATGTCTCAATTGAAAGGCCAGATGCCAAGCAATTTGTACGAGTTGATTCTTGCAGAAGTTGAAGCTCCATTGATGGAAGCAGTAATGGAATACACGAAGCAAAACCAATCCCGTGCAGCAATTGTATTGGGTTTAAGCCGCGGTACATTGAGAAAGAAACTCAAGATGTACGGTCTGCTTGATTAATTGCAACACTTGATTCAGCAGGTTCATTCGAGCCTGCTGAATTCCCTTTTGATTCACTTCGTGAGATCATCATTCAATTCGGAAGAAGCAACAACAAGATCGGATAAGGCAGCATGAATTCCACACTGGATCCACAAGCGCTGCAGGAAAAAAAATCTCTCAGCCTCGCTGCTGAAAAACCTCATATTGTTTCCAATCAGGTCTTATTTTCTGGCCATGCTTTCGCACATAATCCCAAATCTGGATTAAATCCCATTGCCGATGCGGCAAGTAATTTATTCACCATGATTGGCAAACTGAAAACGCTTGTCGTCCATCCAGATCTACGCGGCTTGCAGGCAGAACTGGGCGAAGAAATACGACTATTCTATGAAACCGTCAAAAATCACGGATACAGCGCAGAATACACCGTCATTTGTCGCTATATCATGTGTGCCACGCTTGATGAAATCATTGCTGAACGTCCTTTTGCCGATCAGGGCAAATGGCATCCATTCAGCTTGCTGGTCTGGTTTAATCAGGACATACAACATCAGGAAAAATTTTTTACCATTCTGGAACGCATCATCAAGGAACCTTCGCTTTATATCGACCTGATGGAATTAATGTATCTCTGTCTTAGCATGGAATATAAAGGCCAGTATCGTCATCTCGAACATGGTCAATTCCAGCTTGATCAAATTGTGAATACGCTTTACAAACATATCCGCGCTTATCGCGGCAATCACAGCAAAACCTTGTCACCAACACCTTTAAAATCATACAAATCATTTATTGAAACACGCATACGACATAAATCATCGTTTAAAACTATTTTTATCGTGACCGTATGCCTGATTTTGACTATCTTGATAAGTCTGGGTTATTTAATGGATGTTATTTCAAATGAGTCTTACAAGAACATTACGCAGTCTGGAAAAAAAGCTTGATCCTTTTTTTCACCTTGTCCATGTTATTTTCAAATCCTTATTTTCCCTGTTGATTCTCAGTATTATTGCTGTCGCTATCTGGTATGCAGGCCCGCATCTTACTGTGCAACATTATGCACCACTTGCCAATGAAGAAAGACGTTACTATCTCATCCTGCTGGTGATACTTGGCTGGTTGCTGAAATTTATTATTATTGATCTTGATATACCCAATCCCATTCATTACAAAAATACCGAACTTCGCAAAAAATGCGCCGCATTGCAAAATCGTTTCAACGGTGCCATGAAATTTTTGGCAAAAACACCTGTTGCAAAAAGTGTCAGCAAATTAAAACTCAGTGAATTACCGTGTTATTTACTGATGGGGCCAAGAAATGCTGGCAAAACAACCATGCTGATCAACTCTGGCATTCATTACATTCTGCAAAAACAATTGCATGGTCGCGAAACTTATCATCCTGGAACATCAGAAAATTGCGATTGGTGGGTCACGCGCGAAGCATGTCTCATTGATGTGCCAGGCAAATATCTTTCATCCAGTGATGCGGTCGATATTCTATCTGATGGACGTGATGATTCCGCCTTGTGGATGTTTTTCTTGCGCATGATGCGAAAAAAGCGCGGCAAATATGCGGTCAATGGAATTATTCTCGCCTTGCCTGCAGCTGAAATTATTCAGCATATGGAAAATAAAAATTATGATGGCTTTATACGCGATTTATTTCAGCGCATTCAGGATGTACAACACATGTTTGCGCGTCCCATCACCTGTCAACTGGTCATTACCAAATGTGATTTGTTACCTGGCTTTACAGAATTTTTCGCAGAAAATAGCATTGAAGAAACCACACAGGCACTTGGCGTGACATTGCCACCGCCACGTAAAGGTGAAAATGTTACAGATATATTCACTGCACGTTTTAATACACTAATCAAAAATTTGAACCAGCAATTATTATGGCGCCTGCATCAGGAACGTAACCCAATCGCACGTCCGATCATCAAGGATTTTCCGCTACAAATAGAACGTATCAAGGAATTTGCTGTTGATTTTATCAAAAAACTTTCACTGATTCGTTTGCACGTTGCCTTGCGCGGTGTATATCTGACAAGCGCGATACAACCAGAGCCTGATGCTGAAGATGGAATTCAAATAGAACCGATTGAAACCAATGCGCATGTTATTCAGATATTTCGCGAACCTGCGGCCACATCGCGTGCTTACTTCATCAAACAATTTTTCACACAGGGAATAAATCATGAAAATATGGCTTATTCCACGCTGCCAGTGGATAGATATAAAATTCATACAGCTTATGCAGCATCGGTTGCCAGTGTTGTGCTTGCTGCCATTATTTTCGGCAAGGATTTTCAGCAAGGCATTATGCAAACCGCATCCATACAGCAGCATTTCGATGAATATCAGCATCGTATTGCAGCTTTGCAGAATCCTGCCGATCAATTAATCAGCTCCATTCATTTGCTAAATGATTTGCAACCATCTGCACAAGTACCTGCTTCACGTTTTGATTTGACCTGGATAACTAATCTTTATTCACGTCAATCGCAGAAAAAATCGGTGGAATCTTATCAACTTGCATTACGAAATATTTTAATACCCGAAATTAAAAATTATTTTGAAGAGTATCTGGCTAATCCAGTTAATAAAAATGCTGAAGATATTTATGCAGTTTTAAAATCTTATCTTATGATGGGTGAGGCAAAATATTTTGATGCGGAACAGATTACTTCCACCTTGCAAAAGATTATGCCAAAGACAATCAAGCAAAAAGATAGTCTGGCACTCATGCAACATTTGCAAACCACTTTTACCGTTAATCGCACACCGATTGCACTCGATGCGAAAAAAATTACGGAAGCAAGAAAATATTTATTTGGCTTGCCACCATTAAATTTAAGTTATGTGATATTAAAAAATATCGATAACAATAGCCATGCCAGCAATATTCGTATTGATAATGGCAATGTCTCTCCTGTCATTTTTGCCAATCAGCATTTGCTCTCCAAAATTCCACAAATGTTTACAGCGAAAATGTTTCCACAAGTCCTCGCAAAACATACCGAAACTGCTGCGCGCGAAGCTTATTCAGGAAACTGGGTGCTGGGTTATGATTTTGCCATTCAATCAGTGATGAATACAGGTTTGCTGGAGCAATTGCGTATTCGTTATGTTTCACAATATATCGAAACATGGGAAAATGCGCTGGAAAATATGCGTTTATCCATTCCGACGGATCTGGCTGCAACCGATGCCATGATAGGCAGCATTGTCAGTAATGATTCACCTTTTCTGCATTTATTAAAAATTATTCATGATAATACCAATCTTGAACCCGTGCTGGTTGCCAGTACCAAATTGCAACACATCAATGCGCTGGTCAATAAATCAGAAGATTCCAAAAAAGTTTTATTTACTATTTTTGCAACCATGCAATCCCTGCATCAATATTTGCAAACCATTTTGCATGCAGAAAATATCAAGCAAGCTGCGTATGATGCCGTTTCCAATCGCATGTTGAATCGTGGAGCACCCGATGCAATAACGCAATTGCGCATGATTGCAGAAAATTGTCCACCACCGATTCGTCAATGGTTAGTGAAAATTACTGACAATAGCTGGAATTATTTGATGCAGGAAGCAGGTCAATATCTCGATATTTCCTGGAACACGCATGTTATTCCGTATTATCGTGCTGAAATTGCTGGGCGATATCCCTTTAATTCTGCGTCGAATAACGAAGTCAGTTTTAGCAAATTCACGCAATTTTTTGGTAGTCAGGGTGTGGTGACAGATTTTTATAACAAATATCTGCAACGCTTTGTTGATACCTCAACTGCAGATTGGCACTGGAAACAAATTGATGGCAAGCCTGTTCCTTTTTCTGTAGAAACCTTGAGACAAATTCAATATGCCATGCGCATACACGATGCATTTTTCCCGAATGGTGATAATAAACTTTACGTACAATTTGCCTTGCAACCCTATAAATTTGGCAAAATGATCAAGGCGGTAAAAATTCATTTGAATGATGAGCAATTCATGGATAATCGCGAAGATGGTGGCAGCCATTTGGTAACACTGGAAGGCAATCATAAATCCAGTGTATCCAGCATTCAATTAGTGCTCGCAAGTGACAAAGTATTAAGCCGTCAATATCCTGGAAATTGGGGCTGGTTCAAATTATTAAATCAGTCATTTGAAAGTGTCATGACAAAACGCGAAACATTGTTGAATCTTTCGATGAATGAGCATCCAGCGAAATATATTTTGACAGCTGAAGGGCGCAATCCCTTTCTTGGATTGAATTTTCAATTGTTTCATTTGCCACAACAATTGACAGATGAAAAAGCGTGATGGATTATCATGTCGCATGACTGTCATATTTATTCAGGAGATTTATCATGATTAAAAAACAAAATATCGAATATCGCGATGGTGATGTATTGCTCGAAGGTTTTTATGCTTACGATGACAAACTCACTGAAAAACGTCCTGCCGTATTAGTAGCGCATGACTGGTCAGGAAAAAATGAATTCGCTTGTCATAAAGCCGAGAAATTAGCTGAATTAGGCTATGTTGGATTTGCGCTTGATATGTTTGGCAAAGGTGTATCCGGTAAAACGAAAGAAGAAAAAACTGCGCTGATTACACCATTCATGCAAGATCGTGGGAAATTACAGCAACGTATTCTTGCAGCGTTCGATACCGTAAAAAAACTGGATACGGTTGCTACCTCACATATTGGTGCGATTGGTTTTTGCTTTGGTGGTTTGTGTGTACTTGATCTCGCACGTTGTGGTGCTGAAGTCCAGGGTGTAGTGAGCTTTCATGGCTTGCTGAATGCACCGGATAATATTGCTAATCCAGTCATCACTTCCAAAGTGTTGGTATTACATGGTTTTGATGACCCAATGGTGACCAGTGATCAAGTGATTAAATTCGGTGAAGAAATGACAGATGCTAAAGTCGATTGGGAATTAAATATCTATGGCAATGCGATGCATGCATTCACCAATCCACAAGCCAATGATCCTGCTTTCGGCACGCTTTACGAAAAAAAAGCAGATGCAAGATCATGGATTGCGATGCGCGAATTTTTTAAGGAAGCATTTGGGAAGTGAGTTTCACAAGCGTAATTAATAATACATTAGCGCCACTAAAGAATTGATATTCTTATACTAAAAGGCATAAAAAATGTTAGCAAATAGAGATATCTGGAATTATACGATCGATTTTATTATTAGCGATAAAAATAGCTTTTTTTCTTTAGCTTTAACATCAAGATATTTTCTTGAATTATGTATAAATGCTTTTGCCAAGTTACCGACAATATATGGTATATGTCGTTCAGAATATACTTTTGATCTTCAGAAAGAAAATATGGCTGTTTATGATCAAATTATTTTTTGGTTATATAGAGAAAAAAGTGATGCAACCGCGGCACTAGGATCTTCCATGATAAACCATAAAATTAAGAGTTGCGGTGGAGGACTTGTTGTTAAAGAGAGAATACATTCCAACCCTATTTTATTTGAAGCAAAAAGCTGCATTTCAGCTATACAGGCAAAAGGAAATTCATTATTTTTCCAATCAGCATTTTTTAAAATTAAAAAAGAAACACTGAACTTTACAGATAATGCTCTTTTGCGCACTGACTGCAATGAGCACACAATCAAA
>JABDFQ010000017.1 GCA_013286495.1 Gammaproteobacteria bacterium | reverse complement strand
AGATTCTCCATTTTATTTTGACTTCTGATCAAGCCCACAACCGGAATCGAACCGGTCACCTCTTCCTTACCAAGGAAGTGCTCTACCGACTGAGCTATGTGGGCAACTCATCAGCGGGTGATGGGAATCGAACCCACGCTATCAGCTTGGAAGGCTGAAGTTCTACCATTGAACTACACCCGCGCTTCAAGTTTTGGAGGGGGAAGGATTCGAACCTTCGAAGGCGTAAGCCGTCAGATTTACAGTCTGATCCCTTTGGCCGCTCGGGAACCCCTCCGCCAAAATCGAGCGTGAATTTTGCTTGATGAAATAGGCTATGTCAATGTAGTTAAGGAAAAAGATTAGTGTGTGTTATTCAGTGGAAAAAGAAGACCCACATCCGCAGGTAGTCGCAGCATTTGGATTGTGAATAATGAATTGCTCGCCTTCGATATCCTGCTTGTAATCGATGGTGGCTCCAGCGAGATACTGAAAGCTCATCGGATCAATCAAAACCTGCACGATAGCCTGAGGCGCCTCGAGTGTGTGGCTGATGACCGTATCATCAGGCTGAATGCTTTCTGCAAACTCGAATCCATACTGAAATCCAGAGCAACCGCCACCCGTCACAAAAGCCCGCAATTTCAGCTCGAAATTGCCTTCTTCCTGGATTAATTCCCAGACTTTGGCTGCTGCTTGCTGTGTGATGATAATGGGATCAGTCATGATTGCCTCGTTTTTAAAGTCCTGCACTATAACAGGATTTATGTATAATCGCGACCATTCAACTTCAGGAGAAAAATTATGCTCTGGGTAAAAGCATTTCATATTATTTTTATGGTGACCTGGTTTGCAGGTTTATTTTATTTACCACGATTATTTGTTTACCACGCGATGGCGAGTGATGTCATCAGTATCGAGCGTTTCAAAATCATGGAACGAAAATTATATTTCGGCATCATGACACCAGGCGCTGTACTGACATTATTATTTGGCTTAATGAGCATTAGCTACAATCCCGTTTACATGCAACAAATGTGGCTGCATATTAAATTAAGCCTGGTCGTATTGCTGATTATTTTTCATGTTTATCTGGGTAAATGTTATTTTGCTTTTAAACAGGATCGAAATCAGCACGGACATGTTTTTTATCGCATCATCAACGAAATACCTGTGCTGTTTCTGGTAGCAATTGTGATACTCGCGGTAGTTAAACCATAGCTGCAAATACTGTTTCAGCAGCTTGCAGGGTGCGATCAATTTCGATATCGCCATGCGCTGCTGAAACAAAACCTACTTCAAATGCAGAAGGTGCGAAATAAATTCCCTGCTGCAACATCGCATGAAAAAATTGTTTGAATAAATTGATATTACAATTTCTCACATCTGCTTCTGATCGAATTTCTGTTGCATCTGTAAAAAATAAACCGAAGATGCTACCGATGTGTTGTGCAAATAACGCAACGCCTGCTGCTTTTGCACATTGCATTAATCCATGAACGAGTGTTTGTGTTTTATGTTCGAGTTGCGGATAAAAATCTGGTTGGCAAATTAATTCAAGCTGCGCAAGACCACTCGCCATGGCAACAGGATTACCTGATAACGTACCTGCCTGATAAACCTTACCCAGCGGCGCGATACATTGCATGATTTTCTTGCGACCACCGAATGCACCAACCGGCAAACCACCGCCAATGATTTTTCCTAATGTAGTTAAATCTGGTGTGATGCCAAAATAAGCTTGCGCACCACCTGTGCCAATACGAAAACCTGTAATTACCTCATCAAATATCAACACACTGCCATATCGATCGCATAAATCACGCAAGCCCTGCAAAAATCCTGGTTGCGGCAAAATACAATTCATATTGCCAGCGACAGGCTCGACAATCACGCAGGCAATCTCATCACCATGTTTTGCAAACAAGTCCTGCACTGCTTCGAGATCATTATAATTTGCCACCAGTGTATGCGCGGCGAGACTGGCAGGCACACCGGCAGAATCTGGCACACCCAATGTTAATGCACCCGATCCTGCAGCCACGAGCAAGCTGTCCGAGTGACCGTGATAACAACCAGCAAATTTCAGCATTTTATCGCGTTGCGTATAACCTCTGGCGAGACGGATCGCACTCATGGTCGCTTCCGTGCCGGAATTAACAAAGCGCATCATTTCAATGGAAGGCACGAGTTCACAAATTCGTTTGGCTAATTTTACTTCTACTTCTGTTGGCGCACCAAAACTTAAACCATTTTGTAATGCGCTTGTGACGGCTGCAATCACATGCGGATGCGCATGACCTGCAATCATGGGGCCCCAGGAACCGACGTAATCGATATATTGATTATTATCCGCATCAATCAAATAAGCGCCCTTGGCACGCTGAATGAACAGTGGTTCACCACCCACACCACGAAAAGCACGCACAGGAGAATTCACTCCGCCTGGAAGATATTGTTGAGCTGAATCAAATAATTGTCGGGAAGCATGCATGATATTTTTCCTTATTTTTTACTGGCGCAGATCATACGGCTTTTTTGCTGAAATCGCGAGTGCTACACTACGCAGCGATTTAAATCGATTTTTATAAAATTTTTATAAAAGAGACAGAACAATGACTTATAAACGTTACATGTGTTTATTATGCGGATATATCTATGACGAGGAAAAAGGTTGGCCGGCTGATGGCATTGCTCCAGGCACGCGCTGGGAAGATGTACCACTCGCTTGGCAATGCCCAGAATGCGGCGCAACCAAAGATGATTTTGAAATGATTGAAATCAAATAAGCTGTCATTCAGAGTGTCTCAAATCCAGATATTTCCTCCCACGGTAATTCCTGGTAAGAAAGCTCTTTTACTTCTGCTCGCTCTGGGCCGCGTTGCAACCACGCATGCAATTCGGCTAATTTTTCCTTGTCGCCACATGCCATCACTTCCACACGACCATCAGGCAAATTACGCGCCCAACCTGTAATTCCCAGACGCTTTGCCTGTTCCTGTGTAGTCGCCCTGAACCAGACACCCTGAACTTTTCCAGCAACAAAACAATGTATACATAACTTACTCATTAAACTTTCCTTCTGTTTTTTGATAAATACCATTACCCGTTCATGGCCTAATGCATCTTCTGCGATGACATGCAATGATTGCGCAATATTTTGTGACAGGGAAATAAAATATTCCTTGCTTGTTACAAACATTGCAGGCTCTGCTACTTGCATTAACAATTGTTGATCTGCAATAAATCGCGGCTGACCTGCATTGATCTGATTGATACGATATTTGATTGGCATGCCATCCGCTGTTTCACGATAAAAAACAAGTTGCGCATTCTGCTGTTTTCTCTGCTCCTCCACTGCATACACAAAATCACGCGCCCGATTAATATATAACTCAACGGGTTCAATAATGATAAACAGTGATAATGCAAAACAGATAAGCACCTGCATGAGAAAAATCATTTCACGTATTTGTATATGGCGAATAAAAATAATTGTCAGCACATTTATCATTTGCAGGATAGCAAAAACAATCATTAATTCATGATCTGCAACATGAATCGCATATAAATGATGGGATGCGAATATCAATATCACAAAAATCGCCGGGACAATAAAGAATAAACGCCTGAGCCATGTACGCAAAAAAATAAAATATGGATTGCTTGCTGCTGCATGAAATGGATAAGCTGCGATCAAGGCACAAGCTGGTACGATAGGTAAAATGTAACGAATTTTTTTATCATCAGGAATGCTCATGCCAATCATGATGATTAACACCCACCCCATTAATAAATACAAAAATTTATACTCTGCCAATTTACGTTTATAGCCATAATAAATGATACCAGGCAACATTAAACAGGCGACTGGATAAGCAAGCGCATAATGCATAAAGCTACTGGTGAAATAAAAATAACGCGGCAGATAATAATTATTTATCCTGCCAAACACTTCCATGCGCAAAACTTCATGCATGAAAGCTTGCCCGCCTATCTTAAGCGCAAGTAACAATAAAAAACTCGTGGCTATTAATAATATTAAAAACGCAAGACTACCACTGACGAATAATTTTTTTATATCACCTTTAATCAGATAATAAACACACATCACACCTGCTGGCACAACCAAACCAATAGGCCCACGAAAAATAAATCCAGTTAGCAATAAGGGAAATAGCCAGAGTGTGCGCAATGGTTTATATAATTTATCGGCGGAATATAAAAGATAAAAACAAAGTGTCGTGATGAATACGGAATACATGTCCAGCGAAATACTGCGCGCACTTTTAAAAAAAACATGGGTTAGCAAAACAAATATCGCTGCACAAAAGCCCCAGTGTCTATTGTGCAGATTACCTAACTGAAAGGTGAGCATCACTACAAACGCAGCGAGAATTGCAGAAGGCAGAATGGCTGTGAATTTCGTCAAACCACCAGAGAGTGATGCAATAAAATAAATGATGGCAGTGGCAGCAGCTGGATAATCCGCATAAGGATGATGATAAGTGCTCGGAAACCAGTTTAATCCATCCTGCAACATCTCCTGTGCGAACAGATAAAAACGCGCATCAAAACCAGTAATCTCCTGATGACTGGTGCCGATGATAAATAAAAAAAGGCTGACGAAAAAAAGTGAAATGGAGATCAGGAAACCACGGGGGATGAATGACATATTTTTCTCACTGCTGCAAATAAAACAACAGCACACCTAATTATAAAAAGCGAAATCGTATCATATTTAATTGATAATTGATAAACTACGCAAAATCAAAAAACAGGATTATTTATGCAAGATTTTCTTATTCTGCCCTCCCTTTTATCCGCTGATTTTGCACGATTAGGTGATGAAGCCAATGCGGTGATTGCTGCCGGAGCTGATATGCTGCATCTCGATGTCATGGATAATCACTATGTTCCCAATCTGACGGTTGGGCCTCTGGTGTGTGAAGCATTACGCAAATTTGGTGTCACTGCTCCCATTGATGTTCACCTGATGACAAAACCAGTAGATAGTCTGATTGAAGAATTCGCAAAAGCTGGCGCCTCCCATATCACGTTTCATCCCGAAGCATCTGAACATGTCGATAGAAGCCTTTCGCTCATTCATAAATATGGTTTAAAAGCTGGCTTGGCATTAAATCCCGCCACGACTCTCGAATGTCTGGAATATGTATGGGATAAAGTGGATATGGTGTTGATCATGTCTGTTAATCCTGGCTTTGGCGGCCAAACTTTTATTCCCTCTGCGCTTGAGAAAATTTCTGCACTGAAAGAATGGATCGAAATGCGTCATTCATCCATGCGTATTGCGGTAGATGGTGGTATCAAAATCGAAAATATTCGACAAGTCGCAGAAGCAGGAGCAGATATGTTCGTCGCAGGATCGGCTATTTTTAATCACGGTGATTATGCGAAGGTGATTGCTGATATGCGTAGGCAACTGGCAGAGGTGCGACGTTAAATGGAATCGTTATTGCTGAGAGCTGCCATGGTGAACGAAGAGCTGTCATCCTGAGCGCGGCTCTTGCTTTTGCGCGAAGGATCTCCCAATGAATTACGCGTATTCTTCATGAGATCCTTCGCGCAAAAACAAGAGCCGCGCTCAGGATGACAGCTCTCCGCTTCAGGATGACAGATTCCCGCTTCAGGATGACAACTTCTTCTTCCTGCGTTTACGCTTCACTATATTTAATATTTCCACAAACAGGGAAAAACCCATCGCGAAATAAATATAGCCTCTTGGAATATGCGTATCGAAAGCATCTGCAATTAATACCATGCCAATCAAAATCAAAAAACTCAGCGCCAGCATTTTAATCGTAGGATTTTTTTCGACGAAACGGCTCAATGGCTCGCTGGCACAAATCATGGTGATAATAGCAATAGTGATGGCCGATGCCATTAACCAGAAGCGTTGTGTCAAACCAATCGCGGTTAAAACACTATCAATGGAAAAAATAATATCCAGCAACGCAATCTGAATAACCACTACTGTAAAACTCGCATATTTTGAAATACGCTCGATATCTTCTTCCGGCTCCATTTCCGTATGAATTTCCTGCGTCGACTTCACCAATAAAAACATACCACCAGCAATCAGAAAAATATCATGCCAGGAAAATCCCATATTAAATATCGTAATAATGGGATAGGTATGCTTGATTAACCATAATGCAGAGGCTAGCAGTAACAAGCGTGAAATCCACGCAAGTGTTAACCCGAGTTTACGTGCACGTGATTGCAAATGTTTTGGCAAACGCTGCGTAATAATGGCTAAAAAAACGAGATTATCAATTCCCAGTATTATTTCCAGCAAAGTGAGGGAAAGAAAACTAACGACAATATCAAATAATTCCATTGCTCTACTCTTTCAAGTCTTGTATTGGATGCGAGACATTATACATGCTTGTACTTGCTTTCGCTTTATTCCATACTAGTCGCTTCATTCATTACTTAAGCAAGGGATTGTCATGTCACTTCTCTCTGTCATTATTGTCCTGATCATTATCGGCGTACTCATGTACCTCGTTAATACTTATATTCCCATGGCTGCACCTATCAAATCCATTTTGAATATTGTCGTTATCATTTGTGTGATCGTCTGGTTGTTGCAAGTGTTCGGGCTGATTAGCGGAATCGGCAATGTTAGCTTGAGATGATGTCAGATCATACTCATGACGATGCACATCGTCATGAGTATCTGAGGATACCCATCTTCATGAGTATAAAAATATGAAATTTATTTATTCATTAACAATCATCAGTATTTTTTTTCTTATTCCCTGCACACTGGTTGCAAAACTATTCTGTCGTTCATCATGGCATCCTGTACGCTGCGTCAAAGTAGTGAAACGCTGCGATTATTATTATGGTTATAATTTTGCTTCTGCCTCTTATGATTATGAAGTAGATAATGCATGCGTAGATTTTTGCCTGGACAAGAAACATCACTTACAGGAATGCATACACGCTTGCTCAAACTATACACCAGCTCTTGATTATCTTCGTTGTCGCCCCTGACTACATCAGTTATAGTGATCAGGAAAAAATCCTGGCAGTATCAAGAGGCATACGATGTTCAGACCCGCCACACTATTTATTGGTTTACGTTATACACGCGCTAAATCACGCAATCAGTTTATATCCCTTATTTCCTGCATCACCATTCTTGGTATTGCACTTGGTGTCGCGGTTTTAATCACCGTATTATCAGTCGTCAATGGATTTGATCGCGAAATCAAAAAACAGATTTTTGGCATGATTGCGCCGGTTACCATTACCAGCATGACGGGAAAAATGGATAACTGGCAGAAGGTGCTTGCCAGTGTGAAAAAAAATCCTGCAATAAAAGGCGTTGCACCATTCATCAGTGAAGACGCATTGATCACCAATGCTGAAGTCACCATGCCAGCGATGCTAATTGGCGTGCTGCCAGAACTGGAAAATCAGGTGTCTGATCTTTCGCAAAAAATGATTGCAGGACAATTAAAAAATTTGCAGCCTGGTGAGTTTGGTATTGTCCTCGGAGAAGAATTGGCAAAAAAATTAAAAGTAAATCCAGGTGACAAACTGATACTTGCGACATTGCAAGGATCATCTTCCATCACGAAAATCCTGCCGAAATTCAATAAATTTACTGTAACAGGAATTTTTCATGCAGGCGGTGGCGCATTAGGTTTTGATTCACGCATGGCATTTATTCACCTTGCTGATGCACAACAACTGGTTTCACTACACAATAGCATTTCCGGTTTGCACATCAATATCGATAATCTGTATGCAGCGCCTGTCATTTCCCTGCAATTAGCAAGTCAATTACCTGAACATTTGAGCGCATGGAACTGGACACAGCAATTAGGTGGATTTTTTGAAAATATCCGCATGACCAAAACCATGATGTTTTTTATTTTTGTACTCATTATAGCTGTTGCAGCTTTTAATCTGGTGTGCACGATGGTGATGGTAGTTAAAAACAAGGAAATGGATATTGCCATTTTGCGCACGCTAGGTGCGACACCACAAATGGTATTAATTATTTTTACTGTGCAAGGTGTGTTAATTGCCTTGAGTGGAACCATACTCGGTATATTAGGTGGCGTTTTGCTTTCTGTGAATGTGAGCAGCCTGTCTACCTGGATTCAGGATATTTTGCATCGCGAACTGGTTTCATCGAATATTTATTTTGTAAATTATTTACCTGCAGAATTGCAATGGCAGGATATTGGCATTATCAGTGTGGTTGCCATTGGCTTGAGTCTTATATCTTCTCTTTATCCTGCTTTTAAAGCAGCACGCATGGTACCGGTTGAAATATTAAATAGTGAGTAAATATGATGAAACGGATTTTCATTTTTATTTGTGCCGCAATTTGCATCCATTCTCTTTATGCAGATTCCTGTCGTAATATTGCAAACCAGATTAACCACGATATTGCAAAATATTCGGGTCGTTATGAAATGGATTTTCCATGGATGAATCTGAATTGGCTTAAGCAGCATCTGGGCACGGTCGACAGCAAACAGGCGACTGAAAAAAATATACTTTATAAATGGAACTGTGGCGCAGAAGATAGTTTCATCATTGCAAAAATTGATTCGCATGGAAGTCTTGTCGGAGTGGAAGGACAATATAATTCAGCAGAAGGCACTGGCTTATTCTCCACTTCTTTTCCGCCCGTCAAAACTGTTGCGCCAGCTACTCCACAAAAAATGATTACCAAACCTGAACCGGTTGTTGCGAGCACACCATTACCAACACCAGAAACAAACACTCCAGCATCTGCTGCCGACAGATTTCATCAATACAATGAGCATTTTCATGTTGCATTGAACACACAAGGTGAAATTCAAACTGACATGATACAAAGAATGAAACAATATTATTTGAACCTGCGAACTTGCAAGCCAGGCAAATATCAATTCGCATTACCCGTGTTACAGGATTTTCTTTTTCATACTGCTATTATTTCCACACCAGAAGATAATCATTGCCGCGTGAAAATTTCCTATGAAATTGCGCAAATTGGCAAGATTGATCTGAAATGTAATTTTGATGGAAAAGATCTCGCTTTATTTACTGACAAAGAAGCAGAAATTGCCGCTCGTGGACAAGTGAAATTTGATCATAATCAACCATCAATATTGCAAACTATCATGGAGAAAAACTGTAAACGTTATGTCGATGGAGTAGCGTGATTAAAGCCACTTCGGGATATAATAGTAGTTATAAGGAGATACTATATGACGAAACGGCGTTCATCGAATCCCACAAAAAATCAAACGGTTAAAGCCTGTGAACAACAGGAACTGATTAACCATCTCAATCGAATCATCAACATACAGGATCGATTGAATGAACCCAACCTGAAAGTAAATGATTTTATTCAGATTGCTGCTGAACAACTGCAGCAATTAACTCATGCAACGGGTACGCTAATTGAAACACTTGAGGCAGAAGATAAATTACGTTACCGCGGCGGAACCGGTCATCTGGAAAAATGGGTAGGACAATCCTGCGATAAAAACGACAGCATTTCTGGCTTGTGCATCAGCACACATCAAATTATTCGTGCTGATGATGTTGAAAATGATCCACGTATTAATCCGCAGGAGTGCCGACAATTACAGGCACGATCACTGGTTGTCGTACCATTTTTTTATGAATCACATATTGCAGGTGTCATTAAAGTTATCTCAAATAATCTGAATGCATTTAGTGATATTGATCTGCAAACCATTCGTGTGATTGCTGGATTGGTAGGCGATGCTATCGCACGTCTAAAAAATATTGGTCAATTAAAAGTTTTGTCAAAAGAAAAAACGCATGCGCTTGATGATTTACGCAAGACAGAAAAAAAATTAAAACATGTTGCGCGTCATGATTATCTCACTGGACTTCCCAATCGCAATATGTTCAACGAGCAACTGACGATTGCACTCGCGAAAGCCAAACGTAAAAAACAATTAATTGCGCTGATGTATCTCGACATTGATCAATTCAAGGATATCAATGACACGATGGGCCATGCTTACGGCGATAAATTATTAACCGCGTTTGCCAATCGTTTAAAGCAATGTTTGCGTGCATCTGATATTGCAGCAAGATTTGGTGGTGATGAATTTATTCTGTTACTGGATGATCTCAAGGAAGTGCAGGATGCGATTGTCATTGCCAATAAAATTTTACAAGCCATGCGTCAGCCTTTTACTCTGAATAGCAAACCTGCTTCTGTTACCACCAGCATTGGCATCGCGTTTTTACGTGATAGCGATATTAGTCTGGATGATTTTATCCGTCAGGCTGATCAGGCATTGTATGTTTCCAAAAATTCCGGCAGAAATACGTTTTATATTTATGATAATGATCTGGTGATGGAACAGACTCAGGTGCGAGAGTGAGGTGCTCTTCTTAGCACACATTATTCATCATTAATTTCAAACAATCTTATATTTACTAATCCTGTAACCTTGATAAGATGCCATCTCCAAAGATGGTAAAATCTCTGTTTGTGGAGATTTTGTAACTTATTAATTAATTTGCATTTTTATGGTGGCTAGCTATTCCAATGGCAAAATTCATAGGTAGAAAGGCAGAACTGCAGACGCTGAAAAATTTGCTAAATAAGCGATCTGCAAGCCTGATTGTTATCAAAGGGAGAAGACGGATTGGAAAAAGTCGTTTATTAGAGGAGTTTAGTCATTTATTCCAAAATGCATATGTATTTTCAGGATTACCACCGATTCCAGATGATACTGAAGATCAAGTTACTGCACAGTCACAACGGGAAGAATTTGCAAGACAGCTTAATAAGCAAATTAAAATCACTGATATCAATAAAGATGATTGGAGCGATCTGTTTTGGTGTTTGGCACAACACACCAAACAAGGTCAGGTGCTAATTATACTCGATGAAATATCATGGATGGGCTCAAGGGATGCAGATTTTTTGGGAAAAATAAAAAATGCCTGGGATTTACATTTTAAAAAAAATGATCAATTAATCCTGGCAATCTGTGGTTCTGCCTCAGCATGGATAGATAAAAATATTTTGAGCAGCACTGGATTCCTTGGAAGGGAATCCTTAAATCTTACGCTAGAGGAATTACCGTTACATGATTGCGCGGAATTCTGGAATAATGAAAACACGCGCGTAAGTGCGCATGAAAAATTAAAATTATTATCAATTACGGGTGGCATACCCAGATACTTAGAGCACATCAATCCGTTACTATCTGCAGAAGATAACATCCAGCAATTATGCTTTAATCAGTCAGGAATATTATTTGGAGAATTTGAAAAAATTTTTTCAGATTTATTTCATTCAAAGAACACTCTTTATAAAAATATTGTTAGCCGCCTGGCGGATGGAATATCTGATCAGGAAACTATCTGTAAAGCAACAGGGCTAAAGCGTGGTGGTGATATATCAGAATACCTGGATGATCTTATCAAATCTGGTTTTATATCCAGAGATTTCACCTGGAATATTAAAGATGCAGCACCATCAAAATTAAGCCATTATCGATTAAAAGATAATTATTCGAGGTTTTATTTAAAATACATCATGCCAAATCTCTCAAGAATTGAATTGGGTAACATGAAAAATATTTCGCTTTCCAGCCTGAAAAACTGGAATACGATAATGGGTTTGCAGGTTGAGAATTTAGTATTAAACAATCGTCATCTTATAAAATCTGCATTGCGTATCGATCTAAATGATATAATTTGCGACAATCCATTCTTTCAAAGAAAAACCACGAAACAAGCTGGTTGTCAGATTGACTACCTTATTCAAACGAAACATAACACATTATATATTTGTGAAATTAAATATTCTAAAAACGAAATTGGTGTTCAAGTAATCGAAGAAATGAATGAAAAAATTAAACGGCTAAATATACCCAAAAATTTTTCTTCCAGAGTTATATTGATTCATGTCAATGGTATAAGTGAAGCTCTGGAAGAAAAGCAATTTTTCTCAAATACTATTGATTTTGGTGCTTTCCTAAAACCTGTTTGTGCCGCGATTTAGCGCTGCATTTCTCGCCACATTCTGACTAATCACGCGTTTAGCCAATAATTCTTCGAGATTTTGTTCCAGTGTGCACATGCCAATATCACCGCTGGTTTGCATGGTCATCAACATATGCGCGATTTTGTCATGTCGAATCTGATGACGTATGGCACGCGTTGCCAGCATAATTTCAAATGCAGCCACACGGCCTCCATCCATTTTCTTCACTAATGTTTGACAACAAATACCCTGAATCGTTTCCGACAGCATATCGCGTACGCGATTTTTTTCTGCGCGCGGAAACACATCCACAAAACGACTGACAGCCAGTGGCGCTGAACTGGCATGCAAAGTGGCTACCACCAGATGTCCTGTTTCTGCAGCTTTTAATGCAAGGCGCATGGTTTCCAGATCACGCAATTCTCCCAGCAAGATAACATTCGGATCCTGACGTAAGGCAGCACGCAATGCAGCGGAAAAACTGGTGGTATCACGCTTGACCTGCAATTGACTGATGGAACTTTTTTTACTGTCGTGAATATATTCAATCGGATCTTCAATCGTGATGATATTGCTCGATCGTATGTTATTGATGTAATCCACCATCGCTGCCAGTGTTGTACTCTTTCCTGAACCAGCAGGACCTGTTACCAGTATCAAACCACTCGCCAACACTAATAAGGATTTCAATACAGATGGCAAATTCAAATCTTCAAAACTCGGAACTTTTTCTGGAATAATGCGAAACACTGCCGCCATACCACGCAACTGGTGATAAACACTCGCACGAAAATTACCTATATCCGGGAGACTGATCGCAAGATCGGATTGCAAATCACGCTCAAAATCCTGTTGCTGCAAAGGTGTCATAAGGCTGTAAATTAGATGTTTGGTATCAGCTGCAGATAACACAGGAACTTCTTTCAATGGCACAAGATCGCCATCGATACGTAACAAGGGAGCGGATTCAGGCAATATGTGCAAATCAGAAGCACGCTTCTCCACGCTTAATCGGAGTAATTCTGATAACTCCATGACCTCTCCCCATAAAAATTTGCCCTGTTATTTATTTTATCATTGTTCTGATGCGCGCTTTATTTGTGCATCATGAATATATTGCGCTAATTATCAAGCAATTTAATGCAAAAAGAAAGCTACATCAGGGAAAGAACAAGCTAGAATGTCCGGCAATATTTTGCCGGACATTAATACACAGGATAAAAAATGATTTCGTTAATAAAAAAAATCGTAATCATCATGATCATGTCAGTGATCATTTATCCTGACTATTCTTTTGCGACAACGAAAAAATCCAAAACACAAATGCATCATGTTAAAAAAGCAAAAAAGCACATCACAAAAAAAACTATTATCAAAAAAAAATCCACTCGCAAAACAGCAAAATCAAAAATACAAAAACCTACAAAAACAAAACATACAGTTACAAAAATAGCGAATACGCAAAATGTCACGCACTCATTTCTGCCATCGTATTTATTAACCACCATGGAAAAAACGCTGGTGAATTTTGTTCGCAGTACAGTCGAAAGCATTCGCTATACCAATTACAAAATGGGTGGCGCGAAAATTGATTCATCGCGCGGTATTTATATCGTTGATTGTTCACGTTACGTTGATCACATTCTAAAAAGCATTTATCCCCGCGCTTATACCAGCCTTACTCACTGGAGCGGATCAGAAAAACCTACCACGCAGGATTATTATCAGTATTTTCGTAATCTTTCGGATGATTCACGTCACTGGAATACAGTGGAAGATGTAAATGAATTACGCCCAGGCGATATCCTCGTTTTCCGTAACAAAAATCGCTACGGCCTTGAAACGGGAGGACATGTCATGATTGTGATGGATAAACCTTTACGCAGCGGCAATATTTTTTTACTGCGCATTGCAGATTCTGCACCCTCAGGTCACAGCAAGGACACCAGGCGCCCACATGCCTCCGGTATTGGCATTGGCAGTATGCTACTGAAAGTGAATCCGCATACTGCCCGTCCATATGCCTATGCCTGGAAAATTGGCGCCCGCTGGGAAACGAACGTCAGTTTTGCCATGGCACGACCAATGGACATCAGTTAACGTCGTTTACCAGCAACGACGTGGATGCCAAACGTGATTTCTCCAGTAACCACCTACGCAGCGTCTGCCGTAATAACGTGGATAAGCGCGATAATAGGTGCGGTAATATGGATGACCATAGTAATAACGATGGTAACCATTGTGATAATAATAATAAGCTTGTGCTTCACTTGAAATTGCTGCAAAACTGCCAGCACACATCAATGCCAACACGACTTTTGCGATGAGGTTTTTCATGGAACAGCTCCTTGTTTTATGATTGGAGATTCTAAAATGAATCCTCGCCTGATGGTTACAAACGAGGATCACATTAAATCATTACGAGCAAAACGCCCTGTGCCAACGATGATGCCAGTAACCAGCACTTGAACATTTCTGAACGTAATAGTAGCCGCCATCAACATACTTAACTGGACGTCCTTCCACTTCGCCAAACGTGCCGGCATGTGGTCTGATAAATCTGTGATAACCACAACCACGATAGGCGTAGACGGAGCAATGACCGCAACAACTGCTAGCACACGTTGCATAAATATGACGATAGCCATAATGATGATGATGACGATGCGCCAATGCTTCTGACGATACTGCAGCAAGACTTAGCGTGCAGGATAAAGCCAGAAGGATTTTTGCAAGTGACTTTTTCATGAGAGTACTCCTTGTTTGTTTTGTGTTCTTATATACATAGATGTACATAGACCATTATAAACTGTTTCATGCAGGGTAAAATTTAATGGATAGATTCAAGCGCTTACCACCCACAACCTGCCGCACTTCGGTAAAAAATATAATAAATACAATGCCTTAAAACAAAGTTTTATTCTCATAAATCCTTAAGCTGACCATGCTATTCTGTCTGTCCATAAAAAATACAGTACACAAAACGAGCGAGGCAGATCAGCATGAAAAGGCTATTTCTATTGTTATTACTATTTATAACGACAACCTCCCAGGTATTTGCAGATAATGCTGCAAAAATCAGGATTAAAATTAGCGGCGCAACTAGTGATAATCGTTATTTTCTTTGCATGTCCAACGTGGGTTGCCTGAGCATTCTCGGTGCGCAACGCGGCAAGGTATTTCCCATTTATCGCGAAATCGTCATGAGCCAGCTATATGTGACCGATAACAGCAATCGAAAATTAAGCCCACAAGGCTTGCCTGCATCCTGTCGTGGCAATGTGGATGCCAGCAAGACATTAACCATTACTGGACATCTGGCTCCTTCTGCAAAAGGTGTAAAAATTAATGGCTTACATTGCAGCGTGACATAAAGTTGACGCTGCTTTGTTTGTAAAGTAGATTTGCGCATTATTTTTATCAGAAATACAATCATGCGCATTTTAAATATCGCGGGTTACAAATTCATTTCACTCAATTATCTCTCTGATTTACAACCAGCATTGCTTGAACAATGCCGCAAACACGCATTATCAGGCACAATTTTATTAAGTCATGAAGGAATTAATATTAATCTTGCTGGTTTGCCTGATGATATTCATGTGTTTATCACGTCGTTGAAACAGGATAAACATTTTACTGATATGCGCTTCCATGAAACATGGTCAGATGAGATTCCTTTCAGAAAATTAAAAGTAAAAATAAAAAAGGAAATCATTACCTTACGACAATCCGAGGTTGATGCTGTCAGTTCACGCGCAGCAGATATTTCTCCTGGAAAATTAAGAGATTGGCTGAATGAAAATCGGGATATTACTTTGCTCGATACACGTAATGATTATGAAATACGCTTCGGTAGTTTTAAAAATGCAAAACAATTACAACTGCATGATTTTTCCGAATTGCCTGCATCGCTCGACGCCATTCCAAAAGACAAACCTGTCGTCATGTTTTGCACAGGAGGAATTCGTTGCGAAAAAGCAGCAATTTACATGTTGAATCAAGGTTATAAGGATGTTTATCAGCTCGATGGTGGCATACTCGGCTATTTTCAAAAAATAGGCGGCGAACATTATGAAGGAGAATGTTTTGTCTTTGATGAGCGCGTTGCACTCGATTGCAATCTGTTACCAGCAGGTGTATCGCAATGCAAACAATGTCACGGACGCATCGCTCAGCATCAGCAAAGTTGTTCAGGATGTTCAAACACCATATAATAGCGAAATACACCAAGGAGAATTCGCATGAAAAAGCTGGCATTAAATGTAATCGGTTGTCTTGCACTATTATTCAGTGTGAATGTGACAGCTAATTGCGGAATTGGCGGCTGCGGAGTTGAAGGTAATGTTTGCGATCTTGTCAAATCTGATTGTCAATGTAGCGACCCCCTTTGCAACAAACCCATGTATACCAATTGCATCAGCCGGGCATATTGCTGCGAAGCATTCGGCAACATCGGCGCACGATAATTTAATTTTTCCGCGAGAAAAAATTTTTAAGCGAATGAATGTTAAATTTTCTTGCTGATCTTCATATATGAAAATATTTTCACAACACGCTGCACGCCTTGCGTATTGCTGGCGAGATCAATCGCTGTTTCTGCATGCTCAGGCAATAATGTTCCCATGAGATAAACCGTTCCATTTTCTGTAATTACTTTCACCTGTGAACCATCCATATCATCGGAAGCAAGAAATTTTGCCTTTATTTTGGCTGTAATCCACGAATCACTGACACGTGTTAATGGTGATGAAATTCCCTGAACAGTAATCAGATTATAAATACGCGCAACATCCACCTGTTTTCTGATAAGTTCTTCAGCACGTGTTTTTTGCCAATGCATAGGTGTTTGTCCTGCGAGTAACATTTCTCCATTGTAAGTGGAAACAATAATATTACTATTCTGAAATTGATCTGTTTTACGCAATGCTCGATATGCTTTCAGTGTTGCGTATTGATCTTTGAGATTTTTTTGTATACTGTGACGATTATAAATAACTTCTGCACCAGAAGTTGCCACATTCATGCAGCCTTGCAAACAGCAAATTAGAATCATGATTGGCAATGCGCGTATGATTTTCATAAAATAGTTCATTCCATCAATGGAAAATTAATAACATGAAAAAATCCCTGTTTTTGTATTATACATTTTTTCTTCTGTTTGCAAGCGCAATTACACATGCACAACAAATTGCAACTGGCAAACATGCAATGGTAGTGACAGAACAGCGTGTTGCCTCACAAGTCGGCATTGATATTTTACGTGCTGGTGGCAATGCTGTAGATGCTGCAGTTGCAGTAGGATATGCATTAGCTGTGGTTAATCCATGCTGCGGCAATATTGGTGGTGGTGGATTTATGCTGATACATCTCGCCAATGGAAAAAATACAGTGATAAATTTTCGTGAAAAAGCTCCATTGAAAGCAAAACAAAATATGTTTCTGGATAAAAATGGCAATCTGATTCCTGATGCAACTACCATTGGATATCTTGCTGTTGGAGTTCCCGGCACTGTCATGGGATTAAATCAAGCACTGCAAAAATATGGCACCATGACACGCAAACAAGTGATGGCACCTGCCATCAAATTGGCAAAAGAAGGTTATCGCGTCACTTCATTTGATGCGAAGTGGTTTAGCTTTTACGCACCAGCTTTTCGCAAACAGGCGAATGTTGCTGAAATTTTTTTGCATGATGGGAAACCGTGGCAAGCAGGAGATTTATTCATACAAAAAGATTTGGGCAATACACTTTCACTCATTGCAGAAAAAGGTACTGAAGTTTTTTATAAAGGAAATATTGCCAAAAAAATTGTTGCAGCCAGTGAAAAAAATGGTGGCATTTTATCGATGAAAGATTTTGCAAATTATTCCGTAGAAGAAATGCCTCCGATTCAATGCAGTTATCATGGCTATACAATTTATTCAGTACCGCCTCCTTCATCTGGTGGTATTGCAATTTGTGAAATGCTTTCCGTACTGCAACATTTTAATTTACGACAATCAGGTTTTCATACTGCAGCCAGCGTGCATGATATCGTTGAAAGCATGCGTTATGCATTTAATGACAGAAATACCAGACTGGCTGATCCTGATTTTGTACATAATCCCATTACACAATTACTTTCACCATCTTATATAAATTCAATCGTGACAAAAATTCGCAACACCAAAACCATTCCACACGCTGGCAAACGTTTGCATGAACATGAACAAACAGATACGACGCATTATTCGATTATGGATAAACACGGGAATGCCGTGTCGGTTACTTATACAATTAATGGATTTTTCGGCGCAAAAATCATTGCAGATCACACTGGATTTTTTCTCAATGACACCATGGATGATTTTACTGCAAAACCTGGCACTGAAAATAAATTCGATCTTGTACAACAGGCGATCAATGATGTGGCATCACATAAAAGACCGTTAAGCTCCATGTCGCCGACGATTGTCATGAAAAATAATCAACCATACATGATACTCGGTTCGCCAGGCGGCCCGCGTATTATTACTTCTGTTTTACTCACTTTGTTGAATGTGATTGATTATGATTTCAATATTTTACAGGCAATTAATTTACCGCGATTTCATTTTCAGGGATCGCCCGATTTTATCGAAATAGAACCTGGCGCATTTACTGATGTGACTACATTGCAATTAAAACGCATGGGATACAATATTAAACAGATTCATAAATGGTCAGCAGTCGAAGCAATTTTAATTGATCCGCAAAGCAAAATACTTTATGGTGCGAATGATAACCGACGACCAGATGGTGCCGCGATCGGTTATTAATAATTAATAACCAATAAATCGATCATCATTATGTCAAAAAAAATATTACTTATATTATCGATGTGTTTATTCATTTCATCATGCGCTAATCGTGATGCGACTGCACTTTCGCCACATAAAACTTATACGCAATATGGCAAGCGTTATCATGTGTTGCATAATAGTAAAAATTATCAGGAAAAAGGCCTTGCTTCCTGGTACGGTGCACGCTTCAATAAAAAACGCACATCCAGCGGTGAGCGTTTTAACATGTACAAAATGACTGCTGCACATAAAACATTACCCCTGGCATCACGCGTTAAAGTCACTAACTTGCATAATGGCAAAACAGTGGTTGTCAAAATAAATGATCGCGGACCTTTCGTTTCCAATCGCGTGATTGATTTATCTTATGCGGCTGCAAAAAAATTGGGAATGGTTGGACGCGGAACAGCTGCAGTTTCAGTCACTGCAATGTAATCACACGAGATACTTTCTAATATATTGCTTAAATTGTTCAATGGAATTTTTTGATCTGAAATGTGTTAACACATGCGAATGTGGTTCGCATTCTTTTTTGAAATCTTCAAATGCAGAATAAATTGCGCGCTGCACAGGCGTCTGATTAATTTTTACAAGACCTGATAACCACTGCCATATTGGACCTTGACGCACATAACCAAGATTAATGACTTTCACTAGCGTCATATCCAGTGCAATTTCAGAGGTATTAGCAGAAGGTCTTCCTGTTTGAGGATTGATGGAATGGTGTTGATGAATAAGATCACTGATTTGTTTATCGTTCAATTGATGCAGCTCAGCGAGCAAATCCAGTTTCGTCAAACGACGAAGCGCAAGCTCCACTAATCTGCGTTGCATGCTAAATGCATTGGCATAATCTGTATTCATTCCCTGACGCTCTTCGCTATCCATTAATCTAACTTCACCCGTGAGTTTGTTATAAAGAATTTTGATGTGTGTCATTTCAGTGTGATAAAGAACGCCTTCGATTCCAGCATGTTGAATAATAAAATCCTGCATGCCTTCATCATCGAATTCATGGTTCTTGTCATCGATGACAATATAGAAACGGGCGAGCATCTACACCTCGTCTTTATGTTATTTATTGCACTAATTATAGCAATAAACGCGAGTTTTGCCGGGCTGAAAAGGAAGTGTTGATATTTCAATAAGCTGGATGCGGAATGCTCCGCATCCTTAACTTTTTAGTTTGAGGAAACTGTGTCAATGGAGGGAATGGCAACGACAGGATTTACTTCTGCCTCATAATTCATGCCTGGAATATTAAAACCAAATAAACGATAAAACTCATCACGATAACCAGCGACATCCGTTTGCTGCGAGAGATTATCTGTTGTAATGGTTGGCCAAAGCGCAACAATTTGCTGTTGCACATCAGGCTGCATTTCAAGATCATCCAGACGGATATAACCTTCTGCATCTCTTGCAGGAGGATTTGCCGCATAAAGATGATCACACATCATGCGATGAATTTGCTCGATGCAACCTTCATGCGTACCCAATTGCTTCATGATCTTAAACAGAATGGCAATGTATAACGGAACAACTGGAATCGCAGCACTGGCTTGCGTAACCACTGCTTTATTCACAGAGATAATGGCTTCGCCATGTAGCGATTTTAATTTTTTATCCAGCGCATCTGCTGTCGCTTTTAAATCTTCCTTGGCTTTACCAATCGTACCATCGCGATAAATTGCATGTGTCAATTCAGGGCCAATGTATGAATAAGCCACCGTCTTGATGCCATCAGCCAGTAAGTTTTCGCTGGCAAGATAATCCATCCACATCGCCCAATCTTCACCACCCATCACTGCAATCGTGTTTGCGATTTCATTTTCATTGGCAGGATCAATGGTGACATCTTTCACTTCCCCAAGAAATGCATCAATGGATTTACCTGTAAATGGTTTGCCGATGGGTTTCAATGTTGATTGATATACCTGACCTGTAACAGGATGCACACGACGTGGTGAGGCAAGACTGTATATCACCAAATCTACTTTACCCAAATCCTTGCGTATTAATTCTGCTGTACGTTGCTTGATGTCAGTCGAAAATGCATCGCCATTTATGCTCTTTGCATACAACTCTTCTTCATGAGCAAGCGATTCAAATGCCGCTGTGTTATACCAGCCTGGTGATGCCGTGCGTTTTTCATCTGCTTCCTTTTCATAAAACACACCAATGGTTTTTGCACCCGCACCGAATGTCGCATCTATTCTGCTGGCAAGACCATATCCCGTTGAAGCACCAATCACTAATACATTTTGCGGACCTTGATAGTGTCCTTTCGATTTTACATATGCAATTTGCTGTGCAACGTTTTCCCGACATCCTTCAGGATGCGCTGTGGTACAAATAAAACCTCGGATTTTTGGCTGTATGATCATATTTAATTCCTGATTATTATGTGTGACTCATGAAAAAGAAGGCGCTAGTGTACCATCATCTTCACCAGTATCAACCCTTGGAAAATCTGTGCGGAAATATAAAAATTAAATTAATCAGCCAAAACAAGCGATGAAAAAATTAATGCAAAACACTCCGTCTTCCCATGTTTTATAAACGTTAATAAGAGATACGTGAAGTGCATTACGATTCACTCGTATATTAATAAGTATAATCCCTAATAGTTCTATACTTTTATGAATGCTAATGTTAAATTTATTCATTGTTAACAATTGAAAGGAAACTACGTCATGGCAAAAGCAAAGAAAAGTTCAGCAAAGAAAAAAGCTCCAAAGAAAAAAGCAACACGTAAAATGAAATCAAAGAAA
Source organism: Gammaproteobacteria bacterium (assembly GCA_013286495.1). Lineage (GTDB taxonomy): Bacteria > Pseudomonadota > Gammaproteobacteria > DSM-16500 > DSM-16500 > Aquicella. The sequence continues at coordinate 13,891 of JABDFQ010000017.1, read as the reverse complement.
GTAGCAAAGAAAACAACTGCTGCCAAGAAACGTCCAGGCCGCAGAAAGAAAAAGAAAGCTTCCAAGAAGTAAGCTTTTATAAAATTGGGCCCAGAGTTTCTCTGGGCCCAATTTTTTTGTCCGCAAGTTTCTGCAAACCATCAATCCTCACCCAACATACTTCACGCGTATTACTTTCATTCCATCTTTTTTCGTCACGACATATTTGTAATGTGGTTTTGTCTTGCGTGCCACGCGCGTTTTCATCTTCGAATGCTTTTTCTTATCTGCCATTTTCTGAGTTAACTTATGCAAAAACGCTTTCACTTTACCGTAATTACTCGCATTCGCATCATCCTTTTGATCCACTTTTTTTGGTATCACAACTGGTGCCACAGGTTGAGGATTTTTAACTTCAACCTCTTCTGCAGGTTTATTTACTGCTTCTTCAATGCGTGCATTCCATAATGTATTCACTTCTGATAAAGCTTCATCAGGATTAGCATTTAATACATGTTCCATTTCAATTCCTGATTGCATGGCTTCTGTATTCACATAGGTACCTTTCTTGCCAATCAATGGATCAGGTTGATCTTCCCGCAAAATATAAAATTCATTTTTTTCAGGATCACCAGCAACGATGCGTGAGCCGGGAACCAATACTTGAGCAGGTTTGATTTTGACTTCGGATGATTCTGGCGGTTGTGCTGCTGATAATAAAAATGTAGCAGCAAGCATGGTAAGACACGGAAAATATAATTGTTTTTTCCTAAATGACATCATGTAACTCCTTATTCATTTTTCGCGGGACAGTATAGCAAACATTGATAATGCAGAATGGATTGATTATGATGCTCGACCTGATAACAAGACAACAAGTACAGCGAGTTTTCATGAAAATTCTTTGCGTCATTCCAAGCCGTATACGTTCTACACGCTTGCCGCGCAAACCATTATTGCCTATTCAGGGCAAGCCCATGGTGCAATGGACTTATGAAAATGCTGCACGCTGCAAATTGTTAAGCGATCTTGTCGTTGCAACCGATGATGAAGAAATCGCAAAAGTCATTTCATCTATTGGTGGCAAAGCACAATTAACTGATCCTGATTTACCAACTGGTTCAGAACGTGTTGCTGTGATTGCAGAACAATATCCACAAATGGATGTCATCATTAATTTGCAAGGTGATGAACCTTTCATACAACCTTGCATGCTGGAAAAACTGGTTGCACCTTATCTTGCAGGTGAAACACCTGAGATGACCACGCTTGCCAGTCCATTAAATATGACCAGCAGCTATCATGAACCCGGTGCGGTCAAAGTCATTACGGATAAACAACATAACGCACTTTATTTTTCACGCGCACCCATTCCGTATTTTCGCGCAGAAACATCTGCTCCGGTTTATCACCACATGGGTGTGTATGCTTTCCGCCGTGACTTTCTGATGCTCTACAAAACCTTGCCGCAAACACCACTCGAACAAGCTGAACTGCTGGAACAATTACGCGTGCTGGAACATGGATACAAGATTCGGGTTTGTCTGACGGATAAAAAAACCATGGAAATCAACACAGCAGAAGAATATGAACTTGCTCAAACGTTTCAATATGACGCGCAGGTTTAAGTAGCGCGTCATTAATCCTCGAATCACCCCCGCAAATCATGTATGATAACCAACCTTTTTACTACAAGAGATCAGGTGAGACTGTGTCCGAACAATTACGAAATATTGCAATCATTGCCCACGTAGATCATGGCAAAACTACACTTGTTGATAAATTACTCGAACAAACTTCCAGCGTTTCGCGCAAGCAAACGACTGAGCGCATTATGGACAGCAATGATCTGGAACGCGAACGCGGCATCACGATTCTTGCTAAAAATACGGCCATCAAGTGGAAAGATTATCGAATCAATATTGTCGATACACCCGGTCATGCTGATTTTGGCGGCGAAGTAGAGCGCATTCTCTCCATGGTAGATTCCGTCCTGCTATTGGTCGATGCAGTCGATGGTCCTATGCCACAAACACGTTTTGTCACACAAAAAGCATTTGCACGCGGTTTACATCCCATCGTTGTCATCAACAAGATCGACAGACCAGGTGCAAGACCTGACTGGGTCATGGATCAGGTGTTTGATTTATTTGACAACCTTGGTGCAACCGATGAACAGCTGGATTTTCCTGTGGTATATGCATCAGCCTTATTGGGTTTTGCGACACTGGATTTGAATGAAACCAGCGACAACATGGAACCTTTATTTGAAACTATCGTCAAACACGTTCCTGCACCGAAAGTTGATTCAAATGCACCCTTCCAGATGCAAATCAGTACACTCGATTATTCCAGCTATGTTGGCATGATTGGCATAGGACGCATCACACGCGGTCAGGCGAAAACCAATATGCCCGTGACCATTATTGATCGCGAAGGCAAGACACGTCAGGGACGTATTTTGCAAGTACTCGAATATCTCGGTCTCGATCGCAGTGAAGTAGCCAGTGCAAATGCGGGTGATATTGTTGCGATCACTGGCATTGATGAATTAAAAATTTCAGACACCTTATGCGATCCTGCAAACGTCGAAGCTTTACCTGCTTTAACAGTTGATGAACCAACGGTCAGCATGACATTCCAGGTGAACACTTCACCTTTCGCTGGCAAGGAAGGCAAGTATGTTACGAGTCGTCGTATTCGTGATCGTCTGTATCAGGAATTACTGCACAATGTTGCCTTGCGTGTCGAAGATACCAGTGATCCTGATAAATTCCGTGTTTCTGGTCGTGGTGAATTGCATTTATCCATTCTGATTGAAAACATGCGACGCGAAGGTTATGAGTTAGCCGTTTCGCGACCTGAAGTCATCACCAAAATGGTAGACGGTGAAATGCAGGAACCTTATGAAACACTCGCGATTGATGTACCAACTGAATATCAGGGCGCTGTCATGGAAAAACTGGGCAGTCGTCGTGGTGATTTAAAACATATGTTATCGGATGACAAAGGTCGTACGCGTCTTGATTATGTGATTCCTGCACGCGCACTCATTGGTTTTCATATGGACTTTCTCACTCTCACATCGGGTAATGGCATTATGCATCATGTGTTTAGTCATTATGCTGCTGTGGCAAAAGGTGAAATTCCCCATCGTATAAACGGCGTGCTGATCTCCAATCAGCAAGGTGTTGCGCTTGCTTATTCATTATTTAATTTGCAAGATAGGGGTCGCATGCTTATCAAACCGCAAACCGATGTTTACGAAGGCATGGTCGTTGGCATTCATACACGTGATAATGATCTCGTTGTAAATGTTTGCAAAGCCAAGCAACTGACCAACATTCGTGCGGCAGGATCAGATGAAAATATTATTCTGATTCCACCGATTCTCATGTCGCTTGAACAAGCGCTGGAATTCATCGAAGATGATGAGCTAGTGGAAGTGACACCAGAGAGCATACGCGTACGCAAGAAATTTCTGAAGGAACACGAAAGGAAACGTACATCCAAATAAATGCAAAGGACAGGGAATGAAAGTCACCGCCATTCGTATCTTGAAAGATAATTATGTTTGGGCACTCATTGATGAAGAAAAAAAGACTGCATTGATTATTGATCCAGGTGAAGCACAACCTGTGATTGATTTCCTGCAGCAACATCATTTGCATTTGCTTGCGATCCTGGTGACACATCATCACTGGGATCATACGAATGGCATTGAAGCAATCAAGCGACAATTCCCTGTTCCTGTTTATGGTCCTGCCAATGAAAACATTACTGGCTTGACGCATCCCTTGAGTGAAACTGAATCCATTACGATAGAAGGATTTCCCGCCTCAATCGCCATTCTTGATATTCCCGGACACACTTCTGGTCACATTGCATATTATCTGCAGGGAAAATTATTTTGTGGTGATACTTTATTTGCAGCAGGCTGCGGCAGATTATTCGAAGGTACTGCAACAGAAATGAAAGATTCGCTACAAAAAATTATGTCGCTTCCCGATGAAACAGAAATATATTGCGCGCATGAATATACGGTAAATAATTTACGCTTCGCACAATTGGTGGAAAAAGATAATGCGGCAATCACTGAACGCATAAAACAAGTGAATGAATTGCGTCATCAAAATAAACCATCTCTGCCTTCAACATTGAAAGAAGAAAAAGAAACCAATCCTTTTTTACGCTGTGAATTAGCGACAGTTAAATCCAGCGTGGAAAAACATGCGGGTGAAAAATTTGATAATTCAGTTGAGGTGTTTAAAGCGCTAAGGAAATGGAAGGATAGTTTTTAGAATGAAACATTTTTTAATTACTATCGTCCTTTTTCTCACCCCCACTCTTTCCCTTGCAGATTCCCCGCCGAATGCAGGTAATTTTATTTTGCGTAGTTCGCAACAACCTGGTTCACTGGTTGGTTTTGGCGGCAACATCATTGATAAAAATGAAACGCAAATTAATATGCTTTTCGACGATTACATGGGAGTAGGTGAACATTTTATTGATTTCGTTCCCGCCACCAGTTATGGCATCAGCGATACTACCACTATCACTATTACCATCCCCTATGCTGTCAGTTACAAATCACAACAACAACACTCCAATGGTTTTGAAGATGCTTATGTACAACTGGAGCATGCTTACTATTTTAATTCGACATCACGTTACACAGACCAGGCAACTTTTCTTGGCAATTTATTTATTCCAACCGGTTCGACACAAAAAAATCCACGCACAGGAAATGGCGCCGTCAGTTTTTTTCTCGGCGGCACTTTCACACGTATGTATGTCGACTGGTTTTATTTCGGCGGATTAGGCGCAGTATTACCCACGACAAATCGTGGCTCGCGCAATGGCAATACCTATCTTTATCAATTTGGTTTTGGCAGAAACATCAAGGATGTCAATGGATGGATATTAGCCTGGGTAACAGAATTTGATGGCACGCAAACGCAACATAATCGCATCAACAATGTTCAGGACCCAAACTCTGGCGGCAATGTTATCTATGTGACGCCATCATTCTGGTCATCGAATAACGCATTTATTTTTCAGATTGGCGCTGGTTATGCTGTGGCACAACATTGGAATGGCCAACAGCCACGTGACACCTGGTTGCTGGTTTCAAACATTGGCGTTAGTTTTTAACAGCTACCATTGGTCTTGCAAGTTCCTGTTGCAGCCCATACCAGAACATTACTGGTTGGAGTAGGCGTCAGAATATATGTATCAGCTGGCGCCTTGTTTTGTCCGGTTGCAGTAATCACACCCGCACTCGTTGTTACCACCGATGCCACATTGCCTGATGCAGTTGGCGCTGCGGGTACACCATTGGAACCATTGCCACAACCAGTCACTGCACTACCGCCACCCTGCATTTGAAAACAGGCTTCGACTGCAATTTTATAAGGGCCTGTTGATTGCACGACTTCAGTAAAATACGTTTTTTTCGTATAAGTCATGTAAGTTGGCACAGCGATGATCGCGAGAATACCAATGATGGCGATCACAATTAATAATTCAATAATCGTAAAACCAGATTGCGATTTCATGCGAACTATCCTTATTCCGAGTAATAGACCAGATTTAATTCCCTTGCGGCTTTCACATCGTCCAGACGACGCACAGGTAAATTATAGGGTGCATTTTTTAATATCGCTGGATCTTTTTTTGCTTCTTCCAGAATTTGAATCATGGCATCAGCGAATGCATCCAGCATTTCCTTTGTTTCTGTTTCAGTGGGCTCGATCAGCAAACATTCAGGCACCAGCAATGGAAAATACATGGTCGGCGCATGAAATCCATAATCCAGCAAACGTTTGGCAACATCGAGTGCTGTGACATGTAATGTTTTGGCTTCATTTTTTAATGTGATAATAAATTCATGACTCGCACGACGCTCAGGATAAGCAGCAGTAAATCCGGCTGCCTTCAAACGCGCTAATAAATAATTCGCATTTAACGTTGCAAATTCTGCGACACGCTGCATGCCTTCCCTGCCCAGCAATCGTGCATAAAGATAAGCACGCAAAATAATGCCCGCATTTCCCATGAAAGCAGACAAGCGGCCGATCGTTTGCGGACAATCTTTTTCTGTCAACCAGCGATATTTATTACCTTCTTTTGCAACACGTGGAATGGGTAAAAATGGCAGCAATCTTTCATTGGCGACAACGGGCCCACTGCCAGGCCCTCCACCACCATGCGGAGTGGCAAATGTTTTATGTAAATTTAAATGGACGACATCAAATCCCATATCGCCTGGTCGCACCTTGCCGAGAATGGCGTTGAAATTCGCACCATCGTAATAAAGCAAACCACCTGCTTCATGCACGATCTTCGCAATCTCCTGAATTTTTTCTTCAAACACTCCGAGGGTTGAGGGATTCGTCAGCATGATACCCGCGGTTTTTGGCCCTACAGCTTTTTTCAATGCTTCAATATCCACATTGCCATCAGCACCGGTTGGAATTTCATGCACTTTAAAACCACATTGCACAGCAGAGGCAGGATTGGTTCCGTGCGCTGCATCTGGCACGAGTATTTCATCACGTGCAAAATCATTGCGTGCACGATGATAAGCATGAATCATGGCAACGCCTGCAAATTCACCTTGCGCACCAGCCATGGGAGAAAGTGCAGCACCTTTCATGCCAGTCACGGTTTTTAACATTTCCTGCAATTCATACGCACATGCCATATATCCCTGACTATTTTCTTCTAGCGATAACGGATGATGATTTAAAAATCCATCCAGGGAAGCGAGAGCACGCACACCGCGTGGATTGTATTTCATGGTGCAGGAACCCAATGGATAAAAATGCGTATCGATGGAAAAATTTTTACGCGACAGGTTCGTATAATGACGCACGACTTGCAGCTCAGATGTTTCTGGTAAATTGGGAACATCCTGACGCAATAAACTAGCGGGAATATCATCACATTCTTTTGTTACAACAGATGGCCATTGCGCTTTTGCAGAACGCCCTTTTCGCGATATTTCAAAAATTAAGCCAGACATGCAAGTTTTCTCCCCAGCATTGCTTCTCGCAAATGATGCGCCAGTAGTTTGATATCTTCCGATGTTTTGGTTTCAGTCGCGCAAATCAATAAACATTCGCCTAACTCGGGATAATGTGGTTTCAGCGAATAACCTGCCTGAATATGACAGGCAGCCAATTCCCGAATTAAATGCTCTACATCCTGATTAACGCGCAAGGCAACTTCATGAAAAAACGGCGAGGTGAAAACCATTTCCACGCCAGGAATGGCTGTCACTTCCTGTATTAATTCGCGAGTGCGTGCATGACTTTCCATCGCCACCTGACGCAATCCTTGCGGGCCCATCAAGCTCATGTAAATCGTGGAAGCGGTTACCATCAAACCCTGATTGGTACAGATATTGGATGTCGCTTTACCGCGTCGAATATGTTGTTCTCTTGCCTGCATCGTCAGGACATAACCAGATTTACCTTCAATATCTACCGTACGACCAACAATACGTCCGGGAATCTGGCGAGCATGCGATTTGCGTGCGCATAAAATACCGTAATAAGGGCCACCTGATGCGAGTGGAATACCCAGCGGCTGACCTTCTCCGCAAGCAATATCCACACCCTCTTTTCCCCACTGTCCTGGCGGTTTCAGTAATGCCATGGCGGTTGGATTAACGACTGCGATGGAAAAAATATCCTGCTGTCTTGCCCAGTCTGTTAGCGCATCCACTTCTTCCAGCACGCCAAAAAAATTCGGCTGGGGAATAACCAGTGCTGCCACATCTTCATTCATTAATTTGTTCAGCGCATCGATATCAATCTGACCGGTTTGCGGCTGATAAGAAACATCCACCAATTTTATTTTTTGTTGACTGACTATCGCTCGCGCTGTCTCACGATAATGTGGATGCACGCTTTGCGGTAATAAAATGGTATTCCGGTTTTTTTTACCGGTTAAACGCACGGCCATTAATATGGCTTCGGCCAATCCTGATGCTCCGTCATAAAGTGAGGCATTGGATACTTCCATTCCCATGAGACTGGCCATCATGGTTTGGTATTCATAAATTAATTGCAACGATCCCTGACTGGCTTCTGCCTGGTAAGGTGTATAAGCCGTATAAAATTCACCACGCGTCGCAACATCAAACACAGCAGCTGGAATGTGATGTTCATATGCGCCTGCGCCAATAAAACATAACAATCCTTCATCCTGCTTTGCACGTTCCCGCATGAGACGTGCCAATTCCATTTCTGAAATACCTTCTGGCACATCAGCAATTGAGACCTGACGCAAGGAAGCTGGAATTTCATCAAACAAGGCATCCACATGATCGACGCCAATCGTTGTTAACATTTCCTTGATATCTTGCTCAGTGTGAGGAATAAACGGCATGACTTCACCTTCAATATTAATGGGCTTCGGAAGCAACCACTTTGGAATACTGGTCTGCATCCAGCAAGGGTTCAAATTTCAATTCATGTGGACGCACGCGAATCAACCAGCCTTTGCCATAAGGGTCTTCATTGATGAGTTGCGGATTTTCGATGACGGCGTAATTGATTTCAACTATTTCACCTGCGACAGGACAATAGATATCTGCTGCGGCTTTCACAGATTCTACAACAGCACATTCCTGGCCAAGATCAAAACTGGTTTCCACTTCCGGCAATTCAACATATACCAGATCACCCAGCATGGTTTGTGCATGATCCGTGATACCAATCGTGACAATATCCTTATCGTTTTTTAACCATTCATGTGTTTTGGTATATTGAAGTTTTTGCGGTATGTTACTCATTCAATTTCTCCTAAAATACTTTTTTTCCGTTGCGAACAAACGGTGGTTTGATGACTTGCGCGGAAACCTGCTTATTGCGAATTTCGACCAGACAATTGCTACCAATATCTGCCGGTACGCGAGCAAGTGCAATACTTTTTTCCAGTGTCGGGGAGTAGCCACCACTCGTCACTTCGCCTTCACCATCACCCTCAATAATGACTTTCTGATGATTGCGAATAATGCCCTGACCTTGCAGCACTAATCCCACTAATCTGCGTTTTACACCTTGCTGTTTTTGCTGCTCAAGCGCAGTGCGACCAATGAAGTTTCGTTCGATCGGTTCAAGTCCAACGGTCCAGGCAAGATTGGATTCCAGTGGCGTAACCGTTTCATCCATATCGGAACCATATAAATTTAATCCAGCTTCCAGCCGCAAGGTATCACGCGCACCTAATCCACAAGGTGCAATATCGGCTGCGAGACATTTATTCCAGAAAGTGTCCGCCTCATTTGCCGGAAAAATAATTTCATAACCATCTTCACCGGTATAACCCGTGCGAGCGACAAACCATTCATTGAATTTGGCGAAATGAAACGGTTTCAATTGCAAAATAGTGGCTGCCTGATCGGCTGCAAATAGCGCATGGATTTTATCCTTGATCTCAGGCCCCTGTAGCGCCAGCATGGCAAGATCGGTGCGTTCACGAATATCGATAGCGAATGATTCTGCCTGCACGCGCATCCAGGCCATATCTTTTTCACGTGTACCCGCATTGATCACCACACGATAAAAATCATCACTGATCTTATAAACAATCAGATCATCAATCACGCCGCCTTGCTCATTTAACATGCAGGTATAAAGCGCCTTGCCGGTCGTTAAACGATCAATATTATTAGCGAGCAAACGTCTGAGATAAGCGGGTGTATCTTCTCCATGCAAATCGACGATGCCCATGTGTGACACATCGAATAATCCGGCATGTTGTCTGACCTGATGATGTTCCTGAATTTGCGAACCGTAATGCAGTGGCATGTCCCAGCCAGCGAAATCCACCATTTTGCCATTGGCTTTGACATGTAAGTCGTGGAAAGGTGTTCTTTTTGCCACAAAAAATCCTTCTTTTACAGGGATGAAAAAATCGAGGAAAGGAAGTATAACGGGTAGATTTCATCTTGCCAACAGGGGTAAACCGCTAGTCGCAGTTAAGATATTCTTAATTAAAGTTGGCTAGAATGGCGGGTCTTGAGATAAGCAACAATCCAATAAGATTTAATTAAACGAGGAAGATGTGATGCGCACAACTACTAATACTAACGATTGGCAAACCTATAATACTTGTTCAACTACTGGTTCAACGACTAACCAGCCTAAAAATGTAACCGAACAACCTTTGCCTAAGCCAGACACATCATCCGATGGCCAAATAAATTCTTCAACTTCAAGGGTTGCAAGCAAAACCCGAACGACAACAACACCAGTATCTCAACCTGTTATCACGCAAAACAATATCAAGCCTGTTGTTGAGTCTATTCGTGATAAAGCCTTTCATAACATGTCATTGGCTAAACATTCACTGACTCGCGCAGAAATGCAGTCGATTATTGATAATGAAAATAAAAAAACTCCAGAGTTACAAAATAGAATTCTTATTTGCAACAGCCATCAGACTGACATTGCTGCAAAAATTCATCAGGCACTTGAGTCGAACACCAGCAAGACATATCCATTTACTTTTATACTCATTCTGCATAATGGCACTTCCTGGGTAACAGCCAAAATCAGAAAAGAAATGACCATTGACAGCAATAATGTGTACGTTGATTACCAGGATGCTTTGAATAAAAGCATCTGCCCTGCCACTTTAAAAAAACGTATCAGTGATCAATTCAAAGATAGCCATCATGTTTATTTCCGCACGACAGAAAATTCTCCGAAATTATCTGACGTATCCGAATCAGGTTATTACGCATTACATTCTGCGCTGCACTCTATCCATCACGCTTATGCGCATGTTTCTGCATGGTTAAATACCAGCTTTGAAGCAGCGAAAAAACGTATCACGCAATTGTTGCTGGAAAATGCGTACTTTCCTAAAAATGGTGCGCTTCCTGAAAAACATGATCATATTATTGCGGCTGAAAATGAAGGTCACAAATTAAGTCAGCAATTTATTGAGAAAACGCTTAATAAACCATTAATCTCGCATTCGCCATTTTATACGCTGATTTATAATTGCATGTACATATTAAAAGATTACACAGCTCGTCATGCACATCCGCGTTCGTTTTTCGAAAAAATAATAAGTGATCTCTCGAAATGCAAAAATGAGGCTGACCTGTCTCTAATCCAGAATGATATCAATGATCAGTTATATCGTAATGTGATGAATCCGCTGTCACAAGAGGAAAAACAACCACTCAATAAAATCATTGAAGTTATAAAAAAGCGTGAGGCAGAAACAAGAAATAATGCCTTCAATCCTTCATTTAAAGACAAGAAGAGCGAAAAACTCGTCACGGAATTTTGCGAGAATTACGGAACAGTAATCACCAATGTCATCGCGCCAAATTTTTATTCCTGGTATGGTCGTCAGGCATTGCTGGTCATGGGTAAAAAGATCAGCTCGCTTCCCGATCAGCATACTGAAACAGATTATATGGTAGGCAAACTTCTGTTGTTGAGCAGAGACCCAAGTTTGCCAGAAGAAACCAAATGCAATGATATGCGCATGCTGATTAGTACATTCCTGAAAAACAAACCAGCTGTACCAAAACCTGTTCCAGCAAAAGGTTATGAAAACGCATACCACAGAGTCTGGCTGGAAATAACAGCCAAGGATTATATTGCGGACGATAGCTCCTTCGGCATTAATACGCTTACCTCGACATCACAGACTGACGAGAAAAAAGCTTTGAATGAAACCGCTCTGGCAGATCAAGAAAGAAAAATCGCTGAGCACTATCAACTGGATCTTGCCGCGCGCGCCATTCACTTGCTGGAAGATTATATTAATCCACGCAAGATAGAGCTGAATAATAATTCAAATTCATTTTTTAATATCCTCAGCTGCAAATTAAGCAGATTGACAAAAGGAAGCATTGATAGACGTCATATTCCTGAAGTCAGCGCTGCGCTCGCGTTCTTCAAAAAAAAATCCGCCTAAAAATATGACGGAATTTTTTAATTATTTTCACCATGCACTGGACTGGAAAACAGTTTCGCCAGAAGGCTCCTTGATGCGACGCTTGCAATTTATTGCTGCTCAATCAGCCATGGTATTTAAGCTGAAATTGCCGGAAGTGGTTTTCCCAACGCAAAGGACAAACCAGATGAATTCAGGTATTAATCATCAAACTGCTGACAATCATTCTTCTTTCAATTTCAAACCTGATTTATCCACTCAGAGCATTGAGAATGATAATGGTTGTCATTCTGCTTCGTTTAATGAGGAATTCTTTGTATTCAGAGATAGCACACCCCATCTTAAAGATAGTATTTATTTTGATGATACCGAGGAAGCGCATAAAAAATTGATTACATCATATGATCCAGCCAATTTTAAAAATGTAGATTTAACAACTTCAAACAGCTCGGCTTATAAAAAAACTCTTTAACACTTTGACACGATCCACGGCATTCAATCCAAACGAACGAATGCCGTGGATAGTTTTTTTATCGCTGGCAAAAATTGTTTTCAGCAAATCAATTGTCGTACTCATCAAACTATTTTCTGCCTTACGCCAACGCTCATACGCACGCAATGTTGCATGACTGGAAAAATCACGACGACTTTGCACAGCTTTTATAATCACATCAGCAAGACTCATCGCATCCTGCAATCCCATATTCAATCCCTGTCCTGCGAGTGGATGCACGGTATGCGCTGCATCACCCATCAAGGCGAGATGAGGTTTGATATAACTTTCTGCTTGCTGATGGAATAAGGGAAACATTTGCCGTTCTCCACAATTTTCCACATCACCCAAACGATATTCAAAGGCACTGCTGAGTTGTTGCGCGAATGTTTCATTTGTCATTTCCATTAAACGCATTGCTTCTGCTTGCGGCAATGACCAGACAATGGATGATGTGTGCGCATCCTGCAATGGTAAATGCGCCAGTATGCTATCGCGCAAAAAAACCTGTCGCGCGATGGCATGATGTGGCAATGAAGTTTTAACTGTCGCAACAATGGCATGTTGCTGATAATCCTTTTTTTTCACTGGTATTTGCGCTTGCTGACGCAACCAGGAATTCGCACCATCTGCAGCGATAGCTAATTTTGTTTTAAATTCGCGACCATCATTGCTGATGAACATGATGCCATCACTTTGTTCCTGAATGCTGGTTAGTGTGATGGGTGTGATAATTTTTATTTGCGGATATTGCGAAATTTTATGTAATAGAGCAGTGTGCATGACATCGTTTTCGATGATGTAACCTAATTCTGCTGCAGCAATTTCCTTGCTATCAAAATGAATTTCACCTTTGCCTGCTGCATCCCACACATCAATTGCGCGGAATGGACTCGCGTGTTTGTGTATATCTTTCCAGACTTGTAATGCAGCAAATATTTTTTGCGAAGATAATGCCATCGCACTTACACGCTGCGTTGCGCTGTGCGGTTTTGCTTCAAGCACGGCGATGGATAAGGAAGATTGCTGCGCGAGCAAACAGGCAAATGCAAGCCCCGTGATTCCACCACCGATGATGATGATGTCGTATTTGTACATGCAAGTTTTACCTTTTATCAGCAGAAGCAACGCAAGAAAGCCTTCCCCCTCCGGGGGAAGGTGCCGACAGGCGGATGGGGGAATTTAATTTACGGCATTTAAATTCCCCCATCCGTCCTTCGGACACCTTCCCCCGGAGGGGGAAGGCTTTCTTGCGTTGCTTCTGTTTCATCATCAAAACGGCAGCGCCAAATCCGCGCGCACTGACAACATCCAGTTACGAAACAGATGCTGAATCTCATTCAATATCACTTCATTGACCGCTTCGAAACGCAAGATCAGATAAGGCGTTGTATTTGATGGTCGCACCAATCCCCAGCCTTCCCGGAAACTCACGCGCAAACCATCAATCGTATTCACATCTGCATCATCAAATCGTGCATGATCAAT
>JABDFQ010000016.1 GCA_013286495.1 Gammaproteobacteria bacterium | reverse complement strand
GCTATACGCACTCAAATGCTTTCTTGAATCACCTGCTTCCTTCTGCTTACCCATTTCCAAATTTGTTTTTATGCTCTTCAAAAGCTATGATACGGCAACTATTTCAGGAGTGATGCTTTATGAGTTCGTATGGTTTAAATGAAATCAGAAGTGGAATGAAACTTATCATCGACAATGATCCTTGTGTCGTGGTTGATAATGAATTTGTCAAACCAGGCAAAGGTCAGGCGTTTAATCGCTTGCGATATCGCAACTTGAAAACTGGTCGCGTGATTGAACGTACTTACAAATCTGGTGACAGCATTCCCTCCGCTGATGTGATCGAAATCGATGCACAATATTTATATGGTGATGGCAATGAATGGCATTTCATGGCAACTGAAACCTATGAACAATATGCATTGCATGAAGCAGAAGTGGCTGATGCAAAAATCTGGTTAAAAGAACAGGCCGAATGCAAATTAACATTATGGAATAACGTACCGATTCTTGTTGTACCACCCATGTTCGTGAATCTTAAAATTGTTGAAACTGATCCTGGCCTGAAAGGTGATACTGCTGGTAGCGGCGGCAAACCTGCCAAACTGGAAAGTGGTGCAGTCGTGCGCGTTCCATTGTTCATTCAGGAAGGCGAAATCATCAAAGTCGATACCAGAACTGGCGAGTATGTTTCCCGCGCAAAAGAATAAATCACTTTGGCAACCCTCTGCCTCGCGTGACACTCTGGTTAAGCGCGCAAGCATGATAAATGTCATCCGACATTTTTTTGCTGCGCGCGATGTGCTGGAAGTGGAAACGCCTGTGCTGTGTCACACTTCCGTGACTGATCCTTTTATACAAAGCATTCCTGCTTATTTTCAGGCACAAGGCAGCCAGCAACAGCAATGTTATTATCTGCAAACTTCACCTGAATATGCGATGAAACGCTTACTTGCTGCTGGCAGTGGCGCTATTTTTCAAATCACAAAAGCATTTCGGCAAGGCGAAGTAGGGCGCAATCATAATCCTGAATTCACAATGATTGAATGGTATCGACCAGGTTTCGATCATCATGCGTTAATGAATGAGACAGATGAATTATTACAATTGTTATTAAAAAAACCTGCTGCACTGCGTAGAACGTATGCGGAAATTTTTCAGGAATATTTGCAAATTGATCCGCATCACGCATCACTTGCTGATTTAAAAAATTGTGCGCAATCAATTAATCTTTCCGTAGCTGATGAAATCTCAGATCGCGATACGTGGTTACAATTACTGATGTCTGAATATATTGAACCACGCATGAATGAAGATAGACCGTATTTCATTTATGATTTTCCGGCATCGCAAGCAGCACTTGCACGCATTCAGGAAAATAGCAATCCACCCGTTGCTTCACGTTTCGAAGTGTATTATCGCGGGATTGAACTAGCGAATGGTTTTCATGAGTTGCAACATGCGGAAGAACAACGTGCGCGGTTTGAAAATAATCGCAAGGTTCGTGAGCAGATGCAATTAAACGATATGCCAATTGATGAGTTATTTCTCGGTGGCTTGTCGCATGGCTTGCCAGATTGCTCAGGTATTGCGCTTGGGATCGATCGCTTGATGATGCTCGCAATGGAGAAGGAAAATATTGCGGATGTGCTGACGTTTGATTTTGCACGCGCATGAATTTGGGGATGCTGGGTCTGTGGTGATGGTGCAAGCTGTCGTACGGAGAGCTGTCATCCCACAAACGCAGAAAACACATCACAATTTTGACAGCCCTGCATATCGATAACCTTTATTTTCACTCACAGTATTCTGACATCCTGCGTTATATCCATTCCCAGCTTTCTCTTTGAACATATTTTTCTGTGAAACTCTGGCCTTCAAATCATAATTCTCTTTTTTTAGAGTAGTATTCTCCTTCTGCAATGATAAAAGCACGTCGGCGAGAGATTGATTATCCATCGATGGTAAAGCAGCATCCACCAGTGCTTGCTCTTCGCTTCGAATTGCAGATTTCAATATTTCCACTTTATTTACTTCACGATCAGATAATAACTGAAGAACTGATAAACGCGTTTGCGCATCCTGATAATGTGGATTTTGCTGATCAATTTTCTTATACCACTCAATCATATTTTCCACGTTAAAGAATTTTTCCTTTATATAACTGATTGGAGGTTTGCGCTCTGCCAGCCATTTATCCATCATTCTGCAAGCTTCCCAGATGCGCTCATACTCGCCATGATCTTGCAGGATACACATCAAATTAAATGCTTCATCATATCGATTCAAACCCATCAGTCGCGAATAACCGGGGACATTATTAACGGAATTAAATTTAACTTTGTTATCACACAGAAAATCCACGCACACACCCCATAAACTTCCACGCTCTGAAAAATTCCATGCAGTAATGCGATTAAAAGTTGCAATGATTTCGAGGGTTTTACGCTGGTTATGACATAAGTCATTTATATAATAATGATAATAAAACGCATCATGCTCTGAGTTATAAATGGAAATTTTCTCTTTATCATCGTTTTTATTTTTATTAAACACAAAACCAGAAAGGTACATGTTCGTATTAACCGTTAACTTCTTTTTTCCTTCCCATGTATATGTGGTGATTTCCACATCTTCACCAGCTAGCACATTTTCTGTTTTAATCCACCGTGGATCCATCTTCATTTCCTCTTTTATTGAATTGAACAAGTATTAGAAATTGACGTTTTGATTTCTGTATTTTCTTGTTTTACTTCCTTTTTATTCGTCACATCCTTAAATGGCGTCTCCGATAAAAAACCCTGCTTTTGCAGTCTCTGTTTCATCTGCCTATTTTCTTCCTTGAACCTTGCGAGCTGGTCATTCAACTCACTCATATAGATCGCTCCATTAATAATCGTATCCTCATCTATTTTCACTCCCTGAAAAGTTCCAGGCTTTGCATGCGCAAGCTGATCCATTGCCATACCACGCACTTTCTGATTCTCAGTACCAAATGCAAGCTGCATGTATTTCAATCTTTGATCTTGTGTGAGATCTTTCTGCTGCAATAAACCTGCAAGTATTGCATCTGCTTTCTCAATATAAATATATTTTTCCACATTGATCGCGCGATACCATTCCACTAAATCGACATACTGGAATGCACCAACAAATTTCCCCGTATCAAGCTTGTCATGCAAATCCAGACATAAACTGACAAGATACTGATGATGATTATGGCTTTGAAGCTTTTGTAAAATCTGCAAGGCAAATGGATAATTTTCCTGATCAAAATGATATTGCCAGACAGGTATTTTTCCATCGAATGGATACTGCAAAAAACACAGCATTTCAATGCAGGCAAATGAAATATATTCCTGCTCATCCGGATCAGTTTTGGATAAAAGAATAAAAAGTTTATCCATGGTTTCAATGAATGTTTTACTCTCAATATTTTCAATTGACAGCAACAACACTCCTTCGGCATTTTCCTTAATTCCTGGAATTTGATTCCTGATATTATTCATTGCTGTTATACATTCTTCCTTTTCTCCCGCAAATCCAATCGCAAGCTGTAATGAAGAATGACGCTTGTCTGCGCTAATGAATCGTACACATAGCGATTTTGGCTTTCCCTTGCTGGAAAGTTGCGTAAACAAACAATGTTGATGATTTTCAAATTGCTGATTTTTGAATGATTTTTCCCATGCACCACTTCTCATATGACATGCTCCTTTCAATATTAAAATTTTAAGGAGCCTATCCCTGGCATGGATTAACGGCAGTAATAATTACACACCGGTTGCCTTCATTTCCATTTGATTCGACAACATTTTTTGCACAATTTTGCTATCTTAGCCAGATTGTCTATACTTGGGAAGTACCCTGAATATCATCTGAAAATACTTGCAATTTAAGTGAAACAATGTTGATATATCCGGCTTTGAGAATTGTTACATCATCACCAATATCGTTATCCCTTCTTTTTCCTGTGGATTAAACCTGAAGTGAGTGATCTGGTTAGATTGGCGATGAAACAAACGATGAGAGTGTTCAAGTAACTCTCCAACAACGCCAGCTATCCGGGTTATGTCCCTGGGAACCTAAACCCCCGAACATAAAACCCCTTTGCTTGCCTTTTATTTTTTATGATTTATTTAACGAGGAATTTATTCGTGTTTACGCAATTTAATCTGGATCCAAATATTTCCAAGGCGATAACCTTGTGTGGCTATGAAACGCCAACACCGGTTCAATCCAAATCGATTCCTGAAGTCATGCAAGGACGGGATGTGGTCGTTTCAGCACAGACTGGTACGGGAAAAACAGCAGCATTTGTTTTACCTGCGCTGCATCATTTAAGCTTGCAACCCGCATCGAAAAAAACCCGCGTGCTTATTCTTACACCAACACGCGAACTCGCTGCCCAAATTACCAAAGCTGCACACCTTTATGGCAAATTCCTGCGTTTTAATATTGTCAGTCTCGTTGGCGGCATGTCATATCATCATCAAATCAGAGACCTGCAAAAAGGCGCGGATATTATTGTTGCAACACCTGGCCGTTTAATGGATCACATGGAACAAAAACGTGTTGATTTATCGAATGTGGAAATGCTGGTGCTGGATGAAGCAGATCGCATGCTGGACATGGGCTTTATTGAAGATGTGCAATATATTGCAAAGTTAACACCATCACAGCGCCAAACCTTATTATTTAGTGCAACCCTTGATAATAAATTAATGAATGCTGTTAAACATTTATTAAAATCTCCGGTGCGCATTGATTTATCGCATGAAAAAATTGCATCACCGCAAATTCATCAGGAAATGTATAAAACCAGCAATATGCATCACAAAACACGTTTGCTAAAACATTTCCTTAATGATGAAAATATTTATAAGGCGATTATTTTTTCTGCCACCAAATCGAATGCTGACAAACTCGCGATGGAATTACGTGATGATGGTTTTGCAGCAGCAGCACTGCATGGTGACTTGCGTCAGAATGTTCGCAATCGCACCCTGGATCAACTGCGTCGCGGTAAAATTCAGTATCTGGTTGCAACCGATGTGGCAGCGCGCGGAATTGATATTGGCGATATCACGCATGTATTTAATTATGATTTGCCACGTTTTTGTGAAGATTACGTGCATCGCATTGGCCGTACCGGACGTGCTGGTAAAAAAGGAACGGCAATATCCTTTGTTGCTCCTGCTGATATGCCACATTTGAAATCCATTGAACGTTATATTGGTCAACGCATGCAACTGCAATATCAGGATGCACCTGAAAGTCCGAAGAAATATCAGTCAGATGAAATCCTCAGCTTGTCGCGTGAGGAAAGATTTGATCGCGACGAAAGACCAGCTCGTGGTGAAAGATCAGATCGCGGTGAAAGATCAGGTCGTAGCGAAAGATCAGGTCGCGGAGAAAGATCAGGTCGTGACGAAAGATTTGGTCATCGTGAAAAATTTAGCCGTGGCGAAAAATCAGGTCGTGACGAAAGATTTAGTCGTGATGAAAGATCTGGTGACGAACGTCCGCGCAAAAAATTCCGTTCAGACAAGAGTGAAAATGATTTCCGCAGCGACAGAAAACCATTCAAAAGAAAATTTGCCGATGGGGATAATAAAACAGAAAGCGGCGAAGGTTTTCGTAAACGCTTTAAAAAAGAAGGCGACAGAAAACCAGGTGATCGATTTGAAAAGAAACCGCGTTTTGAAAGAAGCGAAAGATCATTTAAGGAAGGAAGATCAATACGCTTTGAACGAGCTGATAGACCTGAAAGATCTGATAGACCAGAACGATCTGAGAGAACTACTGATAGATCCGACAGATTTGATCGCAAGGAAAGAAAATTTGGTGATGAAAGACCAGCGCGCAAGGAATTCAGTCATCGCAAGGAAGGAAAACCATTTACGCACAAGAAGGAAGGTAGTTCCTTCGGCGAAAAACGCCGCGTGAAATTTGATAATTTTAGCGATGGAGCAGCACGTAAAAAAAGAAAGCGCGACAAGGATAGATAATCAATCAAATAAATAATACAAGGGCTGCATGAAAAATGCAGACCCTTGATTGTAATTCTCACAAAATAAGGTTAGTTCATGATAACAAATAGATCGACTGTCACTTACAATTACCTGTTAACTTCCATCCCACAAAATGATTTTATAACGCAAAACTCTCATGAAAAATTGATGCAGGCATATGATGCAAATCTCGATGTACCAAGAGGCTGCCAATGGCATGAAAATCATCTAAACAAGGTGAAACGCCGGTTGCATTACATCGACACCGATATTTTTTTTCATACACTGAAACAACCATCTTTTAATGCAGAAAATTATGCTGGGCAATTTAAGGGAATGGATGGAGTCTTTCTTATGGTGAATGCACACAGTGGTCTGATTTGCGCAAACAAATTAGCTACATTACTAAGTAGCATTCCCGAAAATCTTCCTGTTATTTTTGTTGAATGTCGTATGGATGCGAATATTCCAGCGAATGAAAAAATTCAGGCCGATGCAAAAAAGCTATTTCAAAAACATTCGCGGCCAGCTGTTTTATACAAACAGGTAGATATCAACAAGCAAAATGAAGTGAATGATTTATTTGAAAACTGGCAATGTCATTTTCTGCAGGAATCTGAAATTTTGTTGCGAAAGCTGCATGGCTTGCTGAGTATCATTCTTGGCAATGATAATACATGGACGAAGCTCGCGGAAAATCAGGAGAAAAGATTTAAACCGCAAACCATTCCAGCTTGCCAACCATTTTTATGTACAACTGCCATGGCAATTAGCGATATTAAAAACGCTTTAAAATGTCTGATTGAATATGGTAAAGATAATTACGCCGGAAATCTTCAGCTACTTCATCATTTCTTTTATGGTCGTTCATTCAAGGAAAATACCTTTTATGAAATCTGCAGCAAGCTGGATGTGGATTCAATTAACAATCTCAAAGATACGATTAGCAGACTGGAAGTTGAGTTCGGATATTTTCTTGTTAATGAAAATAGTTCCCGCAACAATGCTGACATCAACTCACTACATAAATCAGAACCGGATATTGAAATTAAAAATGATGCGCATGCGAGAATATTAACACGTCAGATGTTGTGATATATTTTTGCGGCAAAAGATTAGGGAAAAATTGCATGATTATTCGCAACAATTCAGACGCAGCATGGAAGGAAATTCTTGATGTATATTTCAAGGATTTTATTGAATATTGTTTACCTGAATTGTATGGACTTATTAACTGGGATAAATCCTGGGATTCTCTGGATAAAGAATTACAAGCAATTACCAAAGGAGCAAATGCCGGAAAACGCTTGCTTGATAAATTATTCAAAGTTTTTCTAAAAGATGGACAGGAACAATGGCTGCTTGTTCATCTTGAAGTCCAAGGCAAACCAGAAGATGATTTTCCCAAGCGCATGTTCACGTACGCTTATCGAATATTTGATAAGTACCAAAAACCAATTGCTAGCTGCGCAATCCTGACAGATGAAGTCAAAAATTGGCGTCCAGCATTTTATCAGGTTGGTTTGGCAGGATCCTATTTACGCGCTGACTACCTTGTAGTGAAATTAATTGATTATCGCATCAAAACATTAGAGCTTGATTTATCTAGCAATCCTTTTGCAAGTGTTATTCTGGTTCAATTAGCTGCATTGGATACCAAACGCAAACCTGATGAAGAAAGAAAACAGGTTAAGTTTGAATTGACCAAACGATTGTATAAAAAAGGATTTACAAAAGAAAATGTATTAAACCTGTATAAATTTATTGATTGGCTAATTGGATTGTCTACTCCGCTTGAGCTAGAATACCTCAATGAAATTTATGAATTAGAGGAGGCTACTAAAATGGCTTATATCACTAATGCAGAAAAACTTGGACCACAAGTAGCGCTAGAAAGAAGCATGATCAAAATGGCAAAACTTCTAATAGAGGAAGGTGTTAACCTGGATATAATTCAACGCACCACTGGATTTTCCACTGATCGGCTTGAAAAAATAATGAAAGAAATTAAATTTTCGAAAAAAGAAAAAGTCATTAATGATTGATTAATGCTGATTGATATTTAGCTAAACCTGCATTTATTTTAAACCTACTTCCCCATCTCCGTAATCACTTGCCATTCTTCTTTGGTGACCGGTGTGATGGACAAGCGATTTCCCTTGCGCAATATCAGCATTTTTTTGAGATGCGATTGACGCCGGATTTCATCGAGCGAAACGAAATGCGGAAATTTTTTTACTAACTTGACATCCACCATATACCAGCGTGGATTCTCCGGTGTACTGCCTGGATCAAAATGATCGGATTGCAAATCCCAGGCGGTATGATCGGGATAACCATTTTTGACAACTTCAACAATTCCAGCGACACCCGGTGGAGTGCAACTGGAATGATAAAAAAAAGCTTTGTCGCCAATTTTAATTTCATCACGCAACATGTTGCGCACCTGATAATTACGCACGCCATCCCAACAGGAAATTTGTTTGTTGCGCGCGCGCAAATCATCAATGCTAAAACAGGAAGGCTCTGATTTGAATAACCAGTAATTCATTAGAATTTCTTCATCGCATCAAAAAATTCATCGTTGGTTTTGGTACCTTTCAACTTGTCAGCGAGAAACTCAGTGGCGCTTTCTTCCATTGGCTGCAATAACTTGCGCAAAATCCATATTTTCTGCATTTCGTCTTTCGACAGAAATTTCTCGTCACGACGTGTGCCACTACGATTAATATTAATCGCAGGATAAACACGACGTTCAGCAATACGACGATCCAGATGGATTTCCATATTGCCTGTGCCTTTGAATTCTTCATAAATGACATCGTCCATCTTGGAACCGGTTTCAATTAACGCGGTTGCAATAATGGTCAAGCTACCACCTTCTTCAATATTACGCGCTGCACCAAAGAAACGTTTTGGACGCTGCAAGGCATTGGAATCCACACCACCTGTCAATACTTTTCCGGAAGCTGGCACGACAGTGTTATATGCACGCGCAAGACGCGTGATGGAATCCAGCAAAATAACAACATCACGTTTGTGCTCAACCAGACGTTTCGCTTTTTCAATCACCATTTCTGCTACTTGAACATGGCGATTTGCAGGCTCATCAAAGGTACTAGCAATCACTTCACCTTTTACTGAACGCGACATTTCCGTGACTTCTTCTGGACGTTCATCAATCAGCAATACGATGAGATAACATTCTGGATGATTATGCGCGATGGATTGTGCGATATTTTGCAACATCATGGTCTTACCCGCTTTCGGCGGCGATACAATTAAACCACGCTGTCCTTTTCCAAACGGTGCAACCAGATCAATAACACGCGCTGTCAAATCTTCTGTGCTGCCATTACCTAATTGCATGACCAGACGTTCTTCTGCAAAGAGTGGCGTCAGGTTTTCAAATAACACTTTATTCTTTGCATTTTCTGGTGCTTCAAAATTAATTTCATCTACCTTGAGCAATGCAAAATAACGCTCGCCTTCTTTTGGTGGGCGAATTTTTCCAGAAATGGTATCGCCAGTACGTAAATTGAAACGACGAATCTGGCTGGGAGAAACATAAATATCATCAGGTCCTGCGAGATAAGAACCTTCGGCGGAACGCAAAAATCCAAAACCATCCTGAAGAATTTCCAGTACACCATCACCATAAATATCTTCACCACGCTTTGCATGTTCCTTCAGAATCGCGAAAATAATATCCTGTTTGCGTGAGCGGGCCATGTTTTCCAGCCCATATTGGTCAGCCAAATCAATTAATTCAGCCGCACTTTTTTTCTTAAGCTCAGTTAAATTCATAATAATTCAAACCCTACTAAATAAAGAACGTTGATTGTTTTAAAACATTAATCTTTGTATATCTCTTGTTTGCTTCTGTGTAACTCGGGATTTGCCAGGGGATATACAAAATAAGGAGGTTACTACGCGTATAAAAATATCATTGTTTTTAGAGAATATCTAGTGTTTATGAGCAGGTTAGGCGTCGTTATCACTCAGCCCAACCTGCATTTTGATTTACACCTGGCTATCAATTAACTTCATTAAATTAGCCTTGCTGCTCGAATCAAAACCACTTTGCGTACCAACTACCTGACCTTCCTTGAAAAGAATCATGGTAGGAATACCACGCACGCCAAATTTGGCTGCGGTTGCAGGATTACTATCCACATCCATCTTCACAAATTTGACTTTACCTTCATATTTGCTGGCAACATCTTCAAAAACCGGAGCCAATGCCTTGCATGGCGCACACCAGGCAGCCCAGAAATCAACAATCACAGGAGAGTTGGATTCCAGTACATCTGCTTCAAAAGAAGCATCGGTAACAGCTTGTAAATTACTCATGAAAAACCCTTCTTTTGTTAGATTAGACCGGAGTGGAAGTGTAGCAGATCAATGCTGGAAGGTTAAATTTTTTAGTTCGCTCAGTCGCTGGTGGCTACAACTTGTGCAGCAATAAAATCCAGCGACGGCTCTCCGCAATATTCGAGAATCGCGGCACGCACAGCATTGCGTAAATTAGTGACATCCTGCCATTCTTTTCCCGCGGGTTTAATGAGATCACAAACTGTAATGGTAATGCGATTCGGGCGCATTAATTTTTCATCTGCGCGCCAGACGATGCGCATGCCTTTAATCGCCAATGGACAAATCGCCGCGCCAGATTCTGCTGCGAGCTTGAATGCTCCGAGACGAAATGGACGCAATCCTGCCGCATAACCAAATGTGCCTTCGGGAAAAATCATGATGGATGCACCTGATGCCAATGCATCGAAAATGCGTTTTGTGTCTTGCTGGCCACGCGAAAAATCCATGCGATCCACACCAAAATATTCCAGCTTGCGTGCAATCGTTCCTATCATTGGCATGGAAAATACTTCTTTCTTGACGACAATACGCGTACCCGCAGGCAAGATGGCCATCATTAATAATGCATCGATATAACTCGTGTGATTGGCTGCATAAATAACATTGGTAAAAGCGACAAGCTTGTCGTTGTTCTTTATTGTGATCGGACAGAATGCAAAAGCGAGCACGCACTTTGACCATAATTGCATGGCTTTCGCTGTTTTTTCACGTGTGGCATTACGTCCATAAAAATAAATCGGAAGAAAAGTCAGTGCTGCAAAAATAACAATATAAGCCGTATAAATTGCTCGCAAAAAAATTGCACCGATTTTTTTTACACGCTGCATCAGGGAAGCTGTAACCAACTTCAACATTTGTAACGATGCGGGTATTTCACCTTTTTGCAAACGTTTTTCTTCATACATTTTTTTACATAAGGCGCGCTGTAATTTTCCACTGGATGTTTTAGGTATGACATGTGGTTTAACTAGCACAATTCGATCTGGAACAATATCCAGCGAACTGGCAATGACTTCACGAATATCATTAATGATGCGCTCTTTTATGGCAGAAGTTTCCATGCGCGTTTCTGCGACAATAA
This sequence comes from Gammaproteobacteria bacterium, assembly GCA_013286495.1. Taxonomy (GTDB): domain Bacteria; phylum Pseudomonadota; class Gammaproteobacteria; order DSM-16500; family DSM-16500; genus Aquicella. The sequence continues at coordinate 24,906 of JABDFQ010000016.1, read as the reverse complement.
TCAATTGTTCCGTACCAAGTTTTGCATCAGTTACTTCAAATGCCACTACACATCCATGTCGCACATCCTTGACCGTTTCCACCATCGATTCAATTTCTGCAGGATAAAGATTGCGTCCTGCCTTGATAATCAAATCCTTGCGACGTCCTGTAATATAAATTTCCTCTTGTGCAATATAAGCAAGATCACCGCTATCCAGCCAGCCATCATGCAGAATGGCTTGCGTGGCAACAGGATTATGATAATAACCTTGCATGGCAGAAGGCCCACGAAATTGCACATTACCCACATGACGCTCTGGTAATTCATTTTGATTATCATCGACGATTCTGATTTCATGTCCTTGCATGGGTTTGCCGCACGCTACAAATATCAGTGCATTTTTATCAGTTGAAATTTGCGCTTCACGTTTTTCCTCGAATAATTTTCTATCGACATGATCGAGTTTAAATTCACGATCCAGTGGTGAGATGGCAAGTGCAACGGCAGATTCAGCTAATCCATATACCGGTAATAAAGCGGTTTTTTTCAATCCATAGGCTGCGAATTTTTTTTCAAATTCAATTAAGGTATGCGGATAAATTTTTTCTGCACCATTTGCAGCAATTCGCCAGGAAGAAAGATCAAGCCCTTCCAGTAAACCAGATTCAATTTTGCGTATACATAATTCATAAGCAAAATTAGGTGCGGCAGAAATCGTACCGCGATGATAATGAATCGCCCACAACCAGCGTTCAGGATGATTGAGAAATGAAAATGGCGCCATTAAAACCAGTGGTACACCATAATATAAACTGCCCAACCACATGCCAATCAAACCCATATCATGATAAAGCGGCAACCAGCTAACCGCGACATCTTCCGGTGTGACAGCAATTGCCTTGCCATAAGCATGAATATTCGCCAGTAAATTTGCATGTGTCAGCAAGACACCTTTGGGATTGGCTGTGCTACCAGAAGTATATTGAATTAATGCGGGCAAATGAGAGTGCGCGTGAAATGATGCAGATAATTTATCTGAGTTAAGCAAATCCTTCACGGTGACAATATGTTTTAATTCAGGGATAAATGATTTTAATAAACGACTTAATGTTTCTGCTTCACCAAATGTCACCAATATTCTCGCTTCTGCATTTCGCAGAATATGTGCTTCTGTTTTTACATACGTTTCCAGCATGTGCATGCGAAAGGGAGGATAGATGGGAACAGGCACACCGCCTGCCAGTAAAATACCAAAGAAAGTGTAGAAAAAATCAGGATGCGTTGGCTGCATGATGGCAACCGTATCACCGCTATTTAACCCACGATTTATCAAACCTTTGGCGATGCGCAACGATGTTTCAAGCAATTGTCCGTAGGTGATAATTTCTTCTGTGCCATCCTCTTTTTTAAAAAAGATATGTGCTTTTTCCGGCGATTTCTCGCCATATAACCACAAGACATCAATTAATGTTTTGGCATGCGAGAGATCAAGATGCGGTCTTGCTCCGTGGGAAATAATTTTTTTTTCATCAGGATGGTTGGGATTTTTTGATTCGGTGAATGCTAATTCATTGGCGATATCATTCAGGGTTTCAGCTTCTGCGAGTAATTTATCTGGCAAGGTGACTGCAAATTTTTTTTCAATGCGATGAAATAATTCAGCACGCGTGAGGCTATCAATACCAAGATGTCGCTGCAAGGACGCATTTAATTTGACTTCGCGATGATGCGTCTCACCAGATTCATCCAGCAACTGGCGCGTGATGGTAAGTAAATCATTCTCAACTTCCTGTCGGGAGTGCTTCATTTTGCTCCTTTAAATTAATAATCTCGGCACATCACCTGTTTTACCCAACATTTCCCGCACAAAACGTTTCTTCACTGGCGCGAGCAAATCAAGGCTCAGCATGCCGATTTGCGCTGCCAATTCCGCCAACATGGATTCACTGGAAAATAATTGCGACAAACGATGCGATACACCCATGCTCACCGCTTGACGCCTTAGTGTTTTAGCATGAAAAGATTGCAAGTCAATTGCACTCAGCGTTTTCTTTTCCGCTAGCCTTTCCTGTATATATTCAGCGAGCATTGCGGTTTCATGTATCGCCAGATTAAATCCTTGCGCTGCGATGGGATGCAGTGTGTGCGCTGAATTCCCCAGCAAATACACACAACCTGCATAAGCATTTTCCGCCTTGACCATGCGCAAGGGAAACATGTGACGCTTACCAATCGACTGCAATTTACCCATGCGATAACCAAATATGCGTTGCAATTGCAGCACAAAATCATCATCTGTTAATGACATCAATGGTTGCATGCGCGCATTCGCACCCGACCAGATAGTGGCGCACTCATTGCCTTTTAATGGCAGCATGGCAATGGCGCCTTGTTCATAAAAACGTTCATAAGCAATATTTTCATGATGACGTTTCAATGTTGTGCGCGTAACAATTGCACTTTGATCATAATCAATAATTTCTGCTGCGATATTTAATTGTTTACGCACAGTGGACTCTGTGCCATCTGCGCCAATTACCAACGGTGATTGCAACATCATTTCACCTTGTTCGGTAGTAAGCGTTAATTGCGCTAGCTGATTTTCCTGTTGTAATTTCATCAGTCGTGCAGGTCGGTAAATTGTGCAATGCGCCAACAAATCCAGCGCATTGGCAAATGCCATTTCAATCTGATAGGCAGGTAACACATTCCCCAATGTTGCAAAACCAGTTTCTTCAGCACGTAAACGGACTGCACCAAATTGGCCGTGATTTGAAACATGTACTTGCTGAATGCTGGCAGCATATTCTTCCAGCACTGGCCACACATCAATGTTTTGTAAAAACTGACAACTACTCGCATTCAATGCAAATAAACGCGGATCATTATTTGTCGGTAATTTTGCATCAATCAGTGCGATTTTTATTTCTGTATTTTTCAGTGCAAGCGCAAGTCCTGCGCCGACAAGACCGCCACCAACAATAATCAAATCGTAATGTTTCATGCATTCGCCTGCATTAATGTTTCTATATCAGCAATGGTTTTGGGAATTTTCTCACTTAATACCTTGCAACCTTTATCCGTCACCAGCACATCATCTTCAATACGCACACCAATGTTATGCCAGCGATCTTTCACTCCAGGAATATCAGCTGAAATATAAATACCAGGTTCAACGGTTAATGCCATACCAGTTTGCAAGGAGCGCCATTTGCCATCTACCTGATAGCGACCCACATCATGCACATCCAGACCCAGCCAATGCCCTGATTTATGCATATAAAACGGCAACCAGGCTTTTTTCTCCAGCAACATATCCAGCTTGCCTTTTAAAATGCCAAGATCGAGCAATCCCTGTGTGATGACTTTCACAATCACATCCTGCGCTTTTTCCCATGCAGTGCCTGGCTTGATGGTTTTGATCGCAGCTAATTGCGATGCCAGGACAATTTCATAAATATCTTTTTGCTCAGCAGAAAATTTTCCATTGGCAGGAAAAGTCCGTGTGATATCGGCAGCATAATTTTTATATTCGGCACCTGCATCAATCAATACCAGATCACCATCAGCAATCATTTGATCATTATCAACATAATGTAACGTGCAAGTATTTTTACCTGCACCAACGATCGAACTGTATGCACAAAAACGTGCACCATGGCGCTTGAACTCATATTCAAGTTCGGCTTCCAGTTCATATTCATATATTCCAGGCTGACATTTTTTCATCGCGCGCACATGCGCAAGTCCAGTAATATCCACTGCTTTTTGCATCAGTGCGATTTCTGCATCACTCTTGAATAAACGCATTTCATGCAAGGATAAAGTGATATCCATGAAGGCAAGCGGTGGTTGCATACCATTACGCACTTTCCCACGCACTTTGTTGATTGCCTGCAACAATTGCTTATCAAAATCAGGATGCGTGCCTAATGGATAATAAATCGCATCACGTTCTGCCAATAACTCCGGCAGCATATTATTGAACTCTGCGATGGGATAAGCTGCATCAGCATGGTAATCATTCACTGCTCCTTCCTGACCTGCACGTACACCATCCCAGATTTCATGTTCACGATCACGTATGCGATTAAATAAAATAAATTCACCTTGTTTGTGTTCAGGCACCATCACTAATACTGCATCGGGTTCATGAAATCCTGTCAGATAATAAAAATCACTATTTTGTCTGTAGGGATAAGTCGCATCACCATTGCGATAAACTTCTTTCGCCGCAGGTAAAATCACAATTCCCTTGTGGCCGATTTTTCGCATTAATTTTTTGCGTCTATTGGCATACTCCGCCATTTTTATCATGATGCAATCCTCTGCTTATTCATCACCTAATGTACCGATTTATTCACCTTTTCCTGCTCGTGCAATTCTTCATAAATCATGATGACTGCCATGCGTATATATTCCACTAATTCCACATAAGCTGTTTCATCTTCTTCATTGGCAGCAACCGTGTCGTAATTCATTTTGGAAATTTCTATCAGATCATTAATGGCTTCTGTGACATCAGATGGCTTGCGTTTTCGTAATGGCACATCAGCCAATTTCAAACCGGTCAAATACCCTTGCGTCCATAACGTCAGTGATTCAGCCCGCAAAGCAAGGCTGTCATTATCAGGTGGCAATAATAATTCCAGCTCGAACAAAAATTCATCCAGCTGTTTTTGGGTTGCCTCCAATAAAGCCTGCAATATTTCATGTATTTTTTTCGGATTTTTAGCACCCGCCACATATTCTTCCCACGGTATGCTTTTTTTATTATTACCACTTAGGATTCCGCATATCATGCCGTGTATCTCAGATGGATTTATTTCCACCTGATTATCAGTAAGTACTTGATTAAGCTCATTGTAAGATGGCGCTGTGGCTTGAGTCATAAGTGGATAACCTGAATGAAAACCCAATAGTAACGAAAAGTGAGGTGGAGTAAAAGCCGCTAAGTTGATTAAACTTAATGCTAACTGATTCATTTTATATCAGAAATATTTTTTCATCTCTTAAGTTTGATTTAATAACCGGGTGAATTCGCACGATAAAATAAGCCCCATAAAGAGATTAGATCAAACGAGGAGTGGACAATGCCAACCGGCAGCCTAAATACGAACAATCACATGCATCAACAAATCATTGAGCATGAAAAGATTTATCTCATCAGCCTCATGAATATTTTCCGTCAGCAACAATACAAGGATATTGTTGCCTTGACGAAAAAAGATTATGAAAAAATTTGTCGTATTTATACAACAATAATAAATAAGAATAACAATTACGATAACGCAAAACTTATCGAAACCATTGTTGATTTATACAAGGACGGCTTGTCAGTCAAAACTCCCATTCCTGCATGGATGTTAGCTTCTCCTGCACTGGGAGCAATTGAAAATGAAAATTTAAATCCGCATAAAAAAAACTGGTTCTACTATCTCAAAAAAGAGATGAGCATTGAAGATAAATTAAAACGCATTCCCGATACTGGCGAAGATATTCTAAATGCCATGCGCACACTGGATGCAGTCAAATCCATTCCCGAAACTACTTTCAATCGTCTGATTGGCGGATTAAATTTGCTAAGTGGATTTTTTGAATTACGCAAAGGCGCGATCGATTTTTATGAGCATTACAAAGGCGAAGACAAATTCCGTAGCAAGCATTTAGTGGATTCAGGCTTACGCATGGGATTTGCCTCATCTGCGATTATTTTTGCTTCGCTATTTATCGGTGGCGTGCTGTCACTTCCTGTTGCATTAACTGCCTTATCGCTTTCCATGCTCGCGCTTTATAGTAGCTCTGCGATTAAAAATACTTATATTTACTATCACAAAAGAAAAGCGCACAAGGAATCCAAAAAAACATTTGAAAATAAAATTATTGGATTGGAAAAAGAATGTCAGGCGATTATGTACGATATTCAAAACCCGGAATTGTTCAAGCTTAATAGTCATTTGCAGAATAAACTTTATGACCAGGCATATCTGTTAGGCATAAATAGCAAGGAATTTAAGGAATATGAAAATCGTGTACTCAGTCCGCAAATGTATCATCAACAAAATATTGCTGAGCTGATTCCACTCCTGCATGAAAAACGCTATCAAATCGCTGCCATGCAACATCGTCTCAAACATGACAAAGATGAATACCTTGAAGCGCAACGCCAATTATCCTTTTCCATGATTGAAGTGCTGACTTATGCAGCGATCACTGCTGCTGCGATTATCGCGCTTGTCATATTGCTCAATCCGCTCACTGCACCAATTGCCGCAACCATTGCAACGGGTTTGACTCTTGCAGGTGTAATTGCAGCTACCGGTGTCAAATTATTTGAATTCATTGATGAGCGTTATAATCATAAACTATCAACAGGTCTGCGCAATTTTGGCATCGCTGTAAAAACATTCTTCAGAAACTATCCTGAGAGTGCGCAAACATTGATGGATAATGTTCAGCAATATTGTCTGAATATTTTCAATAAATACTGCAATCCATCCGCGAAAGCCTGCACTGAACCTCAACTTAAAATAGCGAATATACAAAAAAGATTAAGCACACCGCCGGATTACACGGATGCTTCAGCTTCAGCCTCTGCCTCACCTGTCGCATCAAACGTTGATCTGAGTGCTGCGTTGCCGGAAGATCATAAGATATCTACTCATCATGCGACTTTGTATTATCACGATCACACGACGTATGAACCTGCGTTGCAATTTGAACTTGAAAATGATGATGTTTCTGAAAAAGCGATTATTTCAGTTTCGTATTAAATCCATTATACTTGCGGCTCTTTAATTAACCGCAAGTATCAATCTCATGCCACCAAAAATTTCCGCAATCGTTGCCATGTCAGAAAACCGTGTCATTGGTGATAACAATCAACTACCCTGGCATTTACCAGCCGATCTCAAATATTTCAAGACGCTGACATCTGGTCATCCGATATTAATGGGAAGAAAAACCCATGAATCGATAGGCAGACCATTACCGAATCGCACGAATATTATTTTGACGCGCAATCGTGATTATCAGACAGATGGTTGCATGGTAGTCACTTCTGTGCAGGATGCCATGCAGCAAGTGAATGGTAGCGATGAATTATTTATTATTGGCGGCGCTGAAATTTATCAGCAATTAATGCCGCAAATTCAGCGGATATATCTCACCATCGTGCATGAAGATTTTCATGGCGATGCTTTTTTTCCTGTGCTGCACGCAGAAGAGTGGCGAGAAGTTAGCAGGGAAGAGCATGTAGCGGATGATGCGAATGAATATGATTATAGTTTTGTGGTGATGGAGAGAGTGTGAGGTTGGTTACTGACACCCCACACTAAACTTCATTTCATCTTCCAATCTCATCGCGGTCAGCGCATTGCCCCACACGCAGCCTGTATCCAGCGGATAGACATTCGGTGTTGTTGTCTCACCACCTAACGCCGCCCAATGACCGAAAATAATTTTCGCCTCAGCATTTTTGCGATTCGGCACATCAAACCACGGAAATAAATCCTGTGGCTTTTCTGCAATCGTTCCCTTGTATGTCAAATTCATGCGACCTTTGGCATCACAAAAACGCATGCGTGTGAAATAATTGACAAGGCAACGCAAGCGCTCAATCCCCGTTAATTTATCACTCCATAAATCCGGCTGATTACCATAAAGCTGCTTAAATAACACATCGCGTGAGGCAGAACGTAATGCAGCTTCCAGTTCATGCGCAAAATGTCGTGCATGGGATAATGTCCACATGGGTGCAAGACCTGCATGCACTAGCACATAAGGAAATGCAGCAGCTATATATAAAATCGGTCGATGACATAACCATTCGATTAACTCTGCCTTATCCGGTGCGCTTAAAATTTCATTTAATGTATCTGCTGGCTGCACTGCTTTTGCACCCGATGCTACTGCCAGCAAATGCAAATCATGATTACCCAATACCGCAATATGTTTATCACCAAGATTTTTTATATAACGCAACACAGCCAATGAATCATCACCACGATTCACTAAATCACCAGTAAACCATAGTGTATCGTGATCAGGATTGAAATTAATTTTCTCCAGCAATTTCATCAATGCTGAATAACATCCCTGTACATCACCAATTGCATATGTGGACATTTACTTTTTTCCTGATACCTGATTACTAATCATGACAAAATCACTGACCGTCAAATTTTCTGCGCGCAGATCGGAACGTATTGTCATACTTTCCCACATTTCATCACTGACAATATTTTTTAAACTATTACGCAAAGTTTTTCTGCGTTGACCAAACGCATGTTTTACGACATTTGCAAATACTGCATTATCATCTGCACGCTCAGAAAAACTAACATCCGGGATCAAATGTACAATACTGGATTGCACTTGTGGTGGCGGATGAAATGCATTGGGTGAAACGTTAAATAATAATTCCACTTTAAAATGATATTGCACCATGACACTCAATCGTCCGTAATGTTCCGTATCTGCTTTTGCTGCCATGCGTTCCGCCACTTCTTTTTGCACCATGAATAACATGTCTTTAATAATGGAAGCATATTCAATCAAATGAAAAATAAGTGGTGTGGAAATGTTATAAGGCAAATTACCGAATATCCGCAACAAACGCTCATCCTGTTTAATACTGGCAAAATCAAAATCCAGCACATCCGCAGAATGAATATGCAAATCGCCCAGGCGTCCGCATCTTTCTTCCAGTACAGGAATAAGATCACGATCAAGCTCGATCACATCCAGTGTTTTTGCGCAGCGTAACACTGGCATGGTAATTGCGCCTTGTCCTGGACCAATTTCTACAAGATGATCTGTGGTCTTCGGTGCAAGCGCTGCAACAATTTTTTCTATTACTGATTGATCACGCAGAAAATGCTGGCCAAAACGCTTGCGGGGAACCGTTTCACCCATGGTATTTTCCAACTGCAATTTTCGCTGGTTCAAAACCATGTGCCGCTGCTTTTTCAAACCATTCCATGGCCATTTTTTTATTAGGCGATGTACCAATACCACGTAAATACATTAATCCGAGATTATATTGCGCACTGGATAATCCATGTTCTGCTGCCTTGTGATACCAGTAAAAAGATTTTTCCAGATTGCGTGGCGTGCCTTTTCCTGCTGCATACAAATAAGCAACTTCATTTTGCGCAAGCGCATCGCCTTGTTGTGCCGCTTTATCGAAATAATAAAATGCCTGTTTATCATCTTGCATCACACCACGACCGAGTAAATAACGCACACCAATGTTACGTGGATGATTATCACGCCAGGCTGGCGAATTGGCAGGCAGGTAATTGCTGGTTGAACAAGCGGCCAATATTATTGATAATCCTGACAGCCATAACAATTTTTGAACGGACATACTTTGATCCTTACACTGTGTAAATCGAGAGAGCTTATTATAATTGCAATAAAATGTATTGCGAGATGATTCATGATATATACGCCATTATTAACTGACTTTTATCAACTCACCATGGCCTATGGTTACTGGAAGTTGAACCTGCATGAACGCGAAGCGGCTTTTCACCTGATTTTTCGCAAAAATCCTTTCGAGGGTAATTATGCTGTTGCCTGTGGTCTTGGCAGTGTTATCGATTTTTTAATGAGCTGGCGTTTTCACTCTGATGATCTCGCATATCTTGCAACACTTGCGAATAATCATGGTGAACCTTTATTTCCCCACCGTTTTCTCGATTATCTTGCTGATTTAAATTTTTCCTGTGATATCGATGCAGTTCCAGAAGGCACAGTCATCTTTGCCAATGAACCTTTATTACGCATACAAGGCCCCATCCTGCAATGTCAGTTAATTGAAACAGCATTATTAAACACCATTAATTTTCAGACATTGATTGCCACCAAAGCTTCACGTGTTTATCGCGCAGCAGAAGGTTTACCTATCATTGAGTTTGGCATGCGACGCGCACAAGGGCCTGATGGCGCTGTCTCTGCAAGTCGCGCCGCTTATATCGGTGGCTGCACAGCAACTTCCAACACCATGGCGGGAAAGTTATTTGGCATTCCGGTGCGCGGTACACATGCACATAGCTGGGTGACTGCCTTTGCCAGTGAAAAGGAAGCATTCGCAGCTTATGCCGATGTCATGCCACATAATTGCACGTTACTCGTTGATACCTATAACACCATCAAAGGTGTAAAAAATGCGATTGAGACTGGAAAAAAATTACGTGCAAGTGGTGCAGATTTATTGGGAATACGACTGGATTCTGGTGATATGGCAGAGCTCAGTGTCAAAGCGAGAAAATTACTGGATGAAGCAGGGTTTGATAAAACGGAAATCATCGCCAGTAATTCACTGGATGAATATGTGATTCGTGATCTCAAACAGCATCAGGCGAAAATTTCTTCATTTGGTGTCGGCACGAATCTTGTGACGGCTTATGATCATCCGGCGCTGGATGGTGTATACAAACTTTCTGCGATGCAAGATGCAGCGGGGCAGTGGATTCACAAATTAAAATTATCGGAACAGGAAGTAAAAATTTCCAACCCCGGCCGTCATCAGATACGACGTTTTTTTTGTGATGAACAATATGTCATGGATGTGATCTATGACATTGATCTGGGTATTTCTGATTTGCCGGAAGTCGTTGTACTGGATAAATCACTTGCGCAAAAATCGCTGGATGATTATGACGGCTTTGTTGATTTGCTTAAACCCATCCTGCGTGCAGGCGAAGTAGTGGAGCAAGGCGAAGATATTCATACAATACGCGAACAGGCCATCAATGCCGTGCAACATTTTCATCACACGCATGGTGAAGCGACATATTGCGTCGCGCTGGAAAAAAGATTGTTTGAGTTGAAGAGAGATTTGATTGAGAAGTTGAGGTAGGAATGCAGGCTACACACCTGCACAATTCTCCCTTAAATGCCCCTCGTTAATCGTCCCGATAATCACGCTTGTCACTCCCTGTTCGCTGAGCGCGAAACGTATGCAATCTCCCGCTGACATTTTCATATGGCCACTTGCCAGTGCTTTCTTGATAAAAATGCCTTTCTGTTTTTGCTGCGCATATTGAATCACTTCCCTATCCTGCTGATCTTGCGAATGGAATGTCACCATCGCTACATCCGCATGATCAACCGTCAGCATTCCTCCCACCACTGTTTTACTCGACATGCCAAATGCACGGATTTTTCCTGACTCTTTCAATGCAGCCAGCGTGGAAAATACCTGATCTTCATGAATGATACGCTCATCTTCACCACTGGAATGCACGAGAACAATATCCAGATAATCTGTATGCAAACGCTTTAAACTACGCTCAACACTTTGCACTATCGCATCAGGTGAAAAATCAAAAAACGATTGCTGATCACGAAATTCCTCACCCACCTTGGTGGAAATAATCCAGTCATGGCGCTCGCCTTGCAATAATTTACCTAAACGCTCTTCACTGACACCATAAGCAGGCGCGGTATCCAGCAAATTAATTCCCAATTCCTTTGCAGTCGCAAGTAATTTACGTAAAACAGCATCATCAGGCAGATCAAAAGCAGAAGGATATTTCACACCCTGATTACGACCAAATTTGACTGTGCCCAAACCAATGACGCTAACTGCAAAATCACCTAGCTTTCGTTTTTGCAAAACGCATCCTCCCAGACAGGTCTTGCCAATGGCGGCATCGGCCATGCGCGCAATTCACGGGTATCACAAAGAGTGGGCTGTAATTTTATTTTTTGTAAATGACACATGATGTCGTCAGTCAATTTAGGCGCAAGCGCAAGCTTGGTCGGCCAGGCGATAATCATGTTCTGGATGACTTTGCTAAAAGTGGATTCCGGTTTCAAACCATTTTTTTGTTTGGGTTCAGCACGATCAATCATGAATGTCGCAAATTCTGCTGTTGAAAAATCCAGCCAGGGAAACAGCGTATATAACTCATCACGCGCTGCCTGAATCTGCGCTTCTGTATCCCGATTCACACCTTCTTCAGCAAGCGCACCCCCCAGGTACCAGATCGCATGACCATCCGCTGTGTGATGTGTGGTGATCGTCAAACGCGGTCGACTGCCCAAACCCAGGCAATGTGCATACAACGGATAATCAAATGGTGTCTTGACCAATACCATGTGTAATGGCCTGCGCTGCATGGCGACATCATTACTTTTTAATTTTTTGATAATCACTTCATTACCCGCACCAGCTGTGAATACAAATTGCTGTGCGGTCACTTCCACTGCACGTCCTGCCTGATAAACCGTTGCAGAAACCAGATTGCCTGCCGCATCCAGTTTTAATTCTTCATCGCATAATGGTTCGATGCGAAATACAGCATCCTGATTTGCCTTGACCATTTCACGCACCAGCACAGGTACATCAATCACAATTTCATCCAGTGAAAAAACTTCACCCTTGAATTCCTTGTGCTGAAACACGCTGGGATAATTTTCCTTGGAGACACTTTCTACATTACTGGACAAAGTCGCACTCGCGAGGAACCCAGTGAGTTTGGACGTGAATTTATGTGGCGCCCATAAATATTGTTGTCGGGACAAAATCGGAACCGCTGACAAATCCATTTCACCCTTGCCGCTCAGGCATAATTTCCAGTGTGCTGGCATATCAGCCATTACTTGCGCTTCGCGTGTGATCACGCCTTGCAGCGCATATTTCATGCCGCCATGTATGATGCCTTGCGATTTATGTGTCTGACCGCCGCCTAAGGCATTTGATTCAAATAACAATGCGGAAATGCCAGATTGACGCAAACGATTCAATAGCCATAAACCGGCAATGCCTCCACCGAAAATCACGACATCGGCTGCCGCTGTTTTGTTCATGTTAGCCTCATTGGTTATGTGGGTGAGGTTAGGGCTGGTATGGCGTTGTGTCATGCGAGCGTTTGAAAGCGTTGCTCCTGGAAGCATTTGTGTATATTTGCAATGGCTCGTCGGCCTCCGGCCTCCTGCGCTTTATTTGCAAATATACACAAATGCTTCCAGGAGCAACGCTTTCAAACGCTCGCATGACACAACGCCATACCAGCGCCTAACCTACACCGTTTGATTAATTTCCCGCATTTTACCTTCTTTTCCCTGGCATGAAAAGTTCAATTATTGAACAGCTCGGGATACGACTTGCACAGCTACCTAATCAAGGGTATTTTGTTGGGCTTTATCGATTTTTGACCCTTATGACAAACCTCGCGAATACATTCGATGTCATCGTCGTTGGCGGTGGCCATGCAGGCACTGAAGCGGCTCTGGCTGCTGCACGCATGGGCGCAAACACTTTATTGCTCAGCCATAACATCGAAACGCTCGGCCAAATGTCCTGCAACCCAGCCATTGGCGGCATAGGCAAAGGTCATCTGGTCAAGGAAATCGATGCCCTGGGTGGCGCGATGGCAAAAGCTATCGATAAAGCCGGCATCCATTTCCGCATCTTAAATGCCAGTAAAGGCCCTGCCGTACGTGCAACACGCGCACAGGCTGATCGCGTGCTTTATAAACAAGCCATACGCCATATGCTGGAAACACAACCCAACCTCACGTTATTTCAGCAAGCCGTAGACGATATTCTTATCGAACAGGAACGTGTGACAGGCGTCGTGACACAAATGGGTCTGAAGATTTATGGCAAAACTGTCGTACTGACTGCCGGCACGTTCCTCGCGGGTAAAATTCATATTGGCTTGCAATCATATGAAGGCGGAAGAGCAGGTGATCCGCCAGCCAAAACATTGGCGGCTCGGTTACGCGACTTGCCTTTTCGCATCAATCGTCTCAAGACTGGCACTCCGCCACGCATAGATGGTCGCAGCGTGGATTTCTCTGTCATGGAAAAACAGTTTGGTGATACCCCCACTCCTGTGTTTTCCTTTACTGGCAAACGCGAAGATCACCCCCAGCAAATTTGTTGTTATATCACGCATACCAATGAAAAAACCCATGAGCATATCCGTCAGGGTTTATCAGAATCACCCATGTATACCGGCGTGATTGAAGGTATCGGCCCAAGATATTGCCCATCGATTGAAGATAAAATCATGCGTTTTGCTGATAAATCTTCCCATCAGATTTTTGTTGAACCAGAAGGTTTAACGACCACTGAACTGTATCCGAATGGTATTTCCACCAGCTTGCCATATGCGACACAAATTGAATTTGTACGCAGCATCAAAGGTTTTGAACAAGCGCACATCACACGTCCAGGCTATGCGATTGAATATGATTTTTTTGATCCGCGTGATTTAAAACCATCGCTTGAGACCAAAGCCATACACGGATTATTTTTTGCCGGACAAATCAATGGCACCACTGGTTATGAAGAAGCTGGCGCACAAGGCATCATTGCTGGCATGAATGCTGCGCTTCTGACGCAGGAAAAAGAAGCGTTTTGTCCACGACGTGATGAAGCTTACATCGGCGTGCTGATTGATGATCTGGTCACACGTGGCACGCAGGAACCGTATCGCATGTTCACCAGTCGTGCTGAATATCGTTTATTGCTACGCGAAGACAATGCAGATTTGCGTCTTGTACCCAAGGCATATGAATTAGGTCTGATCGATCAGACACGTTTCGATATATTTCAGCGTAAATGTGAATTGATCGATGCTGAAAGCAAACGCCTGCATTCTGTCATGATTCATCCTGATACGGATGCTGCCAGACAACTTGAACCTTTGCTGGATCAACCATTGGCGCGTGAATATCGTCTGATGGATTTATTACGTCGACCGAATATTGCGTATCGCGATTTAATGGCGATTGAAACCGCAGGGCCTGGAATTGCTGATGAAAAAGCCGCTGAGCAAATTGAAATTCAGGCGAAATATGCAGGTTATATCGCAAGACAGGAAGATGAAATCGCAAGAACATTGCGTCAGGAAACACTCAAAGTTCCACATGATATGAACTACGACGATGTCATTGGTTTATCGAATGAAGTGCGGCAAAAACTCAAAAGCATTCGCCCAACAACCGTTGGCATGGCAACACGCATTCCTGGCATGACACCTGCTGCGATTTCATTATTACTGGTGGCCTTAAAAAAACGGAAAGCCGTGTGAACGCATTTCAATCCATTCTCAAACAAGCCCTAAGCGATAATGCGATTACGCTTGATGATGGCACGCAAGAAAAACTGGTTCATTATCTTGAATTAATGCAAGCCTGGAATCGCGTCTTTAATCTCACCAACATCACCCATCCGCGTGAAATGGTGTTATTGCATATTATTGATAGCTTGCTGGTCGCACCTTTTTTGCAAGGTGATCAGTTACTGGATGTGGGAACCGGCGCGGGATTACCTGGCATTCCACTGGCTCTCATTCATCCGCAACAACATTGGTTATTGCTCGACAAGAACAATAAAAAAACGCGTTTTCTGACACAAGTCGTGGCTGAACTCCATCTTGCCAATGTCAATGTCGTGCAAGCGCGCACCGAGGAATTTCATCCAGCAAAATGTTTTGATACTATCATTTCCCGGGCGTTCAGCAGTCTGCAAATGTTTGTTTCCAGCACGCAACATTTGTTGTGCACAAACGGCAAGTGGCTTGCCATGAAAGGGAAATATCCTGATGAAGAAATACGTGATATATCTAGTGCTTTTGTCGTGGAAAGTAGCAAAAAACTTGTCATCAAGGGAATGGATGTTGAACGTCATCTCATTAGCCTGATCAGAAATAAGGAATAATCGTGGGAAAAATAATTGCGATAACCAATCAGAAAGGTGGTGTAGGAAAAACAACGACTAGCATTAATCTTGCAGCTTCTTTTGCAGCGATGAAACGCAAGGTCATGCTGATTGATCTTGATCCGCAAGGCAATGCCACCGTTGGCAGCGGGATCAGCAAAAAAGAAGTGAAATATTCCTCCACACAAGTCTTGTGCAAGGAAGTGGATATTCGGGAAGCGTTGATCAAAACTTCCGGCAAGTTTGATTTGCTGGCCACGAGTCAGGAATTGATTGTTGCTGAGATGCAATTATTGCAGGATGCAGAACGCGAAAAACGCCTGAAAAATATTCTGGAACCCGTGAAAGCAAATTACGATTATATTCTTATCGATTGTCCACCTTCGCTCAGCATCCTCACGGTAAATGCACTGGTTGCATCCGATTCGGTGCTTATCCCTGTGCAATGTGAATATTTTGCTTTGGAAGGATTGAGCGCTTTACTTGGTACGATCGAACAAATTCGCACGACGATTAATCCGAAATTACATATCGAAGGTTTGTTACGCACGATGTACGACGGTCGTAATCGACTGGCACTCGATGTCTCCAGTCAGTTGATGGAACATTTTCCTGAGCGCGTGTATCGCACAGTGATTCCGCGTAACGTACGGCTGGCAGAGGCACCAAGTCATGGCACACCCGTGTTGCATTATGATGAAAAATCGCAGGGTGCGCTGGCGTATCTGGCGCTCGCGGGGGAGATATTACGCCGCCGGGAGGCTAATTAGCATTGGGTGTGTACGGAGAGCTTTCATGGCATGCAGCAGGTCTGTTATTGGTACGCAGCAGGACTGTTATTGGCATGTAACAGGTCTGTCATTCCCGCGAAGGCGGGAACCCATGGATAGGTTCCCGCCTTCGCGGGAATGACAGACCTGTTACATGCTCAACCTAGCGTACACACCACAACCACGACACGCTTGTTTGCTTACGCTATACTGATTCATATTTTTACTGGATGAAGGAGCAGCCATGAAAAATTCACTGAAACCATTTTTATTCACACTCGCTGGTTTGATTTCAATAGCCAACGCGCAGCAAAATCCGAATCCATACATCAATCCACCATCTTATCCATCACCAGCTCAAGCCGCTCCTGCACCCACACAAACTCAACCCGTGCCGAATGCACCGAACATCGCGCCGCAGCAGCAACAAATTCAGCAAAACATTCAGCAACTGCAACAAATGCAGCAGCAAATCCAGCAAAATATTCAGCAATCGATTCAATCCATGATTCCGAGTGGTCCTGCCGTTGCCGCTCCACAACCTGGTGCGAACACGCCGATTAATCCCGCCACGTTATGCAAAGGCGCGCCTACCTGTGAAATTTACGTAGCACCAGGTGCTGAATTCCTGCAATATCTCGCGATTTGTCCAAAACTCGGGGGTGCAGTTATCAAAGTACACGCTTCGCAATTAGTCGATTTGGCGATTAATGCCAACAATCAGGTGTCATGCAATTTAACCGTCACGGCGAACACGGTGAACAATCCTACTGTTACCTGCAACATAACACCCGATCAGATTGCCATGATGACAAGCCAGCAAAACATCACACAAGTGCAGCAATTTCAGCAGGCAGGCAATATTCAAATGTTATCGCAAGTTTTAAAACCTATTTTTGATTGCATTAACACTTTACCGCCTTCCGTTATTCAGGGATCTGTACCAGCCGCTGCAACACCAACACCGTAATTAACGATGCGGGAATTTATCGGAATTGTAATTTTTGTTGCTGTGCTGTGTGTTTTTTTAAACGCAGCCAGCAACAGATTGATTGATCTCGATGTGAAAAATAGTGACTTCCTGCAATCATTGCAACAACAAGTAAATCACCAGCAAAATACTCAGCAGATTAAAAATAAAAATTAATTTTTCATTAAATACTTTGCGATTAATCAGATAAAACTGTATTAATCCTGCGAAAAAAAATGGCAAGTAATAAGCATGGAACAACCATGCAAAACAGGTATAAGTCAGCACAAACATTACACCAATCAAAATGCGCGACCACTTTAATCCGATTAAACCCGGCAAGGTCAGGATGCCACCGACCTTATCACCTGCTTCATCCTTGACATCAATCACATTTGCACACAAGGTAAAACCCGCTAGCACAATCACAATGACACTATGCGGAAAAAATTTCACATCGCCTTGCACCAGAATATAACCGAGCAAAATCATCGCCAGTGAATTCATCGCGATCGCAAATTTGGATAGTATCAACACGCGCTTAAAACGAATCGGCGGCATGGAGTAAAGATAATATCCAGCAATCAGCACGGACATTAATAATAACGCACGCGCATCAGCAGCAAGTGCATAAACCAGTGATGCAAACAACGACCAGTAACCAATCTGTGTGTAAGTCGACAATGCAATACTGCCGGTGATTAATGGACGGCTCTGATTGGATATTTTATCAATTCCCTGATCAGTAATATTATTGGAGACGATACAAAAAATCACAGCGCAGGTGAGACTGATAATACAAAAAATAAAATTCGCTACAAATTCATGCTGCGTTGCGATCAGTGACTGATATAAATTTTCATGCGTGCCAGAAAGTGCAAGAGCTGCTCCTAATACCAGCATGAGAACATAATGACTGAGACGCAACCAGCGCATGTCTCTAATCATTTCCATAAAGATATTTTTATTCGCAAGATAGAGCAGTGGGATCATGGTAAAAAATATAATAAACAAATAACAGCGAATTGCCTGATAAGCGGTGTGCTCATAATTCAATCCAGCAAATGAAAATATATAACTCGCCAAAAGCGGCAGTGCGGCATAAATAAAAATAACGACATACACCAGCAACGCATAACAAATGCTCATGAAAATACTGCGTCCCTTGCAAACGAAATAAATACACGCAGCAATCATGCTTAACAAAATTTCAATACGCATACCAGGCGTAATGGAAGAATCCTTGCCAAAAAAATATAAAAAGGAATAAAGGAGATTGTGCGAAGGCAATGAATAAAGCGATTGCAAATACAGCATATTATCGCCAGTTCCCGCGCTATAAATATAATCAATCAAGGGGCCCAGCAATAAAACAATAAATGCAAGCATCAGCGCACGCAGAATATAAACGATATTGACACGCGTGGCGATATAACCCAGCAAGGATAAACTGATTAGCATCGAGGAAAAAATTAGATAAAGATGCAGCAAATTCAGCAATAATTGCATTGAACCATAATTGAGATAATTCAATGAAGCTTGTGTAAATGCTTCCTGAAAAAAACGTATGGTGAGAATGGAAAAAAAAGTCAGCACAAAAAATAAAAATGAAAGCGAAGGTGATTCAATCGCTGCGATGATTTTTCTGGGGAGATTCAAACATCCTTGTTTGATTGTCATGATATTGCATTACTGCCATTGACATCGTGGTGATGTGGCATAACACACCGCCTGACATGTTGCCTGGTTGTACCAGATGTCTGATGTCACATAAATATATTGCAGCACAGTAGGATACGTTTTGCCTGTTATTGGATCTGTCCAGTCTGGACAAGCGCGCCAGTAAGTCATGTAACCAGAAGGTTGTGTGTTATTGGTCGACTGATCACTTCTGTTGTATTCACAATTAAATGATTGTGAAAGCACAACGCCATTATTTGAATCTGCAACCGGTGCAGTCGGTTGATTAGCTATCATGCTGACACCTGTTGAATAAGGACCATAACCCGCTGAAACAGTTGTGCCGGAAGCAACAGTTCCCGGACAGGAATAAGCTTTAGGTGTGGTTGTTGGACTGGCTGCTGCTTCTGATGTGGCATCGCTTGGATTAACCGTTGCGGCTATCGTTGGCACTGCCAAAAACAGCGTAAAAATAGCCAAAATGGAACTACAAATATGCACTTGCTTCATATTTATTCCCTCAATCCATTGGTCTTTTCAAAAGTATAGCACAAGGGTTTTGTAAAAATTTTATAATAATCAATGATAAGAAAAGTTACTCCCGCAGATGAAAAATTCACGTATAATCCAGCCATTCAAATTTTTAGCAGAAAAATCCATGACTCATGACAAGAAAGATCATTCCACCCATTTTGGCTATCGCAATGTTCCTTTTGCTGAAAAAGCTAATCTCGTTGCCGATGTATTTCGTTCTGTCGCCAAAAAATATGATGTCATGAATGATGTCATGTCATTAGGCATGCACCGTTTATGGAAGCGTTTTGCGCTGGCAAAAGCAGAATTACGCGCAGGACAAACTGTGCTGGATGTTGCATCAGGCACAGGTGATCTTGCAATTGCCATTGCAAAAAAAGTTGGTCGCAATGGCAAAGTGGTCATGACAGATATCAATGAAGCCATGCTCGCTGTCGGTCGGGAACGTGTGGAAAATGCAGGATTAATTGGCAATATCGAATGTATGCTCGCTGATGCAGAACAATTACCATTTGAAAATAATTATTTTGATTGCGTCACGATTGCCTTTGGTTTGCGTAACGTCACTAATAAAAATAATGCATTGCAATCGATTTATCAGACATTAAAACCTGGTGGCAAATTAATTGTGCTCGAATTTTCACGACCACAAACTGAAATACTGAATAAGGCTTATGATTTTTATTCTTTCAATATCATTCCCAAAATGGGTGAACTGATTGCCAATGATCGTGACAGTTATCAATATCTGGTGGAATCCATACGCATGCATCCTGATCAGGAAACATTGAAATCCATGATGATGGAATGTGGTTTTGAAGATGTGGAATATTTTAATTTAAATGGCGGTATTGTTGCCTTGCATAGAGGATATAAATACTAATGTTATTTTCATCACTCACACATGCTATCAATAAAGCACTGGCACTTGATCCTGAATCGCAACAACGCATGCAGGCATTACAGGGGAAAATCATTGCCATTGAAATAATGCCATTGCATTTCACTGTATATTGCAGTTTTAACAACACTGGAATGGAATTATCAAAAGATAATCACTTGCCTGTTGATGTCACGATACGCGGCACACCATTGCAAATGTTTGCAGTCATGCTGAACAAGCAGGATCGCCAGCGTTTTTTCGCTGAAGATATTCATATTGAAGGTAGCGCCGAAACTGCCCAGCAAGTCACTAACTTGTTTGATCAATTGCAAATTGACTGGGAAGAACAATTATCACGCGTGATTGGCGATGCACCTGCTTATCATGCAGCACGCTTTTTATATAAATGTAAAAATATTTTAAATGATACCGCCGAAAGTGTTTGCGCGAATATCAATGAATATATTCATGAAGAAGCAAACTGGTTGCCAACACAGGAAGCACTACAGGATTTTTTTGCTGATATTGATCAATTACGCATGGATGTTGATCGCATGGAAGCAAGGATCAATCACATTTTGTCTGCAACAGAAGATGAGGTAATGCAGTGAAAATTTTTTCCCGATTATTTCGCCTGATACGCATTAATTATATTTTAATGCGCTATAACATTGATGAAATCGTGCTGGGAACACACTGGTTTTATCCGATGCGTTTTTTTATTTACCTCAATCCATTTTACTGGAGTGCCGCACGCAAACGTCTGACGCGTGGGCAACGCATACGTTTGGCGATAGAAGAATTAGGCCCGATTTTTGTCAAAGCCGGACAAATCATTTCCACACGACGTGATGTATTGCCAGATGATATTGCACTGGAACTGGAAAAATTGCAGGATCGCGTGCCACCGTTTGATGGCGCGCGCGCAAAAAAAATCATTGAAGCTGCATTGAAATCCAATATCGAACAAGTCTTTTCACAATTTGACAGCACAGCACTCGCATCTGCATCCATTGCACAGGTGCATGCTGCGACATTGCATAGTGGTGAATCGGTGGTGGTAAAAGTTTTGCGACCGGATATTCATATCATGATTGATCGTGATATCGATCTGTTAATGACACTCGCAAAAATTGCCGAACGTTACTGGTATGAAATGCGTCATTTAAAACCCATACAACTCGTGGAAGAAGTGGCGCAAACACTTTATGACGAACTGGATTTAAATCGTGAAGCAGCCAATGCTTCGCAATTACGCCGTAATTTTGCCGATTCGAAATTGTTATACATACCAAAAGTTTTCTGGAATTACACACATAAAAATATTATGGTCATGGAAAGAATTCATGGCATACCCGTTTACGATCTGGAAAGATTGCGAAATACTGGTATCAACATGCAAAAACTGGCAGAACGTGGTCTTGAAATATTTTTCACACAAGTGTTCCGCGACAGTTTTTTTCACGCTGATTTACATCCTGGTAATATTTTTGTAAATGCAGATGATCCGCAAAATCCAACTTATATCGCGGTAGATTTTGGTATTGTGGGTTCGTTAAATCATAGTGATCAGCGTTATCTTGCAGAAAACATGATCGCGTTTTTCAAACGTGATTATCAACGTGTTGCTGAATTACATATTGCCTGTGGCTGGTTGCCGCCAGATACGCGTATTGATCAATTTGAAGGAGCGATACGCGCTGTTTCCGAACCGATATTCGAACAACCCTTGCGAAATATTTCCTTTGGGCAATTGTTATTACGCTTATTTCAGGTCGCACGCCGCTTCAATATTAATATTCAGCCGCAACTGGTGTTACTGCAAAAATCATTGCTGGGAATCGAGGGATTGAGCAGGCAAATCGCACCTGAATTGGATATCTGGTCTTCTGCTTCACCGCAAATTGAAAAATGGTTGCGCAAACAAGTAGGATTCAAGGCATTCGTGCGACGTGTACGCGAGAACTTACCGTTGCTGTCTGAGCAATTGCCAGAGATGCCGACATTAATTTACGAAGCGCTGAAAGAAACCAAACAACGTCAGGAAAAAATTCGCTTCGCAGAAAGCATTCCCAATGCTTTCTGGCTGGAAAATAAAAAACGTGAAAATAGAATAAGACTGGAATATTTTTTTGGCGGCGCGGGATTGATGTTACTCGCGGTGCTGGTGATGCATATTTGGAAGTGATAAGCAAGCCGGGTTGTAACAGGAGTCTGTCATCCTGAGCACAGCTCTTGCTCTTGTGCGAAGGACCTCATGAACGCAAATACATATTCCTTGAAAGATCCTTCGCGCAAGAGCAAAAACCGCGCTCAGGATGACAGACTCCTGTTACTCACCTTCTATACTTCGCCAGCGCGGTCGCAATGCGGTCTTCCATTTCCTTGTATTTCCACGTCATGCCTTTATTGCCATTCACCATAATCACAAATGCCAGAATCTCATTATCCGCCGTCATCACATATCCCGCGAGACTGACAACGCCTGAAATCGTGCCGGTTTTCGCACGCACACGTCTGGCAATATTCCCCATGCGATGTTTCAGCGTTCCATCCACACCAGCAATTGGCAAGGCAGTAATGAACGCACCATTTGTCGGTGCATGATGAAAGGCAAAATCCAGCACCTGCATCATTTGTGATGGCGTAGTGAGATTGGAAGGTGATAATCCTGAACCATCGAGAATTTTCAATCCCGATAAATTCATGCCAGCATTACGCGTTAATATTTGCGATACAGCAAGACTGCCACTTTCCCAACTACCTTGCTTGCGTGTATATAACTGGCCTAATTTTTTAAACAATGCACCAGCAATGACATTGTCAGATTTTTTCAGCATTTCAATCACCAGTTCTGACAAAGGTTCTGAAACATGATGCGCAATCATCGACGGATTTTTCGGCGCAGCACCAAAAGTGACATTGCCATTTACTTTAATGCCCATATTATTCAGCACATCACGAAACAGCGCGCGATTATATTCCTGCACATCCGTCACGACATAACTCACACCCCAGGCATCCTTGCCTTTGGGCATACAACCTTCAATTTCCAGCCCATTCCCCAGATCACTGGATAAATGCACAGAACAGGCACTGCGGTTGGGTTTGGTAATTACATAATTATGAATGCGCGGATAAAAAAAGTTTGGATAAGTTTCGACAGTTGCGACTTGCCCGACTTTGGAAGGAGAAACACGGAAAGGCAGACAATTATGATTAATGATGCTTGCACTAATGGGTGCAGCATAACAATAACCTCTATCTTTCCATACCCAGTCCGGGCCATAAAAACTCTGATCATAAGCAGTATGATCAATATAAACATTGCCGGTAATGCCGCTGATTTCCTGCGTACGTAAATTCAATACCAGATCCAGCAAATCATTATAAGTCAGCGAAGGATCACCACCTAACACCACATACAAATTGCCTTGTAACACACCATTTTTAACGGTTTGCGCATCTGTCAGCAATTGCGTGGAAAAACGATATTCCGGTTTCAGGAAAATCAAAGCCGCTTCTGCGGTTAAAACTTTCAGTGTGCTTGCTGGTGTCAGTGGACGATTAATATTGCGCGAATAAAGTTTTTCACCATTCTTCATGGATTTCACAAATACAGCGATATCTGCACCGGATTCGACCGCCACTGGATTGATGATGTAATTTAATTGTCCCCACAATTGTGACGCACCGCGTACTGCTGTTATCGGTGCTGGCGGAGCAACACGTTTGGCAATAGTTCTGACTGATTTTGTACGATTATTTGCGAGAGGTTTTTTGACTGGAGATTTTTTTTTGGCAACGATGACTTTTTTATGCGTGGAGGTTTTTTTAGCATATTTATGCGTATTTTTTGCTATCGCCACATCCGTACAACAAAAAACCATTCCCAGGCTGACTAATAAATACACTAATCTCATGCCATCTCCATTATGTTCTGTTTGATACTTCCGGGCAGCTATTCAGTGGGATAATATGTGAATAATTTGTTATACTCAATTGCAAAATTTACCGCGAGGCTTTTAGGAACTTCCATGACAACCATAAGAGAATTCCTTGGATTACAATATTACACCAGTCCGCTTGATGATTTTCTGGCGGCCTTTGATGAATCACATCGCACACTTTCTGCATCACAGCGCAAGGAAATCGAAAAATACCGTCGTATTTATGATTTGCGCGATCATACACATGCTGCAACAGAAACCGATAAACTCTGGGAAAAATTTTAATGCAGCGTTTTCTCGCGCAGTTATTACCCTTCATTGTGATGGGCATGATTATTGTGCTGGTGGCACTCGGTCTGATGTTGCTGGCTTATTTACTTATTTTCGGCGCGATTATCGGCTTTGTTATTTATGCGGTGCGCTGGATTCGTGACCGCTATTTTGCACCACGC
>JABDFQ010000015.1 GCA_013286495.1 Gammaproteobacteria bacterium | reverse complement strand
TTAATCAGTCAATAAACTGGAGCAAGATTGAAATAGCCCAGATTCTCGAACGATTGCTTGCATATCGCAAGCTTATTCTCCCCGAAGATGATGGCTATGCCATACGCAGCTTGGCTAGCACAATGGATTTTGTCTTAAACAAAATTCACGATTTTATTCAGATGCAGAAAATTTCAGAGATCGCAGGCACTCAGAAGGAAAAAGTTTATACCTCATCTCTTAATATTCTTCGTCAACATTTGCAAAATTCCCTCAGCAAATTAAATCTCGCCGACTATTTCAAACAACAAATCAATATTGAAAAATTCCGTAAATTTATTCCCGGGGAAACATACGAAGACTATCTGGCACTGTGTGGGCTAGCGGAAATGGAAGTTGCGATCAAACTGAGTTATCCCGATATTTACGATGTGGCAGTTTATCAGGCAAATTACACGGACAAACGATTGTATGCGATATTTTCATTTACTGATGAAAATAACCAGAAAAAAATGATTCAATTTGATGTTCAGTCATTCTCAAAAGACTACCTGCAAAAAAAATATCATCTGGTTGAATTACCCAAAATCTTCCCACAAGGATATCTTGTGGATTTCACATGGGAAAAAGGCAAACGTATTACTCATGCAGCATGCGATGTGAAACTGGATGAACACGAAATCCTGTTCAATAGAAATTATTATGAATATCTCAAACACCTTGCTGCTAAAATTACTCCTGATGTGGAAAAAATTCTGCAAAACGTTTCGGGTTTCGATGAAGTAAAGAAAATGCTTGGCACCCAAAAGGACAAGCAGCCATCATTTGATCCTCACTATAAATACAATAGACTTTACACATCCTTCCTCAGTTCATTGCGTGAAAACATACATAATATTTCAGATGTGCAGTTAAAACGTACCAGAAGAATAAAAGGAGACTCCATTCAGCCAGAAAATTCCTCGGAATCATTCATCAAGGATTATCCGCCACAAAATCTTGAAATCACCAAAAAATTTCGCGAAGAGATGGATAACTTTATTCTGGGAATCTATTTCAATGAAGCTGATGTGTTACAGCGTTGTGGTGAATTTGCCCAGAGTCAATTACAAGGCTTAAGTTTATTTCTGAAAAAAGATAAAAAGATAATTCGCAAAAAGATTATGGGCATGTCTGATATCGACAACT
The DNA here is from genome assembly GCA_013286495.1 of Gammaproteobacteria bacterium. Lineage (GTDB taxonomy): Bacteria > Pseudomonadota > Gammaproteobacteria > DSM-16500 > DSM-16500 > Aquicella. The sequence continues at coordinate 38,470 of JABDFQ010000015.1, read as the reverse complement.
ATTTTGAGCGCAAGGCTAAAGAATTCGAACATGAATATAAATCTTCCCGCGCTAGCCTGCCAAGCGCTGATCAGCGTGAAAGTAAAGTACGACGGTTTGGTGATACCGTCGGTTCAACCTATCAACCACAATTAAGTACCAATATTCCGACGGCTATCGATAATGAAAATTTATTATGGACAGAATTATCTTGCGGCACACAAGTTGAATTAGTCAAAGATGATTTACAGATTAATCCGCTTTTTATTGCCATGCTTGAAGCACAAGCCAGACGATACCCATCTCAGCAAGGTGAGAAGCGTAAAATTACACATTTGTATATTAATTTTTTAAGATTCAGCCCATCAAAGAAGATAGATTTGCTTGGAGAAAAACAACGTGAATGCAGTTTTTCAAAAAAATTGCATGAAGCAGAAAGCACACATAAAAATCTTGCTGTCATCACCTTGCCAGCGAATAGCAAGTTGATGAGTCATAAAATGCTGTCGGGTATCAAACCCACCGAAGAGATAGATGCAGTAAAAAAACAAATTATCGCTTCAATCAGCAGCGAGGCTCATGATTTCCACATGGATGATTCAATCCGTAAAATGATTTACGGAAATGACGAAACCAAAATCATCAATGGTTTACTGGATAAATCCATGACCGACCTTGGATTCACGCAGCGACAATTATTAAGCAAGGCAGAAGTGCAAGCACTATATGTTCATTTCACCAAATTTCATCTGGCAAATCATTTCATTAAACAATTACAACCTGTCAGTGTGAATGGTGCCTGCAAGGATAATGCAGATCGTGGTCGAATTTTTTCACTGTGGCTTGACCTTGCACTTTCCTGTCAATCAGGTCATCCCATGTCAGAAGAACAATTCATTCGTGGATTGCATGCAAGAGCGATTCTTGTAAAAGGACGGGCGATGAATAAACATTCTGATATTTTCTGGAATGCAGTTTGTTTGCTGATGGATGGTAATCCTGAAGGTTTTGTATTTCCTGCTTATCTGATTCGCATGAAAAAAAATCATGTCATTCAGCCTGTGCTTGAGCAAATCAAGGCTTCGGAAAAACTTAAAAAATATCCTGACGAGACAGCTACTCTTATTGCGACATTGAATCAGTTGATTGAAAATCCGCACAACACTTCCACTGCGGATCTGGTAAAAGATATGAATATTATTCTGGCCTCACAACAGTTCACAGAAACATTTAGCAATAAAATGAAATCCATCCAGAAAAAAATCGCCAGCATGTATCCACAATATGTTGCGAGTCATGCGGAAGAGGAGAAAAGTCATGTAAGGCTGGGGTTTTAATGCGAGGGCTCGTCATTGCGAGCGTTTTTCAGCGAAGCAATCCATTCAGATCTTTCATGGATTGCTTCGCTGAAAAACGCTCGCAATGACGAGCCTCCTTACACTTCCCTCTTCAACTCATACAAATATTCCAGCGCTGCCTTTGGCGTGAGCTGATCCGGGTCGAGTTCCTGCAATTTCGCAAGCACGGGATGCAATGTCATTTCTCTTGCGAATAAATCCTGCTGTTGTTCCTGATGCAAATATTTTCCAGCATGTTGTGATGCATCATTTTCCAGCATTTGCAATTTTTGTTTAGCGCGCGCAATCACAACAGTTGGCACACCCGCTAATTTCGCAACTTGTATGCCATAACTCTGACTCGCAGCTCCAGATTGTACAGAATGCAGGAAAATAATTTTATCGCCATGTTCAGCAGCATGCAGATGTACATTTTTTACCGTGGAAATTTCATCAGCAAGACTGGTCAATTCAAAATAATGTGTCGCAAATAAAGTAAACGCACGCGTGGATTCTGCCAGATGATGCGCACACGCCCAGGCAAGAGACAAACCATCAAATGTACTGGTGCCACGACCGACTTCATCCATTAGCACCAGTGAATATTGGGTCGCATGATGCAGAATATTTGCAGTCTCTGTCATCTCTACCATGAAAGTAGAACGACCACTTGCAAGATCATCAGCTGCACCAATGCGTGTAAATATTCTATCGACCAAACCAATTCTTGCTGAACGCGCTGGTACGAAACTACCTACTTGCGCCAATAAAACAATTAACGCAATTTGTCGCATGTACGTGGATTTACCGCCCATATTAGGACCGGTGATCATGAGCATGCGCTGCGTATCATCCAGTGTAATATCATTTGGTACAAATGGTTGTGTTAACACACTTTCAACGACAGGATGTCTGCCATCATTAATCACAATACCACTCTTGTCGGATAATTCTGGACAACACCAATTTAAATGTAAGGCACGCTCAGCAAAATTAGCCAGTACATCGAGTTCTGCAATTGCCTCCGCTGAAGCTTGCAAGGCTGGAACACTTGGCAAAATATCATCGAGCAATGCTTCATATAACATTTTCTCGCGTGCAAGCGCGCGATCACGTGCACTTAATGCTTTATCTTCAAATGCTTTTAATTCCGGTGTAATAAAACGTTCTGCATTTTTTAATGTTTGACGACGAATATAATCAGCAGGAACAAGTTGTGCCTGTAGCCGACTAATTTCAATGTAATAACCATGGACGCGATTGTAACCGACTTTTAATGTTGACAATCCTGAACGCGTTTTTTCCTGCTCTTCCAGCTTCAATAAAAATTCACTGGCGTTTTCACTGATCGACAGTAATTCATCAAGCTCCTTGTCATAACCACGCGCAATCATGCCGCCATCACGAATGGTTGCAGGTGGATTTTCCACAATGGCACGCAGCAAAAGTTCATGCAAAGCAGGAAATTGTCCTATCAATGCAGATAATTCCTGCACGCGTGTTGCCGAAAAAGATTGCAATGTCATTTGTAATTCTGGCAACAGTGAAAGTGTATTGCGTAATGCCACCAGATCACGTGGGCGCGCAGATTTGAGCGCGATACGCGCAAGTATGCGTTCAAGATCAGCGATACCATGAAATATTTTTTGTAATGACGTGAAGTGTTGCCTATCAAGAAATTGCGTAATTGCCTGTTGACGTGCCAGTAATATTTCACGATGACGTAAAGGTCGGTTTAACCAGCGTTTTAATAAACGACTGCCCATTGCATTACGCGTATGATCGACCACTGATGCCAGTGTATTTTCCACACCCCCGGAAAGATTGCAGGTAATTTCCAGATTATTGCGTGATGCTGCATCGAGCACGAGACAATCTTCACGTCTTTCCACATGAATACTGCGAATATGTGGCATCGCTGTGCGCTGCGTTTCTTTTGCATATTGCAATAAACAACCTGCTGCACATAATGCTGCGCTTTTATCTTCGCAACCAAAACCAGCAAGATCATGTGTTTGCATTTGTTGTGTCAGTAAACGTACGGAAGTTTCATAATCAAATTCCCATGGCGCACGTCTGCGTATATGTTGTATGCCGGATATAAAATTTATATCGCATTCTTCACTGATTAATATTTCTGCCGGTTGCAAGCGTGATAATTCACTTTGCAAAGCTTCTTCTGTCGTCACTTCCAGTAAATGAAAACGCCCACCACTGATGTCCAGTACCGCTATACCAAAACAATCACGCAGACGATGAATTGCGAGTAACAAATTATCTTTTTGATCATCGAGAAAGGCTGCATCACTGACTGTGCCTGGTGTTAATATGCGAACCACTTGCCGTTCAACTGGTGCGCCAGGTTTTACTTCACCAACTTGTTCGCAAATCGCAACGGATAAACCCTGACGAATTAATTTTGCAATATAAGTTTCTGCGGAATGAAACGGAACACCTGCCATGGGAATGGGTTTGCCCGCAGATTGTCCACGCGCTGTTAATGTAATTCCAAGCAAACGTGCTGCTTTTTCTGCGTCATGGAAAAATAATTCATAAAAATCTCCCATGCGATAAAACAATAACGTATCGGGATAATCTGCCTTGATGCGTAAATATTGCTGCATCATGGGTGTATGAGTATCAATCATCGAAAGTGCCATGGCATAATTCCATTTTAAATTTTGCCGATTTATAACGTGACTTGCGAATAAGGTAAAGCAACATGATTGATCTCATTAAACAACAAGTACTTGAAGTCGCAAAAAAATTACAGACGAAAGGTTTATTACTAGCCACAGCAGAATCCTGCACAGGCGGTGGTTTGAGTTACTGGCTGACCAGTGTGCCGGGAAGCTCCGTGTGGTTTGAGCGCGGTTTCATCACGTATAGCAATCAGGCCAAGATGGATTTGCTCGGTGTGCGTGCATCCACTTTGGATAATCATGGCGCAGTGAGTGAAGAAACTGCACATGAAATGGCGGAAGGTATTTTACACAATAGTCCTGCTGATCTGGGTCTTGCCATTACTGGTATTGCAGGACCTGATGGTGGTACGCCAGATAAACCTGTGGGAACAGTGTGGCTTGCCATCGCTGGAAAAAATTTGCCGGTGCGCGCGGAAGTGCATATTTTCACCGGCGACAGACAAGCTGTCAGATTACAGGCGATTGCGAAAGCGCTTTCGATGATTGATGGCGTTTGAAACAGAATTATTTTCATTGCGAGTTAGCGAAAAATTCATTATAAATAACTTCTCCCCTGTTAACCTCTTTCCAAAGAGCGACTCTCATTTACTACTGAAGGACTACACTATGGAAGACAACCAGAAAAAAGCGCTGGCTGCTGCATTAAGCCAGATTGAACGCCAGTTTGGCAAAGGCGCCGTCATGCGTCTTGGTGATGATGCTTCTGACATGAAAGATATTGAAGCGATTTCTACCGGCTCATTATCCCTTGATATCGCACTCGGTATCGGCGGATTGCCCAGAGGACGCATTGTGGAAATTTATGGTCCAGAATCATCGGGTAAAACGACTCTCACTTTGCAAGTGATTGCTGAATGCCAGAAAAAAGGTGGCACAGCTGCATTTGTGGATGCAGAACATGCACTCGATCCTGGTTATGCCAGACGTCTGGGTGTCAAAGTAGATGACTTGCTCATTTCACAACCAGATACCGGTGAACAGGCGCTCGAGATCACTGACATGCTAGTGCGCTCCAATGCAGTTGATATTGTGGTGGTTGACTCTGTTGCAGCCCTCACCCCCAAAGCTGAAATTGAAGGCGAAATGGGCGATTCGCATATGGGTTTACAAGCACGCCTGATGTCACAAGCCTTGCGTAAACTCACCGCCAACATCAAACGTTCCAACACTCTCGTTATTTTCATCAACCAGATCCGCATGAAAATTGGTGTGATGTTTGGTAATCCTGAAACCACGACTGGTGGTAATGCACTCAAGTTTTATGCGTCCGTACGTCTTGATATTCGTCGTACCGGCAATGTCAAGGAAGGCGATGAAGTCGTCGGCAGTGAAACCCGTGTCAAAGTCGTCAAAAACAAAGTAGCGCCTCCTTTCAAACAGGCAGAATTTGACATTTTGTATAACGAAGGTATTTCACGGGAAAGTGAAATCATCAACCTGGGTGTGCAATTGGGCTTGATCGATAAATCAGGTGCATGGTTTAGTTATAACGGCCAGCGCATTGGACAAGGCAAGGAAAATGCTCGTCAATTTCTCAAGGAACAAAAAGCGATTGCGCAGGAAATTGAAGGCAAGGTTCGTGAACTTACCATTGCGACAGAAAAATCGACCGGTACTTCTGTTGATGAAGATGAAGCGATGGAGAAAATTGCCTGATTACTGTGAAAGATAATGATGAATTATCAAAGTTGCGGCGTGCTGCATTAAATTTGCTGGCACGCCGTGATCATTCAGTGCATGAGCTCATACAAAAATTAAAAAACCGGGCTTATTCTGTCAGTAGTGCACAAATGATCGTCGAGGAATTATTGCAAGCAGGATATATTAACGAATCACGTTTTACAGAAAATTATATTCATTGGCGCAGTGGAAAAGGTTACGGTCCGTTGCGTATTTCTGCAGAATTACAGTCGCGCGGCATTTTACCCGAGATGATTGCAGAACATTTACAGATCACTGATAATGCGTGGTTTGCATTGGCACAAAAAATCTGGCAAAAACAATTCAAGGGTAAATTGCCTGATGATTTGAAATTACGTGCAAGACAAATACGGTTTTTGCAATATCGGGGATTCACCCGCGAGCAAATTGAGAATGTGATAAAAATATAAAGCAGCATAATCATGACAAACAAAAACTTTATGAGCAGCAAAGAAATTCGTCGTCAATTCCTGGAATATTTTCGTGAATATGCGCACACGATTGTTCCCAGCAGTTCCCTTGTTCCAGGCAATGACCCTACCCTTTTATTCACCAATGCTGGCATGGTGCAATTCAAGGATGTTTTCCTCGGTCAGGAAACACGGCCTTACACACGCGCCACTTCATCACAACGTTGTGTACGCGCAGGCGGTAAACATAATGATCTGGAACGCGTTGGTTATACGGCGCGGCATCATACCTTTTTTGAAATGCTGGGCAATTTCAGTTTTGGTGATTATTTCAAACGTGATGCCATTCGTTTTGCCTGGGAATTTCTTGTAGATCGCCTGCAATTACCACCAGAAAAATTGTGGATTACTGTATTTGAAGATGACAAGGAAGCAGAAGATATCTGGCTAAATGAAATCAAGGTTGACCCCAAACGTTTCAGCCGTTGCGGTGAGCACGATAATTTCTGGTCGATGGGCCCAACCGGTCCTTGCGGTCCTTGTACAGAAATTTTTTATGATCATGGCGCACATATTGCAGGCGGGCCACCAGGCAGCGAAGATGCAGATGGTGATCGTTATATTGAAATCTGGAACCTTGTTTTCATGCAATATGATCGCGCTGCCGATGGTACATTGACACCACTCCCAAAACCATCAGTTGATACTGGCATGGGACTCGAACGAATTTCTGCTGTCATGCAAGGCGTCAATAATAATTACGATACCGATGCATTTCAGCCATTAATCAAAGCCGCAGCAAAAATTGCGAATATAAATGACTTCAGCCATTTTTCCTTGCGCGTGATAGCTGATCATATTCGTTCCTGCAGTTTTTTAATTGTTGATGGTGTCATTCCATCAAATGAAGGACGCGGTTATGTATTGCGTCGCATTATTCGTCGTGCATTGCGTCATGGCAATAAACTTGGCTTGACGCAGCCTTTCTTTTATCGTCTCGTACAACCACTGGTTGATTTAATGGGTGATGCTTATCCTGAACTTGTTAAAGCACAATCACAGGTGGAAAAAATATTGCGTCAGGAAGAAGAACAATTCAGCACTACCTTATCGCAAGGATTAAAATTATTTGAAGAAGAAATCAGTCAATTAAAAACCGATGTCATTCCCGGCGAAACTGTTTTCAAATTATATGACACTTATGGTTTCCCTGCGGATTTAACTGCTGATATTGCACGTGAACGTAACCTTGTCATTGATTACGATGGCTTTGAAGCAGCGATGGGAAAACAACGTGAACGTTCACGACAAGCCAGTCAATTCAACACGGAATATACTGTCGTGCAAGATAAACAACAGCCAACAGAATTTACAGGCCATAAAAATGTATTGCATGATCACACCCAGGAAACTGGCAAAATTCTCGCGTTATATGCTGATGGAAAATTTGTTGATAGCTTAAATGCAGGACAAAAAGGTTCTGTCGTGCTGGATAAAACCCCTTTCTATGCTGAATCTGGCGGACAAGTCGGTGATCAGGGAATATTGCGCATCAATCAGACAACCTATTTCAAAGTTCTCGACACGATCAAACAGGCACACACACATTTACATTTAGGCAAACTGGAAAAAGGCAACCTGCACATTGGCGATGAAGTGATTGCTGAAATTGATGCAAAACGTCGTGCTGCAACGGTATTAAATCATACCGCCACACATTTATTGCATATGGTGTTAAAACAAGTGTTAGGTGATCACGCCATGCAAAAAGGCTCACTGGTTGAACCAGAACGTTTACGTTTTGATTTTTCACATTCCTCACCATTAACAGCAGAAGAAATTCGTAAAGTAGAACAATTAGTCAATGATGAAATACGCGCGAACCATGAAGCCACGGTCAATGTCACCACACCAGAAGAAGCGATTGCCAGCGGTGCAGTTGCCTTATTCGGAGAAAAATATGGTAGCAAAGTACGCGTCGTGCATTTTGGTTCTTCCGTGGAATTATGTGGTGGTACGCATGCTGAGCATACGGGTGATATCGGCATTTTCAAAATAACGGCTGAAAGTGGTGTTGCGGCAGGTGTACGTCGTATTGAAGCTGTCACAGGTCATGGTGCATTGCAATATATTGAAAAGCGCGAAGACGAACACAAACAAAAAATGCTGCAGGCAGATAATCGTATTCATGCACTGGAAAAAGAAATTCAGCAACTTAAGGATAAACTTGCTGGTGTCTTTAGTCGTGATCTGGTGACACAGGCAAAACAGATTGGCCAAATCCATGTGCTGGCGACCAAAGTGGAAGGACTGGATGGCAAAGCCTTGCGAAATGCCATCGATCAATTAAAACAACAATTGCCATCAGCCGTGATTGTCTTGTCTATCGTCAAGGACAATAAAGTCAGTGTCGTGGGTGGTGTCACTGAGAATCTGGTCAACCAATTCAATGCGAGAGAAATCGTGGGCATGGTTGCTGAACAGATTGGTGGCAAAGGTGGTGGACGAGCGGATCTTGCCGAAGCTGGTGGAAATAAGCCGGAAGCGTTGGAAAAAGCATTGCAGTCTGTTTACACTTGGGTGAATGATCATATAAAAACTTGACCAGGCAAATAACTTATGGCCCTTATCGTACAAAAATATGGCGGCAGCTCCGTCGGAAACCTCGATCGCATCCATCATGTTGCGGAAAAGGTGATCAAGGCCAAACAGGAAGGACATCACGTTGTGGTCGTTGTTTCAGCCATGTATGGCGAAACGGATAGGCTAATTCGTCTGGCGAGTGCGCTCACGCAACATTATGAGCCACGAGAATATGACGTGCTGATCGCAAGCGGCGAGCAAGTTTCCATGGCCTTGCTCAGCATGGCACTCAACGCGAAGAACTGCCCGGCCCGCTCATTCACCGGCCCGCAGGTCGGCATATATACCGATAACATTCATACAAAAGCACGCATTCTTAAAGTAAAAACTGAAGTCATCCAGCGCGAGCTGGAAAAAGATCGTATTGTGGTTGTCGCAGGCTTTCAGGGCGTTAACGAGCATGGTGATATCACCACATTAGGTCGTGGCGGTTCAGATACGACCGCTGTAGCCATAGCTGCAGCCTTAAAAGCAGACGAATGTCAGATTTATACCGATGTGGATGGCGTTTATACCACTGATCCACATTTCCTGCCGGCAGCGCGTCTGATTCCACGCATCAGTTTTGAAGAAATGCTGGAATTGGCAAGCCTTGGCGCCAAAGTGTTGCAGATGCGCTCTGTGGAGCTTGCCAGTAAACATAATATGCCTATTCGCGTTCTCTCGACTTTCTCAGATGGTCCGGGAACGCTTGTTACCTTTGAGGATAAAACCATGCAAAAACGATTAGTTTCAGGTATTGCCTTTAGTCGCGAAGAAGCCATTATTTCGCTTTCTGGAGTACCACGTAAATTAGGCATGGAAGGCCATATATTAGGTCGGGTCAGTGAAGCCAATATCGAAATCGACATGATCGCGCAGAATGCTTCAACCCGCGATGACACCTCAGACTTCACTTTTACTGTCAATCGCAGGGAGTACCAGCGTGCCATGTCTGTGATTGAGGAACTAGTGACTGAACTGGACACCATGATTAATATCAAGACCAATTCCAAAGTCGCCAAACTCTCATTAGTGGGGATTGGCATGCGTTCGCATGCTGGTGTTGCCACGACCATGTTCAAGGCATTGGGACGGGAAGGTATTAATATTCAAATGATTACCACTTCCGAGATCAAGATTTCTGTTGTCGTTGATGAAGAACACCTTGAAAAAGGAGTTCAAGCAATACATCAAGCATTTGAATTAGACAAGGCAGAAAGCGATAAAAATCCTCCCTTTTTTGAATAAAAAAATGCAAATCCTGTTTGCAGAAAGCAATTTTTTTGTTTACCATTGCACACCTTGAAAGTTGCGTAGCAACACACATTGCGCCGAGGGATAAACGGGGATGTATAAAGTTTGAACAGACATGGCAGTTTTTAAAAAGGAGATGGATAATGCTAATTTTAACAAGACGTGTGGGTGAAACTATAGTTATCGGTGACGATGTTATCGTTACTGTACTTGGTATTAAAGGTAACCAGGTGCGTATTGGTATTAATGCACCAAAAGATGTTTCAGTTCATCGTGAAGAAATTTATCAACGAATTCAGCAAGAGAAAGGTTCGCCGACACCTGTTGCCAAACAGGAAGAAGCTGCACCTGTAATTACGACTGCGCCTGCGAAAAAGAAACGCGAGCCAAAGGCTGACAAAGGCGACACAAACAAGGAATAAAAGGAGAAAAAATCCTGGGTGTTGTAACCCAGGAGAAGTTGGGTAATGGAAAGACTATGGAGAGGTGGCCGAGAGGCTGAAGGCGCTCCCCTGCTAAGGGAGTATGGGGCCAAAAGCTCCATCGAGGGTTCGAATCCCTCCCTCTCCGATAAGTGTTGGTCTGGTTTCTAAAACGCGCCCGTAGCTCAGTTGGATAGAGTACTTGGCTACGAACCAAGGGGTCGGGAGTTCGAATCTCTCCGGGCGCGCTCTAAAAGCTTGAATGAATGCAGTAGAATTTCATGTACCTTTCGTTTCGTGCATATATATAGATATATATAGATACCACACGCGCCCGTAGCTCAGCTGGATAGAGTATCTGGCTTCGAACCAGGTGGTCGGGGGTTCGAATCCCTCCGGGCGCGCATAAAATATCCCTCTAATCAACTCAATCACTCAACTTAAAAAAGGAACTCACATGAGATTAATGCTTGCGCTTATACTTCCCTGGCTGCAATTTTTCACCATCGGAAAACCTTTTTCCGGAATTTTTTGCTTAATTCTACAATGCACAGTGATTGGCTGGCCTCTTGCAGCCATATGGTCTGTGTATGCTTTATCACAATTTAATACTGATAAAAAAATCCGAGCTGCACTTGGGCAATTTTCACATTAAATCTAAACATCATTCACGATTAATTATTTATTCAGGCCACCTATGTTTATAATCGAAATTACATATAAAAAATCACTGGATCAGATAGACCAACATTTAACTGAACACAAAGCTTTTTTAGACAATGGTTACAGGAATAATTATTTTGTCGCATCAGGGCCTAAAGTCCCACGAACCGGTGGAATTATTATCTCTCAATTAACAAATCGTGAAAAATTAGAAGAATTTTTAAAGCAAGATCCATTTGCTATTCATGATGTTGCTGATTATCAAATCACTGAATTTTCCCCAACAAAACATCATGAACATTTTGAATCATTTATCAAATAATTTTATTCTACTCAATGATTGACCATTGATTTGCAATAATAGCCTCGAAGAAAATTATAGCTCATTAAAATCAATTATTTTAAAATTGAATTAGTCTAAACCATCCCATACATAATTTTTTTTACTTTTCCCTGCCTGGTTTGATAGTTAATCATTAATTTATTATTACGAATCTCAGCTTTTTCAGAGAAATATCCATTTGGTGGATGAATGGTTGGTTGTTTAGGTAGAGGGAACACCTGAATATTATTTGCATCATCATAACAAACAACTATTTTTCTATAAACATCAATTAACAATGGACGATTATGATAATAATCAGGTGGCTCATGCATATTCAGTGATTTAATTCTAAATTCATGTACTGGACAAGCGAAGACGACTGAAGGCGCCACAAAAACAACAACATTCGCGCATCCCGTTCCGCAAGAATCTTCAACTGTTACGATGCTATCATTGATCCATTTAGCAAAAATATGATAAGCAGGTTTTTTATTTGCGATGGTATAAGTTTTTTTTGTCTTGAAATTGATGTAGATCGCAGAACGGCAATCATCATTCACGATCGCGGCAGTTTTTGATGGATTGTAGTTTATTTCGCAAAGGGTATGTGTATTAATCTTCCTGACTAATCTCTCAAACTGAGATTGAATATTTTTCTGAGACTGCGCATAACAACTACCTGGCCAATTTAACAAAATGAAAATGAGAAACATCAGGTAAATCGAAATAATTTTTCTGCCATGGATGTTTTTCAATATTAGGTGCTCGCTAAAATAATGGCAAACTCCTGGGAAAGGATTATCTTTTTCAAGCGCATCGTAAACCTCGCGGAATGTTTCTTTACATTTTATCCATGCTTTTTTATCAGAAGCTTTTTGATAAGGAGATGTTCCATTCTTGCCGGGATTCTGTAAAAGTTTATAATTCAGCAATCTTTTGCCAACGACCATGATAAGAACAACAATATCCTTTTACATGCTGAATATAAGGTTTTCCATTTTTATTTATCCTTTTTCTCTGATGTTCACTTATCCAATATTTTCCATCAGGGCAAGATTGCTTTGGCTTACCCTCAGAGGAGATAGACTTCATTGATGCTAACTTCCTTATTTAAATTGAAGAGAAGTAAATTTCGCGAATCTTACTCTTTTTCAACAAATAAACAAGAGGTCAAGAATAGAGAGTCATATTTAATAAATCAGATTGACTTGATGTAGCTGGATTGTTAGTTGGCATTGTATCAGCTTATTTTACAGCTCATACATCCTGAAATGGATTATAAGTGCAGCTTCAATCCCTCATGTGAAGCAACAAATCCTAATTTTTTATAAAACTGAATTGTTTCATCATGCTGTTTATCCATGGTTTGCTGAACAACATGGCAACCAGGTTCACGTGATTTATTAGTGAGCTTTCGGCAACCATGCTTAAATCTTACCCACGTTTTTGTTTGCACCCGGATCTGGTGCATTTGTATTTGTTGTCGATTCAGGCTTAGATTCATTCTTAGATTCATTTGCTTTATTAAAAAATAAAGTATTATTTTTATCTATCAATAATTTTGTTTGTTCAAGAATTGCTTTTTCATTATGTTTGGATACATCCCAGCTAAATTCATTTGAAAATCCTTTAAGTTGCCTTGGCTCAGCTGGAATAATAGTGAAAGATGATCCAAAAGGAGGATTTTGTATTTTCCAGCAATTATTTTCTTTTTTTATATTAAATTCATTTATGTTTCCAAGTGAAAATATGTCAGGACAGGTCAATGAATCTGGAAAAGCTATTGCGCGATCCTCTTCTGAATCAATGTGTACAATGGGAGAAGCTGAAATAGCCGCTTGAGGATTTGCATACGTGCTATTAGATGTAAGTATATGATCAGTCTTTATTGGAATAAGTTCAGTACTTTTTATTTTTATATAGGATTTCAAGAGCTCGAAAAGATGTTGACTACCATGTTCTGCACAAATTTCGATGCCCTGAAGATAACCAACCTCACCTGCTGTATGAACAGTGAATAAGCCATGATTTGACACAATCAATCCATTCATATCAGCAAAATAAGTGGATGCATGTCGGTCGATCGGAGAGATTATTTTATTGAGTTTAACAATTGAGTCAGCCATTATTAAATAATTTTTGCGTGAAATAGGAAAGGGTGGATTAGCAAGTTCTTGTTTAATTAAATCAATCAATCCTGGTTGATCATCGATATTGATCGGAATAATGATATTTTTATCCTTGTGTACATAATAAATTTCATTATTTGCTAATACAAATAGTGGGATCTTATTAAATTCGATATTTTCAATATCTTTAGCTTGAAGTGGATGGTCAATGGATGGCATATAATGTAAACAACCTACATTTACCATTGGTTCGAACGATTCATAATGATCTTGATAAAAACGATCGTTTGCCGCAGGTCCTCTTTTGCATATCATATTTATTTTTGGCTGATTTCCGCATTCTACATAAAGAGTAGCATTTAAAAGTTGGTTATCATCTGTCTTTATAGAAAATGAACTCAATAATAAATGTACATTGTTATTTTGATTTGCAGAAATTGCCAATATACGATCAATTAGTTGATGAAATTCTGAAAAAGACAATGGCTCTTTCGTATATAAAAAAAACTCGACGGTCAATGCTCGCGTAATATGATTTTCACTTCCGTTTTTCAATTCATGTTTAATTCCCGTATCAGTAGCTATTTCCCTGGAGTTATTTTTGATATGGTATGCATTCGCCATTTTGGCAATTATTTCAATTTGTGAGGTCAATCTATCTAAAGTAGCTTCTTTTTTATCCGTGTTATATCTTGATTCACCATGAGAATATTTTTGTTCATCCACATAGACAAATAAGTCTTTAATCTCAATTTCATGAGAATTGGAACTAATCATTTTCTTAAATAGATACTGACCTAATCTTATTTCATTATCTCTATTATCCATATTTCGAATACTCTATGAATACTACTATTTAAAATATAGCACAAGAAATCCAACCCGTAGTTTAGTACAACCGGCTTTTAACATATTGCTTTTATAGCATATTAATATTTATTCGATACGCTCATTATCTTTTCATTCATGGATACACCGATGAGCGGTAGTGAATTGCCAAAAATAGTTAGCAAATCACCAGCGGAAATAGCTGCTGCTATTGCAGCTATTGAGTCATCGAACTTGCCGCCTGATATCAAGGATTTTGCCATTTCATGCATTCGACTTTCTATCTGGCTTCCCGGCTCATTGTTGAATCATCAAATTACGGTCGCAAATTTACGCAAATTGGTTTTTGGCCGCGATGATAAAAATAAACGAAATAAAAAATCAGACAGCAACGATAATAAATGTAGCGAAAAAAAACCTGAAAAAAATGATAACAAAAATATCGTAGATAGCGACCAACCAACTGATTCTGAAATTGATAAAATTGAAAATCAATCTGCCGCACGTGGTCATGGCCGACTACCGCATTCTGCTTATACCAACACCATCGAGCATCAACTATCAATTGAAAATGTAAAACCAAGTGATAAATGTCCTATGATGTGTGGTGGAAAATTATATCGGTTTGAACCTGGTATCATCGTGCGAGTGCAAGGACAAAATCTAGCAGCAGTACACAAATATTGGATTGATAAATTACGTTGCGCTTCATGCAATCATCTTATCTTGGCTAATATCCCTACAAGTATTGGAAATGAAAAATATGATGCCGCATTCAAAGCAATTTTAGCGCTGCAAAAATATTACGTTGCAACTCCATTTTATCGTCAATCTTATTTTCAATCATTATTAGGTGTTCCATTACCCGTAGCGACCCAATGGCAACTGGTTGAAGAAGTAGGAGGTGCCGCACTTCTTGTTTTTCCCACATTAGAACGCATGGCAGCCAATGGCGATGTTATTCATAATGATGATAGCCATGTTAAAATCACTGATGTTATTCGTCACAATCGGTTGAACCCAAACAAAGAACGCACTGGAATGTTCACAACGGGTTTTATTTCTCATACCGATCAACGTGATATTGCTTTATTTTATTACGGCAATTGGAATGCTGAACATGTACAACTTCCCAATTATTTTTACGCGCGTGATCGAGTAATTCACGACAATTCTGCAGGCTTTCTTCAATACCATTAAGAAAATATGGTCTTCCTGGCGTTGTATATTCCTTTTGGATATCAATAAGTACTAATATATTTTTTGACATGGTTCTGATTCTCCCGATTTATTACAAGAAGATTATTATTGAAAATACAAGTTAGACAATAATTTATCCGCCCAATAACATATCCCGAATTATTCATAATATTGTGATAATTTTCCATATCTTCTGTTTCATTTCAAAACAATGACAAAATAATTGACATCGTTTTAATTATTGCCCAATATTGCGTTCGATTTATTAAAAGAAGAGCTAAGAAAATATGCAAACACGTAGAATTTATCTTGAAGTAGCACTGGAAAAATCCATCGAGGCAAATGATTTTGACGGTTTTTCCAAATTATTTGAGCTCATGCGTGAATTATGTATCGAATCAACTACTGTATTAGATTCAGAAGGCTGGAGCTTTTTATATAAAGCCTTATTTTCAGGCGCTACAGAAATTGCATATAAATTAGTAGATTTACAGCGTTTCAATGATGCCATTATTTTCGCAAAAAATATCGAGCTTAATACTTTGCTGCATCTCGCTGTCGAAAAGGGAAATTACAAGATAGTAAAAAAATTGCTTGGGATTGCTGAAGATAGAAAAAAAATGGAATTATTTCTTTCCCAGGATTATCAGGGATTTACTGTGCTACATATTGCGGCTCAACTTATCTCACAAGATGCTGATAAAATCATGAATCTTCTGCTCATGAAAATTGCACCATGTTCTGATCTGAAAAGCTTTATCAATTTATCTGATAAATCAGGAAAAACTGCACTAGAATATGCTATGGAAACTCATGCTAATAAAAGGGCAATTATTCTGATGAACGCAGGTGCAACACTCACCATTTTCAATAAGAACAACAAGCCGCTATTTCAATTTTCTGATCTTCCTCTTGATAAACAAACTGATTTATTTTTATCCCTGGATGATAATCAGAAAAAATTTATTTTAAAATTATATTCTCTTTTCCTTGATGAAATCACAATTACCAACAAGATCAATAAGAATTATATTAAAACCACGAAAAATAACCTGTTCACCCTGGCAGGATTGCATAGTCTCAAAACCTTGCTTGTTTACTATCATAAATACCATCACAATGAATTTGAAATTAATATAGAAAGTGACGATCTCAAAGTTATTGAAGAAACCCAGGAAACGATTCAGAACACTATCCAGAATATGTATAAAAATGTATTACTGGAAAATGATCTTCGCGAAAAAGATATCGCTGATAGAGAAGAATTATCCGCATTGATCACCATGATTGAAGATTTTCAAAGTAGTTTAAATTCACGATGGAATAGTTCACCAATTCTGGAAACCATGAGATATACATATATATTTTCTTGCTTAATCTTTTATATCTCAATGCTTATCTGGCTTTCAATCAGGGCTAATCAATCGTTACGTCAAAATACAAACGATCATTATATTCTTTATGCCTTTTGTTTTGGTGGATTTGGGTGGATTCCACCACTACTGGGAGGATTTTTTTCTACTGAGCAAAAAATTATGCGCAGCGAATGGGAACCAAAACTTGATCAGTTAAAAACAGGACTGCTCGATAAACTGCTGGAACTGGAAAAAAGGGATGCACTGGAAAATACTGAATTATTACCCACCAACTCTGAGAAGGTGCTATCACTACAAACAGATATTAATGATTTAAAACAGAATGGATGGACAATTCCCTTGTTTGGCTGGCGTGTGCATTCATTTTGGAGTCCTATTTCCAAAGTTAAAAGCACCTTTGCCAATTTACATACCACTACTACATCCATACGCAGGGATGTCATTACTAGCAACAAACCGATCTCACAAAAAAGCTCGGAGGTAAAGGAAAATACGGTTATTGATATTGACTATTCGAATGAAAAAAGGATTATTGACATGGCTGAGTATTCTAGTGACAGTGAAAACAATAAGCGCATTTCACGGGATGATTCTGAAGAAGAATTGTTATGTACGAATTACAAACCAGGCGCAATGTGAATTGAATCGTAAAAAATAAAGTTTGCTGGTGTGCCATAAATTGTATCCATTTGATGTCACACCTTTATATTTATCTGCATCCATTGACATATCATGCATTATATATCACGATTGTCTCTCGCTTAACATCACAATGAATTGATTCAAACTCCTCCGACAAGATATATTAAATAAAAGACCAAAAATATGACCACTACCACTCACACGATTAAAACACCTGTTTTTTCTCAAACCAGAATACGTCTGATCATTATCGCCATTCTCGCTTTATATCCTCTCATCGGCATGGGTATCGATTTGATTGCACCTTCCCTGCCAGCTATTGGCGAGGATTTGCATACTTCCACCATTTTCTCCAAAAACATGATTACGCTTTATTTGCTAGGCGTTATGTCTGGTACAGTGCTAATGGGATTTATTTCTGATGCAATAGGTCGTCGCAATTTAATTTTGTATGGTCTATGTATTTTTATTATTGGAAGCATACTTCCACCTCTTCTCAATATTCCTTTTATATTACTAATCTGTCGTTTTATACAAGGCTTTGGCATAGCCATGTTTGCTGTCATTAGTCGCGCGACACTTTCCGATATTTTATCAACGGAAAAATTAATGCATACAGCAACATTCATGGCGACCATGTGGGGAATAGGACCGATTATAGGTCCGCTGATTGGTGGTTACTTGCAAGTATATTTTAATTGGCAAGCGTGTTTTTATTTTTATACTGCAATGGGTATTGCAGGTTTACTGGCGGCGGTTCTTATTATTCCTGAAACTCATTTCCATCGACAACCTTTGCATTATCCGCAACTGAAAATAAATTTTATCAGCATGCTTACGCATCGATCCTTTATAGGTTGCGCGATCATGATGGGAATTTCCTATTCACTGATTATTGTGTTCAATACATTAGGGCCATTTATTTATCAGAACATACTCAATTACTCAGCCTCAGGATTTGGAAAAATAGCATTTTATATGGGTATTACATTTTTAATTGGCACATTTCCCTGTCGGAAATTATTAAAAATCATGACGCCAGACAAATTAATTTTTTATGCGCTGATATTATTTACATTCACAGCAACGATCTCTCTGATATTCGCGCTCATCGAAACTGATCATACTCAGAATATTTTCATTTCAAGTCTGTTGATGTTTTTTTGTTGTGCCATTCTTTACCCCACTGCCATGGCTAAAGGATTATCCTTATCCAGACATCTTGCAGGCACAGGAGCTGCGATATTAACTCTATTCAACATGAGCCTCACCAGCCTGTGCGCATTCCTCATGAGCATGATCAATGCGAATATTTCGACGATAATTTTCATTTATTTCGGGCTGATGATAATTGCAAGTGGTGTTTATTATTTCATGCTGCGGGGTGATGAGAAAATATGAATTGTTTAGCATTATGGAAAAAATTACTAATGACTCTATTTATTTTGCCAGGATTGGTAAATGCAGGTTCTGAACCAACTGCAACACCCTTTTCCGGTGCAAAAAAGGGAATAAACATTTGGCCTTCAGTAAAAAAAATCTGAAAGGATCATCAACAAAAGAATATATTGAATCATATTTTTCCGATGAATCTGTCAATTTCCTTTTTGATACAGCGAAGAATGCTGATAAAGAAAAAGCACAATATGACAAAAACCCTGATCCCCTCGATACACATCTGAAATCGAATATTTTCCAAATAAGACTAGGATTTAAATTTTCAGGTATTCCAGGCATCCCTAAAAAAGATATTTTGGGATTTGCTGCAGGCGGCGGATACACTCATGAAAATGGGTGGGATGGGATTAGTGAGTTTGTCAGTATTCCAGATATTGGCATTTGCTCCTTTACGACATTTGCCATTGAAAGCGTCATTCTTTACAAGGAAAATTTAGAATATCTTGTTAATAAAAAGCCATCTGACAAGGGAATAGAAGGAAACTGGAATAATGGATTCCTTTATCATATTAATTGGTATACCGATACACGGCGAAATTCATTTGAATGTGCAAATAGAAAATTAAATTCTGATGTTTTAAAAAAAATGATCAGAATTACAAACGTGATTGATAAAAATCTGGGTTAATTTTTATATGCCAAGACTTTTCTTAAAAGTCCTGGCATACAACAACTACTTCAGATTGCATTTTTTAGCGGGCACATTCAAGACCTTCAAAATTCATCCGCGCCAAGCAATGGCAATAATCGTTGCAGAACAGCTTCAAAAGTATCAGCATCCACCTTCTTAACAAATTTGGCTTTTCGAGTTTGCCATGATAAGGTTTGAACAATATTAGTCGCTATAACTGATGGTTTTTTTAGACCGTCTACTGAAACTTCACTAATATGTCCACGTATACTTGTGCTGATCGGACAACAAATTAATAGCCCAGTTTTTTTATTATATTCTTTCGATGATAAAACCAATGCGGGTCTATATTTGCCAATCTCCTTACCTTTTGTTGGATCAAAATCAAGGAAAATAATGTCAAAACGTTCGGGAATATATTTACTCATTGCCTTCAAGTTCCCTATCATGCAAATCAAATATTTCATCTGCATGAGCCTTTTTGGGAGTTAAACCCTTAAGTAATTGAGCTTCACTAAAAACAAATAATTTGCGTTTTTTTGTAGTGACAGGACGAATTACCAATCCTTTTTCAGCTACCTCAATCTCTATAGGCATATTGGCAACAAAATGTGGAATAGTCTTTAAGGGACCTGAAATACGTATTGCTAAACTATTTCCCCATTTTTGAATGGTTGAATGTACTTTCATAATGATGCCCTCCAGCCTGTCATATTCGTAAAGTATACACGATGTAGATACAAATACAACAAATAAAGCAGTATCTATCGAGAAACTGCTTATTTCAGATTAGTGTATGGATTTGTAGGTTTAAGTGAATTATGGTATTTAGGAACCGAAGAAACATGATATTTATTTTATAAAATCAAAATGCCCGTAGCCACTATTTGAGGTGAATTATGCAACAACGAATGATACTTTCCAATCCCAACTTGAACCAATTTGAAACAACAATTAGTTTCAGGATTTACCATGCTGCTCAAGTGAATTTTATGTCTACAGATTCTAGTCAAGAAATTGAATATCTTGCTCCAGTGCTTGCGCAGGCTATTATCCAGAACATGAGTGGCATGTTAAAGCATATAGAAATAAAACCAGGATGGAATAATATTGATCAAATAACTTTATGTGAATATAAATTAACTGTTCTCACAACTGAAAATTTGACCAATTATGATACTCAGGAAATCTGTCAAATAATACAGGAAAATTTAAAAAAAGTTTTTAAAGATGAAATTGCATCAAATCTGTATCTTGAAAATAAAATATGCATTCAAAGTCATGGCAATGATAATTTTCATGCCAAATATAAAAACAAAGTGAATAAACGCACTTATGAATACAATGCATTCAAAAATACTACGAGCATAAATATAGAATTTATAAATGAAAATGAAAATTCAATCTTGTTTAAGTCAGAAAGCGAAAGCTATGAATATGACCGTGTTGGCAATGTTAAATGTATAGCTTATAAATATTTCCCTTTTGTACAACCTAATGCTTCACATATGGATAGTTTACGAAAAGAAATCGATCAATATGGTAAAAATAATCCTGAAAAAAATTTGATCCCATTTATTCAATCGATAGAAGCCAAGGATTATAACCAGGCTTTACGCAAGGCTTGCGCTGGTTCTCATGATCATCTGGTCAAATTATTATTTGATTATAATAAGCAGAATCAGCTGAATCTGGATATTAACCAATCATCTTTAAATGGAAACACTCCCCTGGATTATGCTTTAGCCTTAAAAAAAGAAAATGCGGCTTTAATCTATCTTTTAAAATTATATGGCGCGATGAGATCATGTGATTTATTGCCGACTTTTGCAGAGCTTGATAAAAGTGCAGTCATTAAACGAAATCGTGAAAATCAGCTGAATCAGCAACGACGAGAGCAAGATCGCAATTATATGCAAAATCCGCATCACACGTTTGGAAGATATAATCAATCCAATCGGTCGTTTAATGATATAAATAGTCATGTGAATAATTTTTATTCCAGTTTTGAAGGCAGAAAGTTTTAATTTATTTAATTAAATATTTTTCAAATACCGCGAAAAAACCATGGCCGCATAGTCACTTAAAATGCGGCCATAACTTTAACTGAATCACATTCCACCTTACCTGTATGAAAACCACTCAGAATCTTGAATTATTTTGAGCGACAATTATACATATAATCGCATGTGATATATTTCGTATTTCGCCAACAATTGGACATTGCGAACATTTTCGCCTATCATCCCGCATAAAATAATCGATATCAATTCAAACACTCTACGGGTACACCATGTCCACTATCACAAAACGTATATTAATCGGTATTTTACAAGGATTTATACTTTCGCTTTTATATCACATAAGCGAATCCACGCCCCCGCTTTGGCCAGCAACAAACCCTTCGATTTTTCTTTCATTACTCATGGTGGCATTATTTGTTCCCTTGCTGATCATACAAAGCATGGGAAACATGCGTGCAAAAACATTACTCATCTGGGCAAGCTCAGCAAGCATCATTTTATTTGGCATCACCTGGTATGCTGTATTCAGACATACCGATGTAATCTCATTATCAGCAGCCACCGCTCCAGCATTTTTCAGCGTATTTTTCTGCACAATCATCGCATTATTTATTGCGCATTCACTTATCCTCAGTAGTGATCATGACAAGCAAATCATCGCCAAATATCCAACTTATTTTGATATCGCCTGGAAACTCGGCGTACAGATCGCATTTACCGCTGGATTTACCGGATTATTCTGGATGTTGCTGGGATTAGGCTCGAGTCTCTTTTCAATTATTCATTTAAAATTCTTCGCTAATTTTGTCACGCATTACTGGTTTATGATTCCTGCAACATCACTTTGCATTGCGATTGCATTGCATATCACAGATGTGAATCCCAGAATTATTCACGGTATTCGCACATTGTTTCTCGTATTGTTATCGGCGTTATTACCCATTATTACAATTATCATCAGTTTATTTTTAGTTAGTTTAATGTTTACTGGTGTATCACTTCTTTGGCAAACAGGTCATGCAAGTACATTATTACTGACTGCAGCTATCACATTAATGATTCTAATCAATACCTCTTTTCAGGATGGTCTCACTCCTTTATCAAATATAAAACGTTATTCCACCATGCTTGCCTGTTGCTTGCTGGCACCACTGGTAACACTTGCTATCTATGCTCTCGCCTTGCGCGTGCAGCAATATGGCTGGTCTGTTTCGCGTATTGAAGCTGCTGCATGCATGATTATTATTGGTGCTTATGCCATTGGTTATTTAATCGCAGTATTCGTCGGAAAAAATCTCAAATTGATTGAAACCAGCAACGTGGCAGTTGCCTGGTTAATTCTCGCTATTTATCTTGCCTTGCTGACACCCATCGCTGATCCTGCAAGATTGATGGTTGCCAATCAGATATCGCGCTTAACCAGCGGAAAAATATCGCCAGATAAATTTGATTTCAAAGTGATACGACAAGAAGGTTTGCGCTTTGGTCAGCAAGCATTGGAGAATTTACAAATTACATGGCAAGGGAATCAAGCTGATGATGTACATAAGCAAATAAAAGCAGCATTAGCACTAAAAACACAAGATGATTCGCTAAGGAAAAATATCATTTCTGCGGAAACAAGAAGAGAGCAAATTATAGTAGATACAAAAGATCATCCTATCCCAGATAGTTTTTACAAGCAGGATTGGAACCAGAAAGAAAATGCTGCTTACATTCTTCGTCCTGATTGTCTCACTAGAAAAGGTGAGATTTGTCACGCATGGATGATTCAGGATCAAAAAAAATCAGATATGGTTTTAATATTAAATTACCATGATCTTGTTGGTTTCCAGCAAAATGAAAAAGGAATCTGGGTATTGGCTGGACGCTGGTATGTTCCTGAATGTAAAAAACAAGAAGTCCTGAAAGGAAACTTCAAAATGATCGCACCTGAACCTGTTGGAGATGATATTGAAATTGCAGGTTGGCGCAGTGAGCAGCTTAATTCAGCAGCGAGGAAAGAAACGAATCCATGTAAACATAATTAGGCTTGGTCTACAATCATTTTGCAATTGATTGCTTTATTTAGATAAATTTGTATGCCGATAGATCTGCTTAAAAATTGATATAATATTGTTATTACATAAATACAACACAAAAGAGGAAAATACCATGGAATCCATGCGACCTTCAGCAGAGGTGGAAAAACTCAGACAAGAAATCAGTCGTGCACTAGCGAAAGCAGCCGATCAGTTATCAGCGAAAAAATACGAAAAAGAATCACATTATATTGAAGGTATAGCGTTTACAATCGCGACAGTCGATATGACAAAAGAACAGTTGCTGCAATATGTTAGCAACCAACTGGAAAATATGCAGACACAAATTACTATCGAGCCCTATTCAATTAATAATCCTTTAAAGTTTAAGGTAAACATTGATCCTGTAAAGGATGCTAAAAAGAAAATAGAAAAAATCGTTAAAAAAAATAATTCATCGTTGCCAGAGAAAAAAGAAGAAAAAAACAATCAGCAAGCTGATGTTACCAATCTTGCTAACATGCCTGCTGTTTATCAGGATTATCAAAAATGGAAGATACTCGATAATATTGCCCAAAAAAAATTAACGCCTGAAAGCACGGATTTCTACAAGGCATATATTAAATTCATGATCAATCCAACTTATAAAAGCTTAAAGAAGCTTGACGAGACATACATTGCTGCAGATGCTGAAATTGAAAATTTTGGCAACTTAAAATCTGATGATAGCAATGCCAGGATCGAAGTGCCGCAACAATTGCGTGAACCTTACAACACAATAATTAATAAAATCGGCGAAAAAACGGAAATAACACCCGAACTCTTGCAACCACTGGTCAATATTGGTAATCATATTGCAAATTTGCTGAAAATTAATTTCGAGCCAGCTTTTAAGGAAGCACAAATAAAAAAACCTGGGGAAGAAGTGATTACGAATCAGTCGTACAAGAAGTAGAATATCTGGGAAGCCTTGCAAGGCTTCCCAATTCCAACGTGCAAAAAATCTTATTCAATATTACGAATGCCGTATCGAACAGTATTAGATTTTTCTTCATTTTGCGTTGTATTTTCAAGTATATTTCCATTTTTGAGTTTCTTTTCGGTGAATAAGCCAAAAAGACTTGCAGCCTTCCCATACATAGTAAGTTTAGTATTTCTTAATATTCTTTTAATATCCACATCATCAGAAGTTGGACTCTGTAGCTCAATGCCTAACTTCGATTTAAGCAACAAATTATTAGCTGCCTTGGATGAATGATATAATAGCTCGCGCTCCGTTTCCTTTTTTAATTCCTCTCCCAGAGGCGTATCAGTTAACACACGAATGATTTTTTGTGACATTATATTTTCGGGTGCCATGCTCAATATTTCATTAATCTTTTTTGCGCCAAGGATGCTACCAATAGCATTGATGAATTTAGCATCGAAATTAATAGCAGAAAAATCATTTACTGAACTGAAGAGTTCAGCAATTTTTTCACGACCTAATAATTCAATTGCTGTATTGAGATGACATAACTTGAAAAAAAGATCGATATCATTCCCTGTGGCAAAATGCTTCATAAAAATATCATCGCCTATAACTGATTTTAATGCGATAAATGCAGCGGCAACCTGTTCAGATGTTAATAATGTCGAAGAATTTTTTAATGAAATCTCGAGGAACAGGTTAATAATTGATTCTTTTTTTTCATACACCTCTCTGATTCTTTGATGCCCTATTATCTGGAAAAAATTAGCAATGCTATCTTGATTAGTTAAAAAATTGATCCATACATTATTAATAAGATCAAAGCGTATACGTAATTTTTGTTTATCAATTTTTATCAACAATTCTTGCTGTTGTGAATCAGATAAATTAATTTTTGCATTAAGAAAGTTACAAGCCCCATCAAGAAAAAACAATGCATCAACCTGATCTTTTTCCTCTAGTGTTCGCACAATAGCAGGCAAATTACCGTATATCTTTTTAAGATACAAATCATGATTACGCTCTCTATTCACTTTTTCAATTAGATTTTTTAAAAAATCGAGACGAATGTGCGGTGACATTTGTTGCAAATAGTGAGTTAATTGCACATCTTTTTGATTAAGATATTCCAGATTAATATTTATTGGTGACTGATTAACCGGATCTTTAAATGATAATATATTTTGCTTTTCCTGATCCATATCCTTAATTTGATTTTTTGTTTTCTTTGAAATAAAACGTGAAAGGTTTGGAGCAATAGGTTTGGATATTCTCAACATGCAGTGTCTCTCCTTAACAAATGGCTGAATCCTAGCCGTTGGAAATTAACTTGTCAAAGAAAGTTTTTCATTATTAAGTGTTTTTACCTATTGTATAATAAGATTAATCCAGCCACTTGACGAGCGAGACATGCATAAAAAAACACCATCTTCCCAATCTTTCACAGACGTCCTGAAATTTGCTGCAGGATACTGGATAAGACAACCCAGCAAACTAATCCTGATATTATGCATTCTTTTGCTCGCTGCATTGCTTGAAACGTATTTGCCAACTGCACTGGCTTCTTTTTTAAATGCCATTCAGCAGAATAATAATAGAAATTTAATTCTTATCACCTTGTTCATCTTTCTCGGCATTTATTTTGTCCAGGCATTACTGTTTACTGTCGCTTATCTTATCTACAATGTTTTCGAAACTCATATTTTCAAATCCCTGGTAGATGATGTATTTGCTCATGTTTACCGATTACCAGAAAATTATTTCTCCAACACTTTTACGGGCAGCATCGTATCCCGAATCAATCGTGCGCGCCAGAAAATTGAAGTGTTCGAAGATCAGATTATTGTGCGTATCTTTCCTACTGCTATTATTATTATCGGCAGCCTGATCTTTCTCGCCATTCAATTTCCATTGCTAGCAATAATTCTGCTGACTTATCTCATCATATTCATCATTGTGAGTGCTTTTGTTGTGTTTAATATTTCAGGGCCTGCACAAGGTATTTATGCACGTGGCCAGGATTATTTTAGCGCTCATCTTGCTGATAATATTAGTGGTGTTTTTCCGACAAAATCGTATGCGCAGGAACCTTACGAAATTTCACGCTTTCTCGATGTAACAGAAAATCTACGTGCGAAAAATTTGCATGCGTATCGTCTCGGAAATTTTGCTGGCGTTATACAACGTATTTTACTGACCGGCATGCTCGCTATTCTCATGGGCGGTGGCACATGGTATTTCTTTCATGGCATGGCAAGCGTTGAAAACATGGCGTATCTCGCTTTTGCGTACACGATCATGCAATCCTATATTCGCGATGTTGGTGAAAATATCAAAAACCTCCTCACTTCCTCGTATGATTTACATGGTGTAATGGATTTACTGGATGAACAACCTGAAGTTGATCAGCATCTGCAATTACCTGATTTGCATATTACACGTGGTGAAATTATTTTTGACCATATCGAATTTACTTATCCTGAAAAAATTACTCCAATATTTAATAATTTTTCTGTAAAAATAAGAGCAGGCGAACGCATTGCATTGGTAGGACATTCCGGTTCTGGCAAAACGACTTTTATACGCTTGTTACAATGTCTTTATCCCATTCAGCAAGGTGATATCACCATTGATGGACAAAATATTCAGCAAGGTTCACGTCAGTCATTACGTAGAGCCATGAGTCTTGTGCCGCAGGATCCCATTCTGTTTCATCGCAGCTTGCGTGAAAATATTGCTTATGCAAAACCAGATGCGAGCGATACAGAAATTCGTAATGCGGCGAAAAAAGCGCATATCGAAGATTTTATTCTGAGCTTGCCATTACAATATGAAACACTGGTGGGTGAGCGTGGCGTCAAATTATCTGGCGGTGAAAGACAACGCATTGCCATTGCAAGAGCGATTCTTGCTGATCGTCCCATATTAATTCTCGATGAAGCCACCAGCTCACTCGATTCTGAAAGTGAATCTGCCATTCAGCATGCCTTGCATGAACTTACACAAGATCGCACTTCCATCATGATCGCGCACCGACTCTCAACCATACTCGATGCTGACAGGATATTGGTATTCGATGCGGGTAAAATTGTCGAAGAAGGCACGCATGCTGAATTAGTGAAACTGGAAAATGGCATTTATGCCAACTTGTTTAAATTACAATCCGGTGGTTTTATTGCGGAGTAAATTCAAATATTTAACTAAAAAAATGCACCTATTGCAGCTGTGTAATATATACCTATAATGTAAACGTCTAGTTTAATAACTTACAGGGCTCATATGTCTAGATCAAAAATTTATCTGGCAAAAATGAAAAAAAATAAATTAGCCAACGTTAAAGCCGTTAAAGGAATATGGCAAGCTCGCAATGACTTACCTGATTTTAAACAACTAAGAAATAACTTTGACAGGGATAAAAATATATTGATACATACGATATCATGGATTTTACTCATTAATGATTCAGGGATGAACCAGTGAACAAAATATATATCTATCTTTTTGCCATCATTACATTATTCTGCAATATTCCACTATTCGCTCATAATCAGGATCCACTTCCTTCATGGAATGAAGGCGCGAACAAACAAGCCATTCTTGATTTTGTACACGCAACAACTGACAAGAAAAATCCAGCTTATGTTTCACCTGCCGAACGCATCGCGACATTTGATCAGGATGGAACATTGTGGGTAGAACAGCCAATTTATACGCAAGTCATTTTTGCCTTTGACAGAGTATTGCAATTAGCATTCAAACATCCTGAATGGAAAACACAATCGCCATTCAAGGAAATAATCGCCAAAGATAAAGTTGCGATGACCAAATTTACTTCTGCTGATCTGGAAAAAATTGTTATCGCAACACATAGTGACATGAGTGTTGAAGCATTTCATCAAGCTGTCAAACAATGGATATCGCAGGCAAAAAACCCACGCTGGCATCGTTTTTATACTCAACTTGTGTATCAACCCATGCTTGAAGTCATGCAATTATTACAGGCGAATGGTTATAAAACTTATATTGTCACAGGAGGCGGTCAGGAATTTGTGCGTGTGTATGCTAATCAGGTTTATCACGTTCCACCAGAACAAATTATAGGTTCAGCACTTGCAACAAAATATACTTATGACAAACGTGGTAATGGCATATTGATAAAATTACCACAATTATTATTACGCGATAATATGTCTGGCAAACCTGAAGATATTTATTTGTTTATTGGTCGTCATCCGCAAGCTGCGTTTGGCAATTCCACTGGCGATCAGCAAATGCTGGAATATACGCAGGCAAATAAAGGCGCGCATTTGATGATGCTGGTTCATCATGATGATGCGATACGCGAATATGCTTATGGTGCAAATTCGAAAGTGGGTACGTTTTCAGATGCATTGATGCAGGAAGCAAAACAGCGCGGATGGCAAGTTATTAGTATGAAGAAAGATTGGAAGCGGATTTTTAGTGATCGCTAAATAAACCCACTCGCTGCAATTTCTTCATATATCCCTGAGCTAACGATTCTGCCTTTCTCCAGCACATAAATCTGATCAGCATACTTAATCGTTCCCAGACGATGCGCAATCACCAGACACGTGGTACCGATGCTTTTAAGATAGCGATATATTTTATCCTGGCTGGCATTATCCAGTGCTGATGTCGCTTCATCGAGCAATAATATTTTCGGATCAGCACTCAGCGCACGTGCTATCAGAATTTTTTGTACCTGACCACCTGATAGGGATTCAGCAGAATTGTCGGAAACATATGTATTCATTTTCATCGGCATGGCTTCAATATCAGCATCCAGACCAACGTATCTCGCCAGCTCCCAGGCACGCTCATGTGTAATTTGCTGATGACAGGATATATTCGAAAATATCGTACCAGGAAATAAATGACTGGATTGCAAAACAATCCCAAATTGTCGACGCAAATGGTTTTGATCAAGATTTTTTATATTATTTTCGTTAATTAAAATCTCACCTGAAACTGGCAATATACTTCCCGTCAATAATCTTAATAAGGTGGATTTACCTGAACCTGATGCACCAATCAGTGCTGTAATTTTATTTGATTTTATTTCAAGATCAATATCATGCAACAAAATATTTTGCACAACTGAATCATGATAACTTACTCTGGTAAATCTTATCGTGGATGGATTATCCAGCTTCATATACGGTATATTTTCTGTGTTGATATTTTGATTAATAATTCTATCAAGACGTCGAAATGCTGGCACACAATGAAATAATGCTCCCATATCCATGCAAATTTGATCCAGTATCATCGCTAATTGCCCAATGCAAATAAGCAATTGCAATAATAAATTGGTATTCAGCACTGATGTCGAAAAATATATCACGGCATATATTAACAACATCAGGCAAGGTAAATATAAAACCTGCAATATCCCGATTTTAACTTCACGCTGCATAACTTTCTCAGCACACATTTTTTCCTGAATGATATTATTAAACCATCTGGAAAAGGCAAAACTCTCCCGATTTGCACTGCGTATCTTGTGAATTTGCAACATGATCTCATTTAAAAGAGTCGCTAGCTGACTCTGAAACATCATTTGACAACTGATGTCTGGCATGCCAGAAAACAAGATGATTAACCTAATCAGAAGAAATATCAGACATATCATCAGACTGAATATTGCGAGTTGTATATCGCAATAAGACATATACATTAACAATATAATTGCACTACCGATGGAAAAAACCATTGCTAAAGTTTTACGTATCGAAACCAGAGTCGCTGATTCATACTCCATAAAGCGCTGGGTAAAATCACTGGAGGTCATATCTTTTGTAAACTGCATGGGTAAATCAAGATAATGCTTGAATAATCCAAACAACATTTGCGATGTGAGCGTTATGGATAACCTGTTGATTAGCAGATTTTTTATATATAAAAGCATTGCGATCGCAATCAATACGAGCGTTGCAGATACAATGATGGGTGCTATAAATGTCCGTTGATATTCGTGTAAATGATCGAGTACAAAACGATTAAGCATGATTGGTAACAATGTAGTAGCTGAAAGGCAAATCATGATGACGAGACATGCAAATACATTTCGTTTGTGATTGCGCATGAGATGGATGATAAGCGATTGATAGGTTGCAACCAGAGTAACATCATCTTTTATTAATGAACTATCATGCATCAATCGTGCAAAAAAACTATTTTTCATGCTGCCTGATCCTTTTCTTCCAATTGGAGCAAATGATAATAAGCAAGCTTTTTCGCATAGAGCACAGCATGATTTCCCTGCTCCATTAGCTTCCCATTTTCGAGCACATAAATATTATCGCAATGTTTTATGGTGGATAAACGATGTGCTATGAACACAATGGTTTTATTTAATTGTCGCAAATTTGCAATGATTTTTGCTTCCGTGTGTATATCCAGCGCTGAAGTTGCCTCATCCAGAATCAGGATCGGTGTATTTTGTATAATGGCACGTGCAATTTCAATGCGCTGTCTTTCTCCACCACTAAAATTACTGCCATTTTCTTCAACTTTTCCATACAACCCACGTGCGGCAATCAGATCACGCAAGCAGGCAACTTCAATCGCTGTTTTGATGAGATCAGGCGAAACATCTTCTGCCCATAACACCAGGTTTTCATGAATAGTTCCAGCAAATAACGCAACATCCTGTGATAAATATGCAAATGATTTCGATAATGATGCTGCTGATAAGTCTCGAATATTAGTGTGATTTAAAGTGATTTCACCTTCATCAGGCTGGTACAGGCCACATAATAATTTTGCCAATGTGGATTTTCCTGAGCCTGTTTTACCAACAATGGCAATATGCTGATGTGAGGCAATCGTAATATTAATATTTTGCAAAGCCGTTTTAGGATTCAGTTTATTGTAATAAAAATATATTTGCTGACAATTAAGCTGGAATGGTTGATCCATTATCCGAGCATCTATTTTGCCTTCCAAAAAACGTTCATCTTTTTGCCGCTGGAAAAGATCATGTATGCGCATATAGGAAAGCTGAGCTTCCTGCCAGTCTTTCATTACCTGAATGATGGATGTCAGATTATTTTGCAGAATGGAATGCAAGGCAAAATATCCCATTAAATGACCAATGGATAAATGACCTTGTGCTATGCGCATGCCACCCATGACAAATATTGCAAATGTCGCTATCGAACTAAAACAACCATTAATAGATTCACTTAATGCAAGAAAATAATTGCTCGTTTGCTGTAAATTCAATTTTTGATGATACAGACCACGCCAGTTAGCAAGCATGCCTGATTCCAGCCCGCAAGCATTGATCGTTTCCTTGTTGCGCACCAAAGATAAGGTATGTGCATGCCATTTGCCAAGAAAATGCAGACGCGATTTATCATTCTCGAGATTGCGCCGCTGAATGATTATGCCTGTTTGCATGGTTAGCAAGATCAGGATCATGGAAGTAAAAAATAAATAGGTATCCAGTGTCGCCATGAATATCGAACATACTAAAATAAGAATAGCCTGAGTCGATATACTGCCAATATTTTTCAGGAGTGAATTTATAATTATTTCTGCACGTGAAAGCATAATGATCAGAAATGATTTTTGATTCAAAGCATAAAACTGCAATGGCAACACAAGACTTTGCTGAATAATTTGAGCAGATTTGACCATGCTTTCTGTTGCGCATAATTGAAATAATTTATATTTTTGATAAATATCAGTAATACATAAGCACATCATGAGCGATGTCAATATGGCACAAAGCCAGGGGATCCAGTCCTGATTGCTGTAAATAATGCAGTAATTAATGAATAAGGTTGATAAGTTGGTCTGCAATAATGGTATGACAGCCGATATTAGTAAACAGATCATGATAAACAGAATTTCCTTATAATATTTTTTTATCCATTGCCTGAATAACTTAAAGAGAATGTTTTCTGATGTTTGCCTGATGATGTTTTTTGTCGGTGTGATGACAATGATAATGCCTGTAAACGATTTATCGAATTCATCCATATCAACCAGTCTATGACCACAAGCTGGATCATTAATACTGACTTTATTGCCGCTGAATCCATTAATGACAACATAGTGGCTGAAATTCCAGTATGCAATGACTGGCTGTCGTAATAGCTTTAGCTCGCTTATGTCAACTGAATATGATTCAGTGCGATAACCATAATCTTTGGCGAGTCTCATTAATGTAGATGCTTTGCAGCCATCTCTCGATGCACCAGTTTTTTCACGCAAGCTATGTAAAGGCACAATGTTTTTATAATACGCAAACACCATCGCCAACGAGGCAATGCCGCATTCTGTTTCAGAAAATTGCAAATATACCGGTGTTTTGACTTTTCCAAAGCGCATATCAGGACTCATATTCAGAATGAAAAAGATAGTTGATAGGTGAAGCATTTTTGTTGATGATTTTAACTGTTACTGTGCTACCACTATCAATGCTGAATGGTGGACTACGGTTAGATGACCATGCAAATTGTGCTGCCTGTTTTTTATCAAGCTTGATTTTGACGATGAATGGCGCACCATTAGCAAAATATTCATCAACCAGACTGCTATTGCCAAGATAGTAATAAGCTATATCCCTTGAAATTGGATAGCGGGAGATGGCTATAACAGAACCCTTGATGTATCCATATTCATACGGTGATAAATTGTTCGGCAATATGAGTGCTTGCATGTCTTTGCGGATTTTCTTGCCTTCCTTGTTTCCAATAAATACGAGTGCAAAATAATCATCATTTTTATCTGCTGCCGGATAAGAAAAAAGTGATTGTTGTGCGTATGGATTAAGAACATGCGAGGTATTTAGCAAGTCTGTTTTTGCAGCAAGATATTCTTCCTCTGCTCGTTGCATATCCATGATTGATAAATAATGCTGTTTATATAACACACGTTTGTCATCCAGTATTTTTTTGAGCTGACTTAATCTTTGTTTTCTGTCATGCATATTTTCCTTCATGATTTGTTCGATATAATTAAGCTGCTTCGCTGGTAATAATATACCGGGAGAAGAAATGGTCATGGTCAATCTTCCGTAGATTGACCAGATAAATATGCTAGCGATCAATAAACTGGCGAGGAGTAACCAAAACCAGGCGGCTGGCTTGAGGATGATCAGGGATGCCTGAATTTCTTCTGCTGAGTCCAGCCGCTTGAGCGCATTTTCACGAAAAAGATGTCGATTTTGCATGGGTGTGAACTTGTGTATGTATGAGTTGATGAAATAGAGAGAGGATTTTTATATCAATGCCCTCACCCCTCCCCCTCTCCCCTCGCTGAGAAACGCTCCGGGAGAGGGGATCGCTCTTCGTAGTAAATTACTTCAAAAAATCCACAGAATAAGGATGGTTCTTCGTAAATTACTTCAAAAAATCCGCAGGATAAGAATCGCTCTTCGCAAGTTACTTCAAAAAATCCGCAGGATAAGAATCGCTCTTCGTAAGTTACTTCAAAAAATCCGCAGGATAAGAATCGCTCTTCGTAAGTTACTTCAAATAATCCGCAGGATAAGAATCGCTCTTCGTAAGTTACTTCAAAAAATCCGCAGGATAAGAATCGCTCTTTGTAAGTTACTTCAAAAAAATCCGCAGGATAAGAATCGCTCTTCGTAGCAGATCAGCTTTGTTGCTTTGCATATTCCTGCTTTTTCTTCGCCAACCATGCTTCCCAGGCTGCATAATCCCTTTCACCGTATTTTTGATGACTCATGTTGCGCAAAGTATCATATGCAAGACCATGGACATTCAACTGCACCTGTTTTAACTCTTCCATTAAATTATCACTGGCGTGCTGGATGATATATTTTGCATATCGCGGCTGATTTGCCAGAGCTGAAAGAATAACTAAAGCTTTATTCCTGTCCGTTAAAGTCGGAAAATCCAAAGCAGTTACGGCATCTTTTATCGGAAAATCAGGATGTGTAGCCTTCATGTTCAACAATGCCACTCCCATCACACGCATGACAGCATTGCGTACTGCTGAGCTGGATTGCCACATGTATGGCTTCAAAATACTAATTAATTCCTGCCCATTACGAAGATGACCTAAAAGATAAGCAGCAGCTGCACGGTTATATTCATCTTTGTCATATCGTAAAACCTTTATTAATTGTGATTTTGATTTTGGCACTTTTGTATCAAAAATATTTTCATATTTTTTTAAATCTGCATGTTCAAATCCATAAACACAATGCAATTGAGAACAAGATTTTACCTGTTTCAAATCGCCATTCCATGATAGTCTCATCGCTGTTAGTTCATATGTCCGCCAGGATTTAACCAGATTATATGGATCAGTAACAGAATGATGGGGATAAGACGTAAAGTGAGGAAGACGATTTTGATCAATTTTATCGATTACATCAATCGTAAAATAAATTTTCCTATTCAGCGGGTATTGAATTAGTGACAATTCAATGTATGAAAAATCTCCTAATTTTTTTAACTGCTTATCAAGATTATCCTTTAATGTAACAGCTTTAAGCGCATTCTTCTCAAGATTCCTTCTGTCGCCATATATATTTGCAATTTCCTGAAGTTGCTTACCAAATTTACTGATAATTTGCTCGCTATTAATTTGCCTACTTCGATAGACATCCACAAAATACGGCGTATTCTCACCTGCTTGCGCTGAAAACACAGACATACACATGACAAAAACAAATAATAAAAATTGACAGCTTGTCTTGAACAACATCTTCACTCTCCTTATTGATAATTAAAATGATTAATATCTATCAGCTGGTTTTACGTGTTTATCCATTACATCTTTTTTTAAATCATAAATATGAGATCTTAAATCAGTCATACGAACAGGTTTTGGTGAAGCTTTCCCATATGACATGGAACCATTGATAATAAAGTTGCAAAACATATCAAGCATTCTCACATCTGGAAGATACTCCTCTACCCATAAAAATTGTCCTTGCTCATTTACTTCAAGAAAATAATATTCATTATCTGGTGTAACTATCATGTCAAAACAACCCATGACCAAACCCATTTTCCTCATTAGTGCCTTGCATTTCGCATCGATTTCATCTGGAAGTTGAAATTCAGAAAGTTGCAACTGATGACCCGGAACATTGCGCCAATCCATTTTGCTACGCTGATCCTGCTGTGAATCTATCTTGACAGCAACATAATGCTCGCCAAAATATGTAACACGAAGTTCGAATTGCTTGGCTACTTTGTTCTGAAAAATTCCTGGCGTATATTGCAAAATCGTATCAGAAGGAAGATTTTCAATTTTTATTTCATTTGTATAAGTTAAACGCATTTCTTCCTGATTGATCCAGATAAGTGGATGTAATGTTTTATAGATGACATTTTCATTATTATAACGATCAATAAAAACTTTAATTTGACCCGGATCATTGGAGAATAAAGTATCTGGAATATTCAGGCCAACTTCCATCGCAACCCTTAATTGCAATAATTTACAACTAGCTTTATTTGATGCATCAACCGGATTTATCCAGAATGCATTAGGCGCAAGAACATGCCAGAATGTTTTAAATAATGCTAAATTTTCATTCCTTGCATTTGGAATATCATCTGGATGAATTGCATCTGGCAAACAAGGCTGACGCGGACGTCGATACCACACTACTCCGAAATGATCATCGGGATTGACGCGAAAATCGACTCCTCTGGCACTCCAGTAAATTTTATTCTGAAATAATTCGAATGAATGTGTTTGTTTTTGCGGGAAATCAGCTGTGTACCATACAACACATTCGTGTCCACGTTTTTCCAGTGCCAATTTTACATATAAAGCATCATTGTCATCTGGTTTGGTAGGAATTAAAACTTTGACCATATTTTTCTCCTTTTCTAATTTTTCCCCCGCACTTGCATGCGGGGGCATGTTTTAAAAATCAACATTTACATCAACATGCGGATCATCCAAACCACCAGGATATCCATACGTAGCACCAGCGCATACAGAAGTTGTTAAACCAGCTGCAGATATATCTTCAAGATCATCAGCTGATAATTTTCTGGATTGATTAAAAGCTAAAATTCGACTTTTATTCATATTAATTCCCTCATTGTTTATGTTGGTAATTTTTAAACATACTTTAATCGAACGTCACATCAGGATCTTTGGTATCCCAACCGGTAGAACTACTATAAGTAACTCCTCCTGATACATATGTTGTCATACCTGCAGCAGACACATCTTCAAGTTCTTTTTCAGATAATTTTCGTGACTGATTAAATGCTAAAATACGATTCTTACTCATAATTAATTTCTCCTTTGTTATTGCTCGCGACATTGCGAGTGATTGCATTATTGTTGATGTTTGCTTAAGTGCCAATATTGTAAAAATACAGTTTATTGATAGTGATTCAGAATATTTTCCTGCGCTGCAATATAAACTGCGTGCGCAATATTTTTTGCCTCCAGTTTTTTAATAATGGAACCGATATAAATTTCGATAGTGCGATATTCAAGCCCAATACATTTCGCGATTTCCTTCGCAGTAAATCCCTGTGCTTTGTATTGAATGATCTGAACTTCACGATGACTTAATTTATTCATGACAGAATCTCTCCTCTGAAATCGTTGGGAAAAATGAATTGAAATATACGGGGACAGGTTTTTTTCAAAACCAGTTGGGAAATAAAAATATTGGGGAATTGGGGTGGGGAGCGGAAAATATATATTTAATGATTAACAATGTCCAGTAATTAAAATTAAACTTTTCATTACCGCAAAATACCGGATCCCAAACAAATGCGCCTTAACAACAGCAGCTAATTAAAATGGGACAGATGCGGCGTATTTTCTGGGATGACACATCTGCTACATGAACAAACCAGCTAGATTATGCGATATTACAAGCTCAACATCATATCTTCATAATTCCACATATTCATTTTTATTTTCAGAATAAGCAAAAATTCTGCCGGTTTTAATATCAAAATACCATTGATGGATTGCTAATTCGTTTTGCTGTAATTTCTCTTCGATCCAGGGAAATGTTAGACAATTTTCATAGGATTTTTTGACAGCCAGTTTCGCATAATCATCTGCATTCATTTTATTATCAGCTTGTTCATCGACAATCGAAACCCAATTGCTAATGAAATCATTTTTTATTGAATGTTTGCCTTCAAGCAGAGTTTGTATGCCACCACATTGACTATGTCCAAGCAATACCAGATGTTTAACTTTCAAAAATCGTATGCCAAATTCAAGCGCAGCACTGGTGCCATGATGCATGTCATCCTGCTCAAACGGCGGCACAATATTTGCAACATTGCGCACAACAAATAAATCACCTGGATCACATTGCAATATCAATGCTGGATCGACACGCGAATCACAACAGGCAATGACCATTACCTGCGGTTGCTGACCATAATCCGAAAGATATTCCATGATGGATTGATCACCTTGCGCATATTTTTTTCTAAACTGCTGATAACCATGCATTATCTTGTTGAAACTTTTTTCCATGCTTTAACCCTTGCTCTCAAGATGTATTTGGCGAAAGAAACGCTGAATGATAGGCGAAAATACGATGGCCATGATAGCAATAAATGCAAGACCACTAAAAAGCGCATAAAATCCTGCAAAAATTTTCCCATTCGTGGTAGCTAACGGACCCATTGGACCCATGCCCGACAAGATCATCGAAGCATTCACAAACGCATCTACCCAGGACATGTGTTCATAAAAATGATAACCGAGCATACCGATGTATAAGGCAATGACAATCAGACATAATCCAAAAAAGAAGTTACG
>JABDFQ010000014.1 GCA_013286495.1 Gammaproteobacteria bacterium | reverse complement strand
GCCGGCAAATTAATAATAACCGAGACTTTTCATGAATAGCTCTGCAATTGATCTTCTGCAAATGCAAAAACCCTGGAATAATGCAAATAACTTCGAAAATATCTGCGCGCTCTTAATCGATTATGCACAGCAGCCTGATGCAAAACATGCCAGCATCATCAAACAAATTATCTTCCGTCATGATGGAAATAGTCAGAAGAAAACTT
Source organism: Gammaproteobacteria bacterium (assembly GCA_013286495.1). Lineage (GTDB taxonomy): Bacteria > Pseudomonadota > Gammaproteobacteria > DSM-16500 > DSM-16500 > Aquicella. Next base: position 43,438 of record JABDFQ010000014.1, on the reverse strand, counting down.
ATGGCATTGGTCGTACGGTCAATTTTTTATTCTTTCAAATTAGCGAGGCAATCAAAGCAGATGAATGGGATGATTTGACTGCAACCATACATCTCATTGAAGAAAAAACCGGCAAACGTATTGCTTCATTTTATGGAGCAGATTCGCCGCATTTTAAATTTTTTAATATCATGGATAAAGCACATTCTTTTTTATTCGCTGACGACTCAGACCCTGAAGGCGATGATAAAAATGCTCTATATAACGATTTACATGATAAAAGAATTTATTTTTCCAAAATTTTCGACGAATTTGAAATTGCTTTTATCCGTCACCTGACGGCAGAAGAAAAATTATCGCTGAAACTAATTATAACGGCATACATACATCATCGCAGCGATGCAATTAAACTATTAATCACGAAAGAGTTAATCAACCTGACTTTCCCTTATGATGAGCGATTAAAGGTCGATATCATTACAGTTTCATTCCTGCAAAAACTATTTTTATCGCTGCAAACAGGATGGGTTGATGAAAATCAAATTAGATTGATAAAAGATATCATAACGCAATGTATTCACATCGATCCCATGTGTGTTTCCAGACTAGATAGCATGGGTAATAACATTTTCTATTATTTAAATCGGTACATAAGGGCAATAAAAAGTAAAAACAATGGTGATCAATCTGAAATAATAGACTCTCCCATTCCCGATGAAATATCCAGACTCATCCATGATACTTACTACAATAATAAATCCATGGAAATTCTGTTTTTAATCCGAAATTTTCATAATGATCTTCTTCCCGAAATCATCAACATCATTATTATTTATTTTGTGAATCTAAAGGAAATTTATCACACAAATATCATTGATGTTCGCCACTGCAACCGGGATCAATTAATGGATAAATTCGCAAAAGCACTCGATGATCGGAAATATGACCTTGCAGCCTGGATTTTTCATTTTGCATCTGATCGAAAAACCACACTGGAACAAATACACTTCAAATGCGATGCAGATAACATTATGCATAAAATGCTTATCACGCTTAAAAAACCTGTGGATGGCGCATTTCTATTAGAATTATTTGATCACTTTCGGGTACGCAATCTGAATGACAACTCCAATCCACATTGGCCTCGTTATAAACCCAGACTCAAACTCCAGCCAGGTCGCACCGATTACTTTCTGTTATGTAGCAAGCGTCATTTAATTCATCATTGGGAAGAAGTGGAATGCTATGTAAAATTAAAATTTTCTCCTGATATAGATCTTGATCCCAGAAATACAATATTTTCCATGCCGCTATGCAGTAAAAAAAATCTATCTACGCTTGGCACATTGGCGGAAATGGATCAACGTGAATTTACACCGGATTTCTCCATTGCAAAATATGTCAAACGTCCAGTTTTGCTGAGCGCACTTTATTCCTGCAAACCTGATAAAACTTATTTTCAGGAATTACTTTATGCCATTGAATACATGATAATGAATCAGGAATACTGGGTTTATACTTACGACAGCGAAGGGCATGGAGTTGAATATTATTACCGTATATTTAAAGATAATCTTCGTGAAATAGATCCCGCAATCAACAAAACATATGGAGAAATTTGCGCACGGATAGAATTGTTATCAACGTGGTTTAATAAAAACTGCATGAATCCTCATCAACAACAATTACGACAACTGGATGCAAACGAGTTACTCGAATTATTTTGCCGGGCTTTATCTTCGGAACATTACACTGCGGCTTTATATTTTTATTACTTTTCCAGCAACCCTGAAAAAATGCCGACCGAACCTGATTTTTTGAATTGTACTGGTGAGACAATATTCGGAAAAATATTCACGCTGGAATCTCCTGTAAATGGCATGTATGTGCTCGAATTACTTAATGCACTGCAAAAAAAGAATATGCTGGGCAGTATCACCACAATCCATCTGCTTGAGTTTTGCAAAAAACGTGAGTTTTTTTCACATTGGCATGTTATTGCTTCAACATGGATGGATATATTACGTCCTGAGCCCAGAGAGATCAGCTTTGATGTTGATACAAAAAGTTGCTTGCCGCAAAATTTCCCTGCGCTGATCAACCTTATGGAAATCATGGAAATGCAAAGAAGTAAAAAAAATCAGCCGTTTGTAATTGAAAACTGGATAATAAAAACACCTCTGCAAATTTTACTTAAAAATTGCATGGGCGATCATGAACCAGCTTGTGAACATTACCTTCCTATTCTTGCTGTTATAAACCTGCTTCTTGAAAACGAAAACTGGCCGAATGAGGTAGACAGTAAAGGCAATAACATCGCGTTTTATTTTCATATCTTCAAACGTGGCCATCAGCATTTGACGACACATTCAGAAGCATATCTGAATGTTTGCACGAAAATTGAAAATGGATTAAAGAAAAAATTCATCAGCAGTTATGGATTGTTATTCTTTAATCGAGAAAATAGACTACGTCAAAATTTCCCAAAAGATGTTACTGATCAAATTATGAATTTCACATATCAACTAACGGTTTGAAAATTAATTTATTACACAGGAGTTTATCGATGGAAAGAGTGGCGATTTATCTTGCAGGCAACATCAAAAAAGGACATGAACAAACGAATGAAGATTACTGGAGTGAGGTTGAGTTAAAAATTATTTCTGAAGTCATTGCTCCTGTGAAAGTGGATTTTTTACATCCCGCAGTTCGTAGCGATGATTTGTCAGATCAGAAATCTGTATTCGGACGTGACATGACACAAGTGTATTGCAGCCATGTTGTGTTTGTTGATGTGCGCCAACGCCGTGGATTAGGCGTAGGTGCAGAAATGATGTGGGCAAAGATGAATAATATCGCTGTTGTGTCATTATGCCCGCCGGAATCCCATTATCAACGCAGTACAGTAGATATTCTCGATGTGCGAGTAGAAAACTGGATTCATCCGTTTGTGTATGGCTTGAGCGACAAAGTGGCGGCAACGGTTGCAGAAGGCGCGGAATGGATTAAACAATTTATTTTGAATGAATTGCAGGTTGAAATTAAAGGAAGGGAATTTATTCAGGAAACCATGCTGCATTATCGGAATACACAATATGAGAAAGATGCGCCGATGCAGATGTTAATGCAGGGAAATAAAAGATTGATGGAAAAGATGTGGGGTGAGGTGAGGTTAATTTCATGAAGGAGTTGTTGGGATAAACTGAGAGCTGTCATCTCTGTAACGGAGAACTGTCATCCTGTAGCGGAGAGCTGTCGTCCTGTTGCGGAGAGCTGTCATCCTGAGCGCAGCTCTTGCTTTTGCGCGAAGTATCTCATGGCGAGCTGTGAGCTTTATTCATGAGATCCTTCGCGCAAAAGCAAGAGCCGCGCTCAGGATGACAGCTCTCAGCTACAGGATGATAGCTCTCCGCAACAGGATGACAGCTCTCCGTCACAATCCAACCCACATTTTCTATTTCGTATATTCCAGAATATCTCCCGGTTGACACGCGAGATAATTACAAATTGCCTCGAGTGTTGCCAGTCTAATTGCTTTCGCTTTACCGGTTTTTAATATCGATAAATTCTGTTCAGTAATATCAATCGCTTCAGCCAATTCCTTTGATCGAACTTTTCTTTTGGCAAGCATTACATCAAGATTAACGATAATTGGCATAACATCACCTATATTGTGAGTTGTTGTTCTTCACGTAATTTGCAACCTTCCGCCACAATCCAGGAAATCAAAATCACCAGCAATGCGGTGAGTAAAATTCCAATATTGGTTTGATCCATATGAATAGCTGCATAACGATGACGGGGAGGATTATTGAGTGTCAGCACTAATCCCATCACAAATTGATAAAACGGTTCAATCAATTGACCGGCCAATAAAGCAAAACCAATATCGCGCATATACCTGACATGACTCAGCGAAAAAACTTCACCTTGTTCATATAATTTAAATAACTTGATAAGAAAATAAAGCACAAGCATTTCAATCATCGTCGGTATGATGCTAACGAGACAACCTAAAATTTTTTCATTCATGCTGAGCACATGCAAAATAGCTTTCTCAGGCAAGCCTTGCGCAGTATATGTATGCATTCCACTATACGTCGCAGGAATCGCATTTAATTTTACAAATCCCATTAAAAAAACCAATTCGTCCGGCGCATACATCCAGCTAATGATTAATAAAACAGGTACAGCAATAAAAAGAATTTGAAATACATATCGAAAAAATAAGCTGACATTTTTGATTTTATTCATACAAGCCTCAGTCTTTAAGTTAACAGGTAATTTAGTTTCATCAGCGCTGATGGATGAGGAATATAAGGGAATAATTATCGAAATACAATAACTATTTATTGGTTTTCATTTATTTTAATTGAAAGTTCATTTGTTGGTTGCAGGCACAAGGTATCAAATTCACGTGCTTAGGTGATCAAGCATTGCCGGATATATTAGGCTTATAGCAATTGTTTAGTATTACCTAATGATTTCGCTAGGCATCTGATACATTATTAGAGAAAATGACAACAATTGAAAAGGTTAGAAATTAGAAACCGGGTAGGTGATTATTATGAGCAACCTGATCGCAAGACGAAAGTACAAGAAACCAGCAATTCAAGAAGCAATTTTTGAAGCAAAATTTAATTATGATAGTTTCGACTTTGCTGTGCCAGGACAAATTTTTGAAAAAATTAAATCAGAATATCCTAATAAACAAGATATAAAGCATGAGTTCTTTTTTTTAGAAACGGATAAAGCTATCTGCCCTTCTTCAGCACCTACAATCCAAGCACCTTTAATGCGTGCGCGGAAAATAGATAATTCTGAATTACTTCAATTTGGCCCAGGAATAGCGGTAGCAAATAAACTTAAATACTCAACATGGGAAGATTTTATTCCTTCCATAAAAAAGATTGTTAGCGCCTACTTAGATGCAGCAAAACCTCTAACCCTTACTCGAGTGGGCATGAGATATATCAATAGCTTTCTAACTCCTGAATTAGCTACCAATATTTCTGATTATTTTAAAATTGTTATTGATGTTCCTGATAGTCTTGCAAACCTCAATGGATTTAATTTGCTTTTGACCAACACGATTAAGACAAGTGAAAGCGCTCCTATATTTACCGTTAAAACAAAATTTTTGACTGACGCTTTAAACCCTGGAGAATCAGGAAACAAATTCATTTTAGACATTGATTGCTTCACAATACCAAACATCATTCCTGATATTGATAATATAATCACATTAGCATCTCAAGCGCATGACACTCTTGGCGAATTTTTTGAGAATCTAATAACAGATAAAACACGCGCTTTGATGGAGGTAGAATAATGAGCACTACAACCTTTACACCCAGAGGATTAAAGATCAATAATCCAAACAGACACATCGAAAGAATAATAAATGATTCTGAAGATTTTAGCCTTTTCAACCAGAGAGAAATTCCGGAAAGGAAAAGGATAGAACTAGAATCCTCTTATGTCGTTACAACACTTCCTGAAAACAAGGCTCAGCGAATAGAAAATATTATTTATCTAAAAACCCCTCTAATGAAACAACGCAATAACATTCTTGATAACCCATTCAAATACTACAATCCATATTATCGGTCAAAGTTAAAAGCTATCGATGCAAAAATAGATGCTTTAGATTTGCAACTATATAGGATTGAATCTACATACAAGGAAGATGAAAAGAACATTGATATAGCTCTCGAATCAGCCCAATTAAAATTAAATCAAATCTGCAAGAATATTAAACCAAAGTAATCTTTAAAGCGGCCTAATAGTATTTTTTTATGACTACATATCGCATTTACAAACCAAAGCTCAGAGCAGAGTTTTCATATCAATGTGCTTATTGCCAGACAAGGGAACCAGAGGTTGGTGGTTGTAAATCCTTTCATATTGACCATTATCGACCCAAAAAAAAATTCCCTGACCTTATAAATGCATATAATAACCTTATCTATGCTTGCAGGGATTGTAATACCTATAAACAAGATTATTGGCCTAATTTTGCTGAACTGCTACGGGGTTACATCATAGTAAATCCACGTGAAGATCATATTGAAACACACATCGATACATCAAAGTTTATTTGGCGCGGTAAAACATCCCGGGGAAATTGGACAGTAAAAAAATTAAGACTAGATTCAACAATTCTCTCTCAAAGACGAGAAGATAGAATCAGAATTGAAAATAAAATTCAAAAATTAGCAGATGTAGTAGAAGATGCCAAAATCAATCTGGAAATAGCTAAACAGGAACAAGATTGGAAAAAAATTGAAGCTCTTAATAAGTTTATTATGGATGAAACAAACAACATTGATTCCTTTAAACGAAAAATTATTGGCCCTATGGATTAGCCAGTATTTTTAAATCCGCTCCCTACGAGATTCGAACTCGTGTTCTCGCCGTGAGAGGGCGATGTCCTGACCACTAGACGAAGGGAGCTGGAGGAATTTGCCAAACTATGTTTTATTTTATTTCTCAAGACTCGTCACAACTGGTCTTTCATCAATGCTGGTTTCACCGGGATATAATTGTTCTGAACCCCACTCTGCCCAGGAACCATCATACAAGGCATTATTTTCCTGATTTAATAATTCCAGAACAAAATTCAGAATCGCAGAAGTGATTCCAGAACCACAGGTACTCACAATGGGATAATCAAAACTTAATCCCGTTCCTGATAATTGACGACGAATTTTATCCAGCGGCTTAAAACGACCTTCTGCATCAAACATCGTGAAATACGGAAAACAATAACTTCCTGGAATATGACCGGAACGCAAGCCTATACGCGTTTCTGCACCACCTGCATAACGTACGGGATGACGCACATCAACTACTTGCTCAGATGGATGATGCACGTTGTTCTTCATCTGCATCAAGGTACGAACTAAATGCGCGACATAATTAACTGTGTATGTGCGTGCATGCGCTGGACGCGCTTCACCGTTTTCTATCTTGCCACCATATTTTTCCCACGCAGAATAACCGCCATCGAGAACAAATAGCTGACTGACAGGATGTCCAAATACACGAAACATCCACCACGCACGACAACTGGTATGCAAATCACTTTTGTCATAAAAAATAATTTTATGCTCGTTCGTAATTCCCAAATTACCAACCAATTGACTAATGAGATTTTCGTCGCGGATTAACATATTGGATAACGATGAATGACTATCATGAAACTCATTCAAATCCAGAAATCGTGCACCGCCAACATGTGCTTCCTCAAATTCCTGTTTGGCATGACGATTAGCCGCAGGCAAGTGCCAGCTCGCATCCAGAATGGTGACATTCTTCTGGCTCTTGCGAAACTTGTCTAATTGCGAGGCGTTAATGAGAAATGTCATGCCAATTCCACTATAAATTTATATCCAGTAAACAAAGACAAACAGAAATAACCATACAACATCCACAAAATGCCAATACCAGGAAACGGCTTCAAATGCAAAATGATGCTCAGGCAGGAAATGGCCTTTCAAACAACGGATGAGAATAATGGTCAGCATAATGATTCCCATGCTGACATGCAACGCATGCAAACCTGTGAGGGTAAAAAATGTCGTGCCATAAATTCCACTCGCAAGCGTCAGACCTATTTCGGTATACGCCATGTGATATTCATGCGCCTGAAAACCTTCAAAAATACATCCGAGAATAATGGTCAGAATCAAACCGAGAATAATTTGTTTGCGATTACCTTTTTTAAATCCCCAATGCGCCCACGTCACCGTAACTGCGCTGCTTAATAACAATAAAGTGTTAATCGCAGGAATTCCCCAGGTAGGAATAACAGATTCTGGGCCTTTAAATAATTCCGGATTAGGATTCACAAGCAATGGCCAGGTTTGCTGGAAGTTAGGCCATAAATAATGATGCGTCGCACCACCTTTAAACATATAAAGGTCTTGCACAAAATTAAATGGATCACCGCCTAATTCTGTAATGCCAAATAATCGCGTATAAAAAAGCGCAAGAAAAAATACGAAAAATAATGCGACTTCCGAAACAATAAACCACATCATTCCCCAACGATAGGTTCTATCCATTTGCGGACTATGCAATCCCTTGAGACTTTCATGTATGACTTTGCCAAACCAGCCAAACATGGTGGTCAACAAAATTAATATGCCGATTACCATCATGTATGGACCATAAAAATTATGATGCAAGGTATTCACCAGACCAAGAAAGGTAGTGAATAAACCAATGGAGCCAATGATCGGCCAGAAAGAAGGATCCGCAATAAAATAATAATTAACCGGATGATATTTTTTCATTGTAACGTTACTCATTTTCTTATCCCTTCCTTGTTTCTTTAGGGGTGGTGTCATACAAAGTGTAAGCCAGTGTTATCACGTGAATTTCTTTTGGCAAGTCTTTGTCGATGCGAAATATCATCGGCATTTCCTTACCTTCATGCGCAGACAAGGTTTGTTGCGTAAAGCAAAAGCATTCAATTTTATGAAAATGTTTCAGCGCAATCACGGGTGTCATGCTCGGAATAGCTTGCACACTCATGGCTTTATCCGTGGTGTTTTTTGCAAAAAAGAAAATCTTGCCATTTTCTCCGGGATGCACCGTGATTTCTTTGGTGCGCGGATAAAATTCCCACGGCATGCCATTATGATTGACCGCCACAAATTGCACTTTCACACGACGGGTCAAATCAGGCGGTTCAGTGGGTTCAGCACTCACTGCTGTCAACAAGCCATTATTACCTGCTGTTGAATTCAATCCCGCCTGTTTGCAAATCAAACCGTACAACGGCACCATCGCGAAACAAAAACCAAACATGATCACACCAGCAACCGTGCCAATGATAAAAACCTTGCGATGCGATTTTTTCTGATTCATGTCTCACCTCGATTGATTAATGCTCGTATTTCGCATCGATTTCATGCGTGATGGAACCCAATTGTGGTGGTTCAGTGAAACTATGATATGGAGGTGGTGAATCCAGCGTCCACTCCAGACCATGCGAACCTTCCCATACTCTGTCATCTGCTCTCTCACCCTTGCCTAACATGGTGGAAATGACGTTATAAAGGAATATCAACTGCGAGAAACCCAGGATGAATGCACCAACCGTGCAAACCATATTGAACTCAGTAAACTGCGGCGCGTAATCAGTGATACGTCTTGGCATGCCAGCCAGCCCCAGAAAATGCATGGGGAAGAATGTCAGATTGACGCCGATTACAGTCAGCCAGAAATGCCATTTACCTAATGTTTCGTTGTAATAGCGCCCTGTCCATTTCGGCAGCCAGTAATAAACAGCAGCAAAGATGGAAAGCAATGCACCCGCCACTAACACGTAATGGAAATGTGCAACCACGAAATAAGTATCCTGATATTGATAATCCGCCGGCACAATCGCGAGCATCAAGCCGGAAAAGCCACCAATGGTAAACAGGATGACGAATGCAATCGCAAATAACATTGGAGTTTCAAATGTTAGCGAACCGCGCCACATGGTGCCAACCCAGTTGAAAACCTTGATACCGGTCGGTACTGCAATCAGCATGGTGATATACATAAAATATAATTGCGTACCCACCGCCATACCCGCTGTGAACATATGATGCCCCCAGACGATGTAGGAAAGGAAAGCAATCGCCGCAACTGCACCCACCATGAATTCATAACCAAATAAACGCTTGCGCGAAAAGGTTGGAATGACTTCGGAGATGATGCCAAATGCCGGCAGAATCATGATGTAAACTTCAGGATGGCCAAAGAACCAGAACAAATGCTGGAACATGACTGGATCGCCACCACCTGCTGCTTCAAAGAATGTGGTTCCAAAATGTCTATCGAACAACACCATGGTAACGACACCCGCCAGCACCGGCATCGCACCGATCAATAGAAATGCCGTAATAAACCATGACCAGACAAACAATGGCATTTTCATCCATGTCATGCCAGGTGCACGCAAGTTAATGATGGTCGCGATAATGTTGATCGCGCCCAGAACAGATGAAATACCCATCATGTGAATGGCAACGATGAGGTAATCCGTGCTCGGTGGACCATAAGTCGAAGACAAGGGAGCATACATCGTCCAGCCGAAGTTGGGGCCACCACCTGCCACAAACAGCGAAGAAAGGAGGATGGTGAAAGCAAATGGCAATATCCAGAAACTCCAGTTGTTCAGACGTGGCAATGCCATATCTGGCGCACCAATCATCATCGGCACCATCCAGTTGGCAAGACCCACGAATGCCGGCATGATCACACCGAATATCATGATGAGACCGTGCGTGGTCACGAGGATATTGTAAGAGTTCGGATTGAAATATTGCGCGCCGGGTTCAAAAAGTTGCAAACGAATCAGCAATGCCATTCCGCCACCCACAAACAGCATGAGCAAGCTGAATAACAAATACAGTGTGCCAATGTCCTTGTGGTTAGTGGTAAATAACCAGCCGGATATCCACGGCCATAATCCATTTTTCATGGAGTGATGAGCTGGAGGCATATGTCCAATGTGGCCATGATGATGGCCGTCATCATGAGCATGTGCGTGGTGTTCGTGTTCGGTCATGGTTGTGCTTCCTATTCTTTATTGTTTTTGGCCTTGACGCGCGGTCTTGATCTGATCTGGCGTCACCAACTTACTCTGATTGCCCCAGGAATTGCGTTCATAAGTGATAACATCTGCAAGTTCCTGATCATTGAGCTGCTCCTTGAACGCCACCATTGCTGTACCCTGTTTGCCATTCAATACGCGATCGATATGCGCAGCAGGATCGCTGTTTTTTACCAGCGGGCTTGCTTTTAATGATGGGAAAGTGGGCGGCAAGCCTTCACCATTTTGCTGATGACAGGCAACACAGGTTTTTAGATACACTTGCTCACCGCTCGTCATGGCAGCTTTCAGCGCATCTTCAGGCGAAGCTGGTGCGGCTGGTGCTGGAGTTGCAGCAGCTGGAGCAGTTGCAGCAGCGGGTGCGGCTTGCGTTGTAGCGGCTGGCTTTTCACCGGTGGGTGGAGTAGATGGCGCTGGTGTTCCTTGCGGTGGTGTTGCACCCGCAGCAGAAGGCTTGGTCGCCAAAGCTTCATCCATACTCTTGCCATCGCGCAATGCCTTTAATTGCACTGGCTGCACCATCGAACCGGTGTTATTGCCAAAGGCATTACGTTCATATGTGATGACTGATGCCAGTTCGATATCAGATAATTGATTTTTGAATGCCTGCATCGCTGTGCCATTCTTGCCATTAACGACAATATTGACGTGATCAGCAACTGCTCCCAATGCAATCTTGCTACCTTTTAATGCAGGGAAAGTGGGTGGATTGCCAACACCACCGGGTTGATGGCACGCAGCACAAATGCTGTTATAAACCGATTCACCCTTATCCATTAATTCTTTCATTGTCCATTCACGCACAGTATCTGCTGCTGCATTGGTGCCGCCGCCTTTTTGCTGCGCAACCCAGTCCTGATAGCCTTGTTCACTGAGTGCGACCACCACAATCGGCATGAATGCATGATGGATACCACACAGTTCCGCACATTGACCACGATAAACACCGGGTTTGTCGATGACTGTCCAGGCTTCATTAATAATGCCTGCAATCGCATCACGCTTAACGGCAAGATCTGGTACCCACCATGCATGATTGACATCGTTTGAGGTAATCAGAAAACGGATTTTCTTGTGCACTGGCACAACCAGTGGATGATCCACTTCACGCAAATAATGTTCGGATTTGGGTTCCTTGTTCTGCATTTGCAGGAATGGCGTGGAAAGATTGCTGAAGAATTTAAGACCATCTTCCATATATTCGTAATGCCACTTCCATTGATAACCCGTGATCTTGATAGTGATATCTTCCTGATCATAATTATTCATGTTCAGCAACACTCTGGTAGCAGGGATTGCCATCACGACCAGAATAATGACTGGAATAATCGTCCAGGTAATTTCCAGCACCGGATGAGAGTGAAACGCTGCCGGTTTCGCGCCTTTGGACTTGCGATGATGCACGATGGAATAAAACATCGCACCAAAGACAACAACGCCAATGACGACGCAAATCCAGAAGACAGTCATATGTAATTGATAAACATCGCGACTGAAAGTCGAGACACCCTGTGGCATGTTCAATGTTGTTTCAGCATGTACCGTAGTACTTGCGGCCAGTAACGCAAACAAGGTAGATTGTACGCTTCGCACGCTAACTCCTTCCGTGTGTACTAATAATTATTAATAAAAAAAGTTTGTTTAGGATTCTTGAATTGGCGGATTATAGCGACACTTTATCTCGATTAAAACCATGGGAATGAAAAAATATGTCTGAATCAAATAATAATGATGTAACTTCTGCGCTTGTCAGTGAAATTTTACAAGAGCAACGCCGCTCACGACGCTGGAAAAATATCCGCTTCGTCTTGTGGTTTGGCTTGTTCCTGTTCGTTATTTATAACCTTTTCGATTTATTGGGTGATAAAAAAATCACATCCGCTGGCGGTGAAAAATATGTTGCGCTACTGCGACTGGATGGCATGATCGCACCGGATCGCGAATTTTCTGCAGAAAAAATTGTGCCAGCTCTCAAAGAAGCATTCGAAGATCGCAAGTCAAAAGGTGTCATCATCGATATCAACTCGCCAGGCGGCACACCTGTGCAATCCTCCATCATTCATGATGCGATCATGGGTCTCAAAAAGCAGTATCACAAAAAAGTCATTATTGTCGGTGAAGATATGCTGACATCAGGTGCTTATTTTATTGCTGTCGCTGGCGATAAAATTTATGTCAATCCCAATTCGATCACTGGTTCGATTGGTGTCGTCATGTCAGGCTTTGGTTTTGTGGATGCGATGAAGAAACTGGGTGTGGAAAGACGTGTGTATAGCGCGGGTACTGCCAAGGATAGACTCGACCCTTTCCTGCCGATCAACCCAGCGGATGTGCAAAAAGTTGATAGCGTCATGAAAAAAGTGCATCAGAATTTTATTGATGCGGTACAGGAAGGTCGCAAAGGCAAATTAAAAGCGGCGCCAGAAGTATTATTCAACGGTGATTTCTGGTCAGGACAGGAGGCGCTTGAACTGGGATTAGTGGATGGTCTCGGCAATCTGACTGATGTGATGAAAAAAGAATTTGCGACATCTGAATTCAAGGAATATGGCCAATCTACCAGCTTGTTTCGTTATCTTGGTGGACAGATGAATAGTGCGATGGATATGTTCTTTACTTCTTATACTACCCCGCGCCCTTCAGCATAAGCGGTGGCAAGACTGGCGGTGGCAGCGCAACTGCCGCCGCACAGAAACTTTTTCCCGAACACATCTGCATGACAAAACCACTATCACTCGTGAATCTTGAAAGCACACTCGGTGGCCCATAGAAATAAACACTGCTGCTACCATCAGCGGTTGCAAACATTTCCTGACTAGCTGAAACATTCACATGCGCAGAATCATGCGCGTTCACATACGCATTATCACTGCACAGGCGGCTTGCCGCGACGAATGCACGGTGATACGCATCGACATAAAAATTATGTACAGCACCTGCAAGTCCAATGCAGACATTCTCATCGACACGCACATGCAAGCGCGCCCCAAGCGTTTTTAATACAAAAATTCGCATACTGCCTTTAGCATTTACCTCGCAAAGATTCACGGTACCATTGATGCCTATCGTGCCTGTGCCGTCAGCGAGTATGCGTAATCCATCGCTGTTTGCGCCGATGATATTGATGTTGTTGCAACCATGATGCACGATCGTACGCACACCAATATTCCCGATGACATTGACCGCACCACGATTCATGGTAGCGATATCAAGGCGAGGCGTATTCGCGCCGAAAATACTGATTTGTCCAAAACCATAATTGCGGATGCTTGTCACATTCAAATGTCCATCGAGATAAATGCTGCCAGCAGTTGATGTCACACTGAGACAACTGGAATCGAGACGCATACCTTCGACGACACCCCGACCTTGTTGCACGAGACGATTCAACTGATTCACACCGATGCGAATGATGACATTGCGTATGGTGGGCGATGCCTTGGGACGTTGCGTAAGGTAAAGCGTATGACCTTTGGTGGTGATGAGAGTATCGCGAACACCTGCGGCTGGGCCGTAAATATATATGCTATTTGCTGCGGGTGAACTATAAATCTGTACTCTGAAATCACCGGTGCTAACGATATTATTAAAAAATCCTGCATTGATTCTGGTGGCGTTAATCGGTGTCGCGTAAGGTGGCATTTCGACGATATGCGCATCACCTGATAAAAACCACGCATCTGCATTACGCGTCCAGCCGATGGGAGCGGTTTGAACTTGCGACATCCAGGTTTCTTCTGAAAGATCGAAATTGAATTTGGCTTCACGCTGCGAAGAACAGCTGGTGAGAGTGAGAAGTAGCGCTGTCAGGAAGATAAATAGTTTCATGCTGAAAAATTTAGCATAGTGAGGTGAGTATGTCATGTAGCGTGGATCTGTCGTGCCAACGGATTACCTCCATAGAGATCCTTCGCACAAGAGCAAGAGCGTGCTCAGGATGACAGCTCTCCGGATGATGGCTGTGTGCATGCAACAGGTGTGTGTATGTAACAGGTGTGTGCGCAGTAGAAGTGTTTGCATGCACACACCTGTTGCATGCACACAGCTATATCATCCGGAAAGCTGTCATCCTGAGCACGCTCTTGCTCTTGTGCGAAGGATCTCAATAGATAAAAAACTACATAACACATCGATAAACTTCTTCTGGCTCTGAAGATTCAGATGACGTTTCCTCTAGCTCTGAAGATTCAGATGATATTTCCTCATCGGTGATATTTTTGGGATTTACGAGACTTTTATATGCTGATTCAAATACAGGTAATTTCGAATTAATCATTTCTGTAATATTGTTTAGTATTCCGTAATTGAATCCATATAAACCCGAATTCGGATCCTGCGTTCCAACCATCATTAAACAAATTTTTTGTAGCAAATACATATTACACAAACTTGCAACCGTGGCATTTAGCCTTTTACTGGCGCTGTCATTGTCATCAACAAATAATCTATATCGATTTGCTGGTTTTTGTTTTTTTAGAGCTGCAATCAAGGAATTAATTGCTTGCAATCCAAAACAATCATTACCAAAAGAAATCTCGTACTCTTTAGATGGGAATTCCGAATTAAGATGCGGAATAATGTCATCAATAATGAATCGGGATGAATTAAAGGTGTAATTTAACGCTTTACCCAGATTCAGTTTGAATTCCTCTGGACATTTTCCTGTCTGCACTGCTTGCAAAAGTCTCTGGATACTTTGCGCGCGCAATTTACAATTAAAATTTAGCGCTAAACCTTTGGGACATTTTCCTGATTCCAGCGCCTCAGCAATATAATCAACCGCAAGAGTAGACATCCTGACAGTATGTATTTGCAAACTTAAATATTGCGGTGCGTTGCCAGATTGAAGCATGGTAGCAAGCGATTTAAAATCATCGTCATTTAAATTGTCACCGCCCATATTCCAGGTTAAATACGATGGATTATTTCCTGTTTTTAATGTGCTTGTAGCACAGATATCGTCATGTTTTTCTAATTGTTCGTTTCTCAATGTCATGGAATTTTCTCTTTATAATAATGTACATGATTTTACGCGGCCGGATAATGACAGTAATAATTATTAAAAGCAACGACGCAGCAGAAATAAATATCCCGTCACCGGTTCGTTTTCCTGCAAGCGTAATTGCATCGTCTGTTTATCCACAATTGCAAACCCCAATTCAGCAATCAGACTTTCAATATAAGATTCACGATGCGCGAATCTTCCCGAAGCAGTCATCTCATAATCATGCGCATGACCTGCTTCTACATTAAATGCAAACAAACCATCTGCATGCAAAGCCTGATGCACCAATAAAAACACATCGCGCAAATCTCCCATATAAACCAGCACATCACCTGCAATCACCAGATCATATTCATCCTGCTGATCCTGCAAAAATCTCAGCACATCTGCCTGCACTAATTGCTGATATATTTTTTTCTTCTCCGCTTCTGCCAGCATTTGCTCTGCAAGATCCACACCCGTCAACGTAACATTCGACGCATGAAATTGCTCGCCACACAATCCTGTACCACAACCAAGATCAAGAATATTCCAATGACGCGCAGCAAAATTAATATGCTGATTGACTAATGCAAATATTTTTTTCGGCACTTCATAATGTAAATCCTGCAGAATATGCGCATCATAATGATCTGCATAAGCATTGAATAACGAACGAATATAAGCTTGCGGAGAAGCTGTTACTTGCTTGTCGCGCATGAGGATATTCACAACATGTTGCAAGGATTCACTCGATGGCACCAGTTGCAATGCAATACGAAAATATTGCAAGGCTTTTTCGCGATCTTTCATCGCAAGATAAGCAACCGCAAGATTATTATGTGCTTCATGATGCTCAGGATTGATCTCTATGAGTCGCTGATAATCATCAATCGCTTCAGCAATTTTGCCTTGCTGCATGGCAATCACACCCAGATTAAATAATATCTGCTCATCATCCGGCGATAATATTTGCGCCTTGAGATAATGCGTCTTCGCTTCTTTCAGCCAGCCAGATTTTAAAAAACTCGTGGCAAGATTGGATTGTGTTTCAAGATGCTGCGGAAATTCCTGTTCCAGTGCGTGAAATATTTCTATCGCTTTTGCATATTGACCTTGTTGCATTAGCAATCTTCCCAGCTGAAATCGTGCACCCGCATGCGTCGGTGATAATTCCAGCAATGCCTTATATGTCGTTAATGCTTCACGCATACGACCGGCTTTATTTAATGCAAGCCCAAGATTGTAATATGCATCAGCATAATTGGGCTGTATATCAATCGCTGATTCATAGGCAGCAATAGCCTGATTCCACTGTTGCTGCGCATCATAAAGTGTACCGAGATTATTATAGGCAGCAGCGAATTGTGGTTGTTTGATAATAATATCCTGCAATATTTTCTCTGCTTGCGCATATTGCTGTTGTGATTTCAGAATATTGGCGAGATGCAATGGCAGCGAATAATCATCTGGTGATAAGACAATTGCTTTTTCAAGACACGATTGCGCTTCACTTAATTCACCTTGTTCAGCATATAAAATTCCAAGATAATGCCAGGCTTCAGCATTATCAGGATCATTATCCAGCAATTGCAGATAAGCTATTTTGGCTTGATCCAGCTGTCCTTCACTATGTAATTTTTTTATTGCTGATAATTGCAGATTTTTATTCATTACAATCTTGTTTTATAAATTCAGTTGCACCATTAACAATTTTTCCCTGCACGACAGAATCACCCGTCACTTGCACTACACCAGGTTTGCCAAAAAACAATACTGAACCTTTTATGACTGAACCACATTGTACTTGTATATAGGGTGTCGTATCGGGAGATGTCACAATCAATGTGCCATTGATGATTGTATGTTTAAGGATGATTTTATCGGAAGTAACGGCAACGCCTTTGCCAAACTGCACCTGATCTGCAGTTAAACTGCCTGTGATATTTACTTCACCTGATATGGATGAGTCTGATAATTCTGTCGCGCCCAAAACCTTCAGATCATTCGCCTTGATTTCACTTGCCTGTAATGTTCCTGAAACTTGCACATTACCTTTTATCGTTGTTTGTTTTAAAACACCTGGCCCATCGCAGACGACAGTATCCAGCGTTTCCTGTCCATGATTGCAAACGTTGAAACCAACATAAGCAAATGCTGGGTTGATGATTAATAAGATAAGTAATAATAAATAACGCATTATTTTTTCTCCAATAAAATCTCCTGGGGTCGCATCTCGACTTCACCCTTCATACACCGAAAGGGTGAATTCGAGATGCGACCCCAGGAGATTCATGCGACTGATTTGACAAGATCAAGCAACAACATGCGCAGATCACGCATGTCACGCACAAAAGCCGTGATCAGAAGTAACGCTGGCGACAACATCAATCCTTCCATATTATCTGGTATCACCAAACGCAAAATATTTTCCAGTTCATTCATATCAGCCGTGTAATCCTGCATATGTTCGCCAATCTTTCCCTGATTGAAATATTGAATCAGCAACAATAATAATTGCTGATTTTTTTGCATGACAATACCAAGATGTCGCTGCAATTCATGCGAGTGCGATACATCCATACCACGCGCAATCAGGTAATCCATCGAAAACAAAACTTCGCTGACACGCTCAATATTCACCAGGAAAAATCTAAATCCTGAACGCAAACCACGATTGAAACCAACCTCATAAATCCATGAAGGATACATATCAATCAACGATTCTTCGACTTGCAAACGTCGCTCAGCAAGATTATTTTTTGTCATCAACGCTTCCATGAATTCATTCATGGCAGCCAATGTCGGCACTACTCCCTCACTAAACGCAACATCAAGCTTAACTGGTAATACAACAAATCTGCATAAAATCCCAATCAATGCACCAATCGCCGTATCAAAAATACGATCCTGCAATACCGCCACAACGCTCACCGGTGAAAAGACAGCAAATAATAATGTGACTGGAAATAACATGGTCATGAAATAAGTTTGCTTGCTTTGCGGCCTATAGATGAATGCAAGATAACTCACCAACGTGAAAATACATGCGACGATTGCATACACAATGACAATTTTTTTAATTAGCAATATAAATAAAAATGAAATCAGAATGGCGCAAACCATAATGAGAAAAATTGTCATGCCCTGACGCAATGGTGTTCCGCGCGTTGTCTGGCTAACAAAAAATGCGGTCAAGGGAATCCAGAATTCATTGCCAAATGAATAAAGATAACCAACCATAAATGCAATAAATACCGCAACCGCGACACTGCAAACTTGTCGCAACGGTGAAACGCTTGTCAATTCACGATAAGTGACTGGATGCTGGAATGGCATTTGCATACAGTGCTTCCATTGTTTTACTAAAGGTTGTAAGGCTATCAATAAATAATACAAATGCTAATGGTTCAGGTGATGCCACTTGTAATACTTGATGATACTGACGTTCCAGAGCCTGGATATATTCATTGAGCTTATTGGTATTGGGGAAAAATTTTTTACGCTTGAGATGTGCGATTATTGCATCGAGACACACACCAATTTCCCTGGAAATACCAGCTAATTCTTCTGCACATAATGACAAGGTTGAATAATCACTGATGCGTCTGCGTAATTGTGAATAATCCATCATGTTTTCAAATAATTCATTCAGGCGCGAAAGCCAGGTGTCATGCGATGCTTTTTCACTCTCTGATAATTTCATTTCTGCGAGAATGGTAATATCCCGCAAACGCTGCAAAGCACGTAAAAAATTTGTTTTGGCCAGATGCAAACGTCTTTCATATAAATAAACATTGTCAGGATAATCAGGCTGCAAAAGACAAGTGAATATATCCTTATTGATTTTTTTCAGGTTGCGAATGGAAATAACCAGATAAGGTTGCAATTCATTACGTATGAAATAAGGATAAAAAACCATTTGCAGCAACGCCGCAATCATGACGCCGCCACAAATAAAAATAAAACGCGCCAGCTCAGAACCAAAAGGAACATGCAGACAAGCAGAAAGAATGGCGAATAAGTTGATGATGAACGCCTGGAAAAATGTGACCGGACGTCGATACGCGAGACTGACACAGATAATTGTGATGACAAAAAGATACAAGGCAAGCAGCAGTGGCGATTGAATGATGGATGCAAGCCAGGCAACAAAAGCCGCAGCAAATCCCGTAATCAGAATGGTGGTGACACGACGTTTGAAGGAATCACCGGTGGTAATTAATGACATGATGAATGCTGACCAGACTAGCCAGTAAGCTTCATGATGATGGGCATAAACCATGCCAATACAAGCGAGGATTGCTACCAGAATGACATAGATAAAACGCTTGATCGATAAGGATGAAAAGAGTAAATCCATTTACGTTCTCAATAACAGGGATCGGGATAGTATGTTTTATTAGGGGTGGATTGTAAATGCGAGCACTTATCATTCCTTATGCCGCTTCACGTCCTTCCAGTATTCCTTCTTGAGCATATACATCAGTACGAACAGGATGACGAGGAATCCCAACACCCAATATCCAATTTTCTGCTGTTGCTCATGGAAAGGCTCGGCAGCGTAGGCAAGGAAGTTCGTCAAATCTGCAACGGCCTTGTCAAATTCATCCGGTTTCATGCTGCCAGGACGAACAGGTTTGACCAGATCAAACCATTCCACATGATGCAGCAAGTCATAAACCGGTTTCTCCACGCGCACTTGCTCACCTTGATAAGGTGCAAGAATCGCAGGCATCGCCGTTCCCGGGAACAATAAATTATTCACACCAGATGCAGTCGAAGTATCCTTGTAAAAACTGTGCAGATACGTGTAAATCCAGTCGACGCCCTTGGAACTTGCTTCCAGTGATAAATCCGGTGGCACCACGCCATTAATCGCCAATGGTTTTTTATCCGTCGGAATGCCCGCTTCCTTGACGATCGGGTCATAACGCAAATACGACAAGGTATGACAACTCACGCAATTGGTTGCGAAAAATTTCGCTCCACGCTTGATGGAGTCCATATCACTACGATTGATAGGAGCCGTTTCCAGTTCCAGACCTTCGATGGGTTCTTCTGCCCAAACGCTGGGTGAAAACTGAGTGGTAAATAATGCCAGTAAAATTGTGAATATATAACGCTTCATCATCCAGTAACCCGTTCCGGTAAAGGTTTAGTGTTTTCATACGAGGTGTAAATTGGCATTAACAAAAAGAAGCCAAAATAACCCAGAGTAAATATGCGTGCCATCAGAGTCCGTAAAGGTGATACACCTTCATGTCCCAGATAACCTAATCCAATAAAGCAAATTACAAATACAAGGATAGCAATCTTGGAATAAATGCCTTTGTAGCGAATGGAACGCACACGACTACGATCCAGCCATGGCAAGACAAACATGATGGCAATACCAGCCGCCATGGTAATCACACCAAATAACTTGTTCGGAATCGCACGCAACATCGCGTAAAACGGTGTCATATACCAGACAGGTGCGATTTCTGGTGGCGTAACCATTGGATTGGCCAGCACGTAATTATCAGGCTCAAGGAACAAGCCACCCATTTGCGGCGAAAAGAATACGACGCAACTGAAGATGAACAGGAACACCACGACACCGACGAGATCTTTCACCGTGTAATAAGGATGGAATGGAATACCGTCTAAGGGAATGCCATTTTTGTCCTTGTGCTTTTTGATATCGATACCATCAGGATTATTGGAACCAACATGATGCAATGCCACCAGATGCACAAAGATCAGCACTGCCAGCAATAATGGAATGGCGATCACATGCAATGAGAAGAAACGATGCAATGACACACCGGTGACGCTAAAACCACCACGCAACCAGGTCAGCAACAAATCACCAATATAAGGAATGGCGCTTGCAAATGAGGTAATAACCGATGCACCCCAATATGACATTTGTCCCCATGGCAGCACATAACCTGTAAATGCTTCCACGAGTAAACAGAAATAAATCACCATGCCAATTAGCCACACTAATTCACGTGGCTTTTGATATGAACCATAAATCAGGCCACGATACATATGCAAATAAACGACCACAAAAAATGCCGAAGCACCGGTAGTGTGCATAAAACGCAACAGCCAGCCATAACGAACTTCACGCATGATGTGCTGAACAGATGCAAATGAACCTTCGCCAGTTGGAGTATATTCCATCACCAGCCAGATACCGGAGAGTATCTGCATGACAAATACCAGCAAGGAAAATGAGCCAAAGTAATACCAGAAGTTGAAATTTCTGGGCGCGTAATATTTGCTTAAATGTTTTTCCCAGAAATCAGTCCATGGATAGCGCTTGTCTACCCATTCCATAAATTTATTTTTTTTACTTAATTCTTGTTCAGACATTATTGTATTTACACTCCGTTCCGATCATTAGCTAATGGAAATAGCACCCTGGACACCGTCTTTATCTTCGCCAATCACGATTTCAGTATCACTGACATACATGTGACGCGGGATTTTGAGGTTTAGAGGAGCGGGTACGTTTTGATAAACCCTGCCAGCAAGATCATATTTGGAACCATGACAAGGACAATAAAAGCCACCCAGCCAATCGGGTGAGATACTGCCAGCATCAGGACGGTAAGTAGGAACACAACCAAGATGGGTACAAATACCGATGGCAATAAAATATTCGGGCTTGATGGAACGATGGGTATTTTTGCAGTATTCCGGTTGCTGATCCTGCTCTGACAATGGATCACGCAAGGTATTGTCCAGTTTTGGCAACGTATCCAGCATGGCTGGTGTGCGCCGAATGACCCAGACTGGCATACCGCGCCATGGAACAGTAAATTGCTCACCTTCTTTTAATTGACCAATCGTGATACGCATAGGAGCAGCAGCAGCTTCGGTATCAGCACTTGGCATCCAGTATGAAAAGAAAGGAACAGATGCTGCGGCAAGACCAATACCACCAACAGCAGTTGTCGCTGCCCGTAAAAAACAGCGCCGGTTTTTATCTATGACATCTACTTCCTTCACGCTATATCCTTACTCGACTTTATTGTTTTAGGATTCAGCAGCAAAAAAATAGCGAGTCTGGCTCACACCACCCCCGATATTTTTTCCAGCCTTTGGAAAGATAACTTTCCTATAATGGGAGCAGATTTATACCGAGTTACGTGTGAATTTTCAATGATTTTTTTACATCAGCCCAGGCCCATCACTCTTATAGCTCTCATATGACAAACTGTCGCGGCTCCCTGAAGTGCTGCTATAAAATCCAGAGACATGCAATTTTTCTGACCTGGGTTTTTCCTGCAAGTCAAAAAGTTCGAGGATATCGATCAGGTGCAATGCCTCTTTCGCATCCTCAACATTCAGGAAAACAAACTGCAGACGATTTTCATCCACGCGCGCCAGATCATTGATGGTAATTTTATTTGTTTCTGCCAGGAAAAATTTCACCGACCCAAGGTGATAACACAGCAATTGCATTTTTTTATGCGACATACCTTCCAGATTTCGAAATATGCTTATATCGCATTTTATATTTTGCAAATATTCGACAAAATCTTTTTCACGATAATATTCGATGTTCCTCAAACGTGGATATTCTTCACTTCTGACAAACTCTGCCTGATCAAAATTCTTTTTTTCCTCATGTACAAGTTGCTGCAATTCACGACAGTAATATTCGGTGACATTCACATCCTGTTCCCATTCATCCCTGATCTTGTACCATTTATTCACCATTTCGATCGGCAATACATTCCTGCAATCTTCTTCATATTTCGGCAGCAGACTTTCTTCCACATGATAAAGCGTCGTAATAAATTCATTCTTGTGACTGACCTGCATCTGATTTCCAGGCTGCATTTCCTTTTTGCCATAAAAACTCAGACGTTTTTGATTAACCAATATGGTGCTTCCAGATTTGCGTGATGGAAGAAATTCCAGTGATTGAACTTCCACTTTCAAACGCAGCAATTGCTGAATCGTAACAAATTTGAGTGCTTTATCCAGTCTGTCTTTCGAAACCAGACACTCTTTCATTCGCTTTGACGACACAAGAATAAATTGTTGTAACGGGAGCTTGTAAACGGTTATCAACTTTGCGGCAAACTCATGTGTTAGTAAAAGTTTATAAAAATGATTTTTTAATGAAATTAAATTATCAATAGTAATACCTGCATCCAGCAATTCCATGAATACGCCACGACAAGCGAATGCATGATGTAATCTTTCAGCATTATCCCTGAATTGTGAAATATCCTGATTTCTCTCCCTGAGCTTCCTGACAAACTCACGTTCATGAAAATAATCCATATGAGTAAGACATTTTGGTAAATTTTCGAATGCCTGATTTACTCCACAGCTTGCAGAGAATATAAAAGCTTGCTGATTCTCACCTGCATATTTGATGATGGTGTTCTCGCTACAATATGTCATCCATACATGCACGAGAGGTTCTATTTTTATCTCTTTCGAGATTTTATATTCCTCGGTTTTCCTGAGCTTTTGCAATGTATAAACTTTAAGTTTTGCGCAATCGACTCTAGTCTGACTGGCATTGGTGAATACAATATTAGCTTCATCGCCATTTGCATCGACCGTGTAACAGAAATTCCCTTGTTTTACCTCTTCCTTAATATTATCAAATATTTTTGTTTCTCTTTTTTGTGGATGAAAAAAACTGCTGCTATTCATACTTCACTCCATAAGAATAGCCTTTTGCGTAATATTTTTTAATTCGCATAATGTTTCCCACTCCGTATTTAATGGTGGCACCCAGTATATTGTATTACCCAGCGGCCGTAACAGGGCACCTAATTCAACCGCCTTGCGATAAACCTCATAACCATAACGTTTATTTGTATCACAAATCAAATCAGCTGCAACCATTGCACCTAACATGCGAATATTTTTCAGTTTGCCAGTATGATTGGCAATCGCTTGCATTGCTTCAAGCATGACACCACCCATCTCACCAGCGCGTGCACATAATTTTTCTTCTGTCATGATATTCAATGTTTCAAGTGCAACACTTGCTGCCAATACATTGCCGGAATGTGTATGCGAGTGCATAAAGGATTTTCCATTCGCATAATCATCATAAAACAAATCATAAATATCATTGCGCGTGAGCATCGCACTCAATGGTAACCAGCCACTCGTCAATCCCTTGGATAAACATACGAAATCCGCTTCAATCCCTGCATGCTCACAGGCAAGCATTTTTCCTGTGCGGCCAATGCCTGTCATGATTTCATCTGCAATCAGGTGAATATCATGTTCACGTGTCCACTGACGTAAACGGCGCAAAAAATCCCTGCTATAAATTTGCATACCAGCAGCCGCCTGCAAGATCGGTTCGACGATTAATGCGGTTGCGGTATGTGCATATGGTTGCAATTGCTCAAGCACAGATTGCCAATGTAATTCACAATTATCCCAGCGCGCATCGTCTTCACCATTGACATAAGGCGGCGCGATTTTTTTAACAGCAAACATGAGACTGCGATACGGTTCTGAATATAAACCAAGATCACTGACACTTAAGGTCGCAATCGTTTCGCCATGATAACTATTTTCAAGCGCGATAAATAATTTACGTTGCGTCTTTCCTTCAATCACGCGCGCATGCAAACTCATTTTCATTGCCATTTCAACTGCTGAAGAACCATCGCTTGCATACATGACTTTATTTAATGATGGTGACAGTTCCGTCAATTTTTCCGATAACTGCACAATGGTTTCATTGGTGGTATTGGCGAGGATCACATGCTCGAATTTATCCATCTGCAATTGCAAGGCACGTTTTAAACGCGGATGTTGATGACCTAATGATTTACACCACCAGCTGGAAATGGCATCAATAATTTTACGTCCATCCTGCAAATGCAAATATGCCTTGCTTGCGCCAGTAATAATCAATGGATGAAACAATTCGTAATCTTTCATTTGCGAACACGGATGCCAGATATGCTGTAAATCCCTTGCAACAAGCGATGAATCAGTCATGGTAAACTCACAATTTTTTTATGGTTGACGGCGCGCAAAAGCTAACATATATTCCTGCCTCCAACAATAATAATCAGGAATAAATTCATGACAAGATGGTCAAAAGCAGATGTAAGCACTTTTTATGAAATGCCATTTATAGAATTGATTGGCAAGGCGATTAACGCTCATTTGCAACATCACAAGCCAAATGAAATGGAATTATGCACATTGCTTAGCATCAAGACAGGTGCTTGCCCTGAAGATTGTTCCTATTGCTCGCAAAGCGGTCACTATCAAACCGAAGTGGAAAAAGAAAAATTAATGCCGCTTGAAGCTGTTATCGCCAAGGCAAAAAATGCCAAGTCAGATGGCGCTACGCGTTTTTGCATGGGCGCTGCCTGGCGCAATCCACCGAAAAAAGATTTTCCGAAAGTCATTGAAATGATCAAGGCAGTAAAAGACATCGGTCTTGAAACCTGTGTAACGCTTGGCATGCTGGATGATGAACAAGTGAATATGCTGCACGAAGCTGGACTCGATTATTACAATCACAATCTCGACACTTCTCCCGAACATTACAAAAATATCACCACAACACGCACGTATCAGGACAGACTCGATACTTTGCAGCGTGTACGCGCATCAGGAATTAATGTTTGTTGCGGTGGCATTCTTGGCATGGGTGAAACACGTGAAGATCGAATCGAATTTTTATTACAACTCGCGAATTTGCCACAACCACCAGAAAGCGTGCCGATTAATCATTTAATTCCAGCAAAAGGCACACCGCTTGCTGACATGCAGCCACTCGAAAATATGGAATTTATCCGCACGATTGCTGCTGCGCGCATCATGATGCCTGCTGCAATGATCCGATTATCCGCAGGACGCACTACCATGTCAGATGAAATGCAAACATTGTGTTTTCTTGCAGGCGCAAACTCTATCTGGCTGGGTGACAAATTACTGACAGCTGGCAATCCTGGTTTTGATCATGATGTGCAGTTGCTGAATAAACTTGGTTTTGATAATTTCACTCATGCCTGATCAATTTGCACTGCAATTACAACAACGTCTTGCCGCACAACAACAGCAACATCTCACACGTACACGTCGCGTGTTTGAAAAGCGCGACGGCAGTTTTGCTGTCGTGGATGGCAAGCGGGTTATTAATTTTTGTAGCTATGATTATTTGCATCTTGCAACCGATGAGAGAGTGAAAAAAGCATTTGCAGAAAGTGCATCGGTTAATGGTCTGGGAAGTTCCGGTTCAGCACTTATTTCTGGTTATAGCGCTGCACATGAAAGACTGGAAATAGCCTTCGCGGAATTTTTACAACGCGATTCCGCACTGTTATTTAATTCTGGTTATCACGCTAATCTTGGTGTGCTAACAGCGCTCGCTGGAAAAGATGGTGTGATTATTGCGGATAAATATGCACACGCATCACTGAATGCTGGCGCGCAATTATCACGCGCGAATTTTTTGCGCTATCGCCATC
Organism: Gammaproteobacteria bacterium; assembly: GCA_013286495.1. Classification (GTDB taxonomy): domain Bacteria; phylum Pseudomonadota; class Gammaproteobacteria; order DSM-16500; family DSM-16500; genus Aquicella. Next base: position 16,389 of record JABDFQ010000014.1, on the reverse strand, counting down.
AGGATTTACAGCAGGCAGAGGATTTATTACAGCGACAAACCACCACACTACTCGTCACCGAAAGCATTTTCAGCATGCAAGGAACGCTTTCCAATATTCCCGCGCTTACCTCGCTCGCAAAAAAATATCACGCCACATTGGTAGTTGATGATGCGCATGGTGTTGGTGTGCTCGGCAAACATGGTGCGGGCGTATGCGAACATTTTCAATTAAGCCAGCAAGATGTTCCCTGTCTTATTACTCCATTAGGCAAGGCATTCGGCAGTTTTGGTGCAATAGTTTCTGGTGAATCAGCATTGATTGAAGCTCTCATTCAATTCGCCGGCAGTTATCGTTATTGCACTGCATTACCACCTGCGATTTGCGATGCAACATTAACAGCACTTACCATCATGCATACAGAAACCTGGCGACGCGAAAAACTACAACATTTATGCGAATTTTTTATTCGCGAGGCAAATGCACGCCACTTGCCGCAGGCATCTGATGATGTCACACCGATTCGCACCATCATCATTGGTGATAATAAAAAAACAGAAACCATACAGCAGACTTTATTGCAAAAAGGCTTACTGGTTTCCTGCATTCGTCCACCGACTGTGCCAGCGAACAAAGCATGCGTGCGCATTCCATTAAGCGTTGCGCATAGTGAAACACAAATTATTTATTTACTTGATTGCCTGAAAGAAGCTTATGATGCCCGCTAATACTCTCGTCTTTTTTCCAGGCTATGCTTTTTCTTCTTCGATTTTTTCGCATGTGCGTGATGACTTTTCTGCGGATGTCATATTGATTGACTGGCAAAAAAAATTATCGGTTGATGAAATTAATCAGCACCTTCCTGATAATGCGATTCTCATTGGCTGGTCAATTGGCAGCATGATGGCAGCAATATTATGCGAAAAATTCCCGCATAAATATCGCAAACTCATTACCATTTGCAGCAATCCTGCATGGATAGCAAATGATAATTGGCCAGGCATGCAATCTGCTGACTTTATACATTTCATGCAACTGGCAGCGGATGATCCCAAAAAATTGCTGCAGCAATTCTTAAAATTAGTTAACGGTCGCGATCGTCACACTACAGAATTACGCGAACATCTTCTGATGATCGAGCCTGCGAACTTATTATTTTATCTGCAATGGATGCAGCAGGATCAGCGTGTTCTCTATCAGCAACTGCAATTACCTGTTTTACATTTGCTGGGTGATCGTGATTATCTTGTTCCTGCATCGTGTGCAAACTTGCTTGCACAACACTATCCAGCTCATAAAGTGCAGAGCATACCCGATGCTGGACATATTCCTTTTCTCACACATCGCAATGAATTTGTAACGCACGTGAGGAATTTTATTGATGCAGAATAAAATCCAGCAATCATTTAATCGCGCAGCAAATACTTATGATGATTCTGCACACGCGCAAAAACATGCGGGATTTCATCTTGCGAGTTTGCTGAAAGCCTCACAACGACATGCAAATCATTTACTGGATATAGGTTGCGGCACAGGATTCATGACAGAACATGTTGCTTCGCAATATCAATATCATTCCTTTCATGCGATTGATATTGCATCTGCATTACTGAATAAAGCAAAAGTGCAAACACAATCTTCGATACAATTTTATCAGATGGATTTTGATGCCTTATCTGATACATCATCACACTATGACGTGATTTATTCCAACATGGCATTGCAATGGAGCCGTGATTTACCGGCATTATTAAATACGATTTACAAATTACTGCAAAGAAATGGCACCTTAAGTTTTTCATTACCGCTAACAGGAACATTTACAGAATTACAATCGCATTGTGCGCTGAATTCTTTTTTTGATATGCAAATAGTAAAAGATTATCTTGCGAATTGCGGATATGAGGTGATAATACACGAAACTGAAACATTGACATTTGTTTATCCCGATACCATTCGCGCGCTGCAATCCATCAAACAAATTGGTGCGAACCATGTGCATCATCGCATTAACAAGGGATTAACAACCCGATCGCGTTTCTTACAATTTGATATTCATCAATTGACATATGTCATTGGTTATTTTGTTGCGAGGAAAAAATGAGTTTGAAATTATTTATAGCAGGAACAGATACTGGTGTGGGAAAAACGCATATTAGCACGGGTATTTTATCTGCATTTAATCAACATGGACATTCCACACTTGGTATTAAACCTATTGCATCGGGTTGTCGCTGGATTGAAAACAAGCTTTACAGTGAAGATACTTTATTGCATCAACAAATTTCTTCCGTCAAGCTTGCGCATGATGTTGTGACACCATTTGCATTTGAACCACCGATTGCACCGCATATCGCAGCGGAAATGACTGATTGTGATTTATCGGTTGAAATATTGAATGAGCGCTTGCGATTTGCGCTGGATTATCCTGCTGATGTGAAAGTAGTGGAAGGTTGTGGTGGCTGGTATGTGCCGCTTAATCATTTGCAAACGTTTGCAGATTTTGTTGTTGAACATGAATTTCATGTTGTGCTGGTTGTTGGTATGCGTTTAGGTTGCATCAATCACGCATTATTAACATATCGCGCGATGGTGCAGGATGGCGCAAATGTCATTGGCTGGATTGCCAATTGCATTGATCCTGCGATGAAAAATCGTAATGAAAATATTGCAACGCTAACCGAATGGCTTCCCGTTCCATGCCTGTCTGTGGTTTCGCACGGCGGACATCTGGTGATTAATATGGAAGAGATGGTGTGAGCGGCTCACTTGTGTGGGTACAAAAAGTAACATTTTTTGTTACTTTTTGTGCCTGAATATTCCGCTCTATCATTTCTTTTTCATTTTTTTCTTCCACGGATCGCCTGGTAACAAATTAATAATTCTTTCCTGTACCATTTCATGCGCCTCACGAAACGACCATTCATTTCCAGCAGCAAGCAAATTGGAAGTATCTAATTTAAAATCCTCATTACGAACTTTCTCTGCCATACTCTTCTCAAATAAAGCTCTTGTAACAACCAATTTTTCCTTTTCACAATGAGACAAATAAATTTTAATTATTTCCCTGGGATCAACTAACTCATTCTTGAGTACCACCCAAAGATCAAACAAATCTCGCCCTTTTCTTCGCTGATAAAGTGCACGCAATTTTGAACCCATTAATTCATTTGGCTGATAAGTCTTCAGCTTTAAACTGCCCGAATACCAGGAATTAGATACTGAAAAATCATGGTCAGAAAGATTAGAAAAATGATAATGCTCAGTAGTATTAATTTCTATTTTTAATTTTCTTTTTGAATTATCTATCGCTGTATAACGATAAAATAATTTGACGCCACGCTCAGTTATTTTTCTTACCGGTTGACCCAACCACTGCATAGCCGAACGAATTTCATCAAGCGTTTGCCCTATTGATTGACCAGCAATCTGAACAAGGTCGATATCCTCACTATAGCGTCCTGGCGGGTTGACATATAATTTATGCAAAGCAGTGCCGCCACGAAATACAAGATTATTTTTTATGATAGGACGCTCGTATAAACTTATTAATGCACGACAAATTATTAAATCCTGCTCTACCTGATAGTCTTCAACCCATGGTACTTGTTGTCTCCATTCTGTTAAGCAAAAATCCGGGATCATATATCACTCTCTATCTTGGTATTTTCAATTAATTTCCAGGTTATATTTGTTTTTGATCGTTTGGTAACTCTTTTTCCTGGCGCTAACACAATATAATCCAGCCGCTTTTGCCTGGATAAATTCATTTTTAATACCTCAGCGAGTTCGTGCGCACCTACAATTTCAAGCAAATAACCTAACCTTTGTTGCCATACCAGAACCGATGAATTCTCTGCAAGTCTTAGTAATCTTTCAGCATTCATCACCTCATAAAGTTCTGCCAATACTGTTGCAATATGATTTAAGCCGCCACTTTGTTGCGGGTAATTCAATAAATCCATTGCAGTTCCTTCAGGTGTGGAAACAATAAGCATACTCATGCGGGTTGGAATTTTTTGTACTGGAGTATTTGCTAAACTCTTATTGGTAATAAATTTAACTTTAATTTTTCCACACACAATTGCTGGTCTGCGCCCTGTAATCATGACTTGAAAAACCATGACCGCCTGATGGGAAGCTTCATGATACTTTGCAGCAGTTAATAAACACGCATAATAATCACACTTCCAATATTCCATTAAATACGGAATGAAATACTCTGCTGGCAGACAACCCAGAATTTGATATTCAGGAGGCACAATAACGTAAAAACCCTTTGCTGGACTAACAATTTCCTTCTTCGAAACTAGATGCTCAATAGAAGATAAAATTGCTCTGCGATTTTTTTTAAGATGTGCAATAGCATCTTCAATGCTAAAACAGCATTTTCCATTCCTTATAAGATCATGAATATAATCATTAAATATCATAATTAACGGTTTCAGTATGGTTAATCCCCTAAAATGGGGGTTCTGCATGATTATAACCGTTACATATTAAAATTTACTAGTATTATCAATAAAATAATAAAGACTTTTATAAAGAAGTTATGCGTGGCACTTAATCCTCCCTTAAGATTCCGTTAATTTCCGTTCGATATAATGGGAAAAATTTTAATTCCAGGCGGGTGAGAATCATGGCAAATGACAACGAGATGCTGGAACAGAAAAAACACATCCAAAAACTGAGGGCTGCAGAAAAAGCAGAACCAAGTTGTCTCGTTTGCAAAAAACAAAAAAAGAAGTGTATTTGTCTCGGAGCAGCAGGCGGGCCAAGTAGCCAAATCGATCTCCCAGATGAAAGCAAAGCGGGTGCCATCCTGGAATTATCACCGAAAAAAACCAAAAAAATTACTGTGGACGATCTGGAAACCAAAATGGAAATTCGCAGATTAGCGAACACTATCGTTCCATTTGTATTGCCTGCATTTATCCTGAGCCTGAAGTTCGATAGAAAAATTCTGTCGTATTTATTAAAAAATGACATGCTGCTTATTGATAATGACAAGGCAAAGGGTGAATTGAATATTGAATTGTTATGCAATCCCAATACACTGACAGCAGAACAACGCAACGAATTAAATAAATATATTTTAATTATTTTAAATGAACTGGATAATTTCAAAAAACAAAACGAAATCGCTGCAAAATCTTTTGATCTGGAATACGACAAACATGGCAATCTGATTGCTTTGCGAATTGCATTACCAACCTCTCCCGTTCCTTTGTACGATCTTTTCATCGAAGGGTTAGGCAACAAACATTTGCTACCAAAAGAAAACATTCTGCAACAAACCAAAGGCAAAGTTGAATACGAAAATACTGCCGATCTTTTCAATCCCAAACCATTCTTTAATCGTCCAGGACTAACTCCTGGCAATAATAAAAAGCCAGTTGAAGAAGAAAAATATAAACCTGTTCGCCCACGCTCTGTGCTGGATGGCTTAAAACCAAAAGATTGTTAAATCACAAAACGAGTAATTCATGAAATTAAGCAAAAAAGATCTTAATTATTTGCGCAAGATTCTTGCTGCGTACGGCAAACGTCAAACCTTCTGGAAATTAATTAAAGCTAACGCAAAGCGATTGCTAATATGCTTTATTTATTTCGGCGTGATGATTACGTTATCCTCGATATATCTCGATGCGGTTGCGACAGCACTTTTTTGCGGCGTGGCCATCGGAATATTCTTTAGCCTGGTAGGTCAATTTAGACATGCCATGCGCTTCTGGCCATTGACGCAGGAAATTATTGACTGGGAAAAAGTGAATACGCTGGTAAAAGACGCGGAAGTTAAAGTGTAGCGTAGTCTGGATCTGCAAGTATTGCGGAGAGCTGTCATCCCTTGCAGAGAGATGACAGGCTCAGAACGAATCCACTTCCGGCCATTCATCTGAATTACTATTTCAGCAATTTACAGCAAGGGCCTGATTCATCATTTTTGTGAGATGCATGCTTCTCAAGGTAATCTGATATGGTGAGAATACCTTTTTCCTTTCGTAATACCGCAGCATTTACCTGGCGAAAAAAACTGGATGGCGACAAGTAGTGATTGTTCTTCCAGAAATTATATTTATCATCATCAAGCCGACAGGTTGTCAGTTCGCGATGGAGAATTTCAAAATCAGACATTTTAATTTTTAAATCAACGTTTTCCTGGCAGTAATTTCTAAATGAATCAATTGGAGTTTGCGAGGAAATAATAAAGAGCGCTATCAAATTGGCGATATCAGAGTTAAGCCCACCTTCAGATACCATCAACATTAATAATTTCCATTTCAAGTAAACCATTCCGGGTATTTCGTTATGATGGGAAGAATAATCCGAAAGTTTATTTTGATTCCTTAATTTTCCATAAAGAACATAGTTATGCTTCAACATGAGCTTGACAAGAATATTGTTTTTGCCGCCTTCCTGTTTTCCTGCCCACGTAAGTGGATCAGCAATCTTCGTTACCACTTCCTGTAAATCAGCCGAAGCATGCATAAATGACAAGATGCAAATTCCTTTTGGACTCTCCCAATTAAAATTTTTCCTGAGAGATTCTTTATCATCTGAACGCATAAGCAACAACAATACATGATTGATGTCCTGATTTAGAAGTTTGCATGGCTTGTAACTTACCAGGGCTGTGAGTAAATCAAGGCGTTTCAAATCCAGAAAATAATAGCATAAAGGTTTGCCATACTCTTCATTCAAGTTTTTAATCAGGAAATTTGGATTTGCGCCAAATTGAAGAAGAAGAGATATCATCTCAGGGCTCTTGGCACAAACCAAACATGGATTAATAACATGATAAAATCGATAATTAGGATTCGCCCCATTTTTCAAAGCAAGAACTGCCTCATCATATTTATCTGTCTCAACAGCTTCACGAAGTTGCGCATTCAATTCAAGCAAACCCAGATCTGAATTCTCGCAATCACTTAAATGATATACATTTAAACTATCAAGAAACGAAAATGACATATAAAAATCTCCTCAAATGTGTAATGCGCAATGTTAATAAAATCATTTCACCACTGATGTATCGCCTGAGGAAAATGCGCGTACTTTTCCATCCTGCATGGCAAGCAACAAATGTCCTTGTTCATTAATTCCCTGCACTGAACCTTCAATCACACCTTGTGCATGATTGAGTGCAATCATTTTATTTTTAAGAGAATCCACTTCCGACCATTCGCTCACAAATGATTTCAATCCTTGTGCTTCAAAACGCTGCAGATAATCAAACACATGATTCAGCAAACTCGCGCACACTGCATTTCTATCAATATATTCCTGCAATACACGTTGCATGGATGTCCAGGATTGCATGATCTCACCATCAGCTTCCAGCATATTCACATTCACACCCATGCCAATAATCGCATGACATAACCCATGTGTTTCCGCCTGTATTTCTATGAGATTGCCGGAAATTTTTTTATAATCATACACAATATCATTCGGCCATTTCACACCAATCTTTTCCCGCAAACCAAAATCTTTTAATGCACGAATCACAGCCAGACTGATCACGAGACTCAAGCCAGATAATTCACTGATATCTTTTTTAAATGGATACAAACAGGAAAGATAAATATTACGCGCAAACGGTGAATACCATGCGCGATTAAATCTTCCCCTGCCATTGGTTTGTTGCTCAGCTATACACACGCTGATTTTTTCCATATTGCGCAAACCGCGCAAATAATTATTTGTGGAATCGATACTTTCAAATAAATGAATATCCACATCCTTACGCTGCACTTTTTTTCGCAACTCATGCATATCCAGTAAAATTAATGGCTCAGCAAGAAGATAACCTTTGCTTTTCACAGAGATAATATTGATATGGCATTGTTGCAATTTTTTAATCGCTTTCCACACCGCACTTCTTGTCATCTGCAATGCTTCACCAATGGTTGTGCCATCGTGATACTGACCATCTGCAAGCAAAGCAATTAATTTAACAAGACTGGGATTATGTTTTTTGTTCATCACGTTCAACCAGTCGCGATAATAAAATACCAGCTTCGTATAATAACCAGATCGGTATTGCCAATAATGTTTGCGAGATAACATCCGGCGGCGCAAGCAACATGCCGACAACAAATGCGCCAACAATTGCATAGGAACGCATTTTGATAAAACGTGCGCGTGTGACCATGCGCGTTGACACTAATAAAACCATGATCATGGGAATTTCAAATAAACAGCCAAATATCAGTAATAATTTAGTGGTGAAATCCAGATATTCATTGATGTCTGGACTTAACATCACACCTTCAGGCGCCACGTTGGCGAGAAAATGAAACAAGGCCGGAAATATCACAAAATACGCGAACATTATTCCGCTATAAAATAAAACCACACTCGTCAGCAAAAATGGCCAGATTAATTTGCGTTCATGTCCATACAATGCAGGCGCGATAAAAATCCATAATTGATAGAGAAAAAAAGGGACGGTCAAAATGACAGATGCAAAAAACGCAAGCTTGAATGGCACGAAAAATGGCGAGACGATTTGCGTCGCGATCAAATGACCATGTGGTAAAAATTTTAATAAAGGCGCTGCCAGCAACGTATAAAGATTATTGGCATAATAAATCAGCAGTGAAAAAACCAGGAATAAAAAGATAACTGAATAAATCAGACGTGAACGCAATTCAATTAAAAAATGCAGTGAAGGAGCACTACTCACGCTTTCTCTCGGCAGGATTTTCTACAGAATCAATCAAACCATTCATTTCATTTTTGACTTTGGCAAACATGCGACGAATGGATTTTGCAAATTGACCCAATGTGTTCGCCACTTCTGGTAATTGTTCCGGTTTAATCACCAATAATGCAATCAACAAAATGACAATGATTTCACTGATGCTGAAATTCAATTTTTGCCACCTTCTTTTTCTTCCAGCTCATCCTGCATACCTTTGCGAAAACTGCGAATGGCAACAGCCAGATCATTGCCAACTTCACGCAAACGTTTGGTACCAAATATCATCATGAGGATCAGGAATATGATGAGGAGCGAACCAAAATTACGAAAACCCATACACACCTCTGCTTAAATATTGTTTGGTGTTATCCATCCCATCGCAAATGAAATCATCAATATCAAAAATAATAATAATGACAAACCAATTCGCCACGTCAGCGCTTTTACCATGCGTTCGGAATCATCACCTTTCACCAGAAAAAACAAGGCACTGCCCAATGCGTACAAAATAAAAATAAACAATATAATAATTATTGCTTTGATAATGATGGTCATCGCATTACAATCCCGGAACGTTACGACGGCGCATAGTATAAGTCACACAAACCCAGGAATGCACGATAAATGTCTTTCAAAATTCAGAACATGAAACTCGCACTTCTGGCGCTCATTTTCATCGCTATTTTTACAAGCCTTGGCATATGGCAATTATCACGCGCCACAGAAAAAAAATTATTGATAAAAAGTTATACGCAGCGCACACAATTAGCACCGCTTACTTTGGGTAGTATACTTGAACCAGGCGACTGGCGATTTTATCGTATTGAACTCACTGGTGAATTTGATAATGCACACACGCTTTTACTGGATAACAAAATTGTCGATGGCAAAGTCGGTTATGAAGTTTATACGCCATTTCATATAGCAGGATGGAATAAATCCATATTGGTCGACAGAGGCTTTGTGCGCATTGGCACCAGTCGTCGCAAATTACCTGCGATTGCTCCGATTACCGGCAAAACCACGATTGATGGCATGCTTAACTTGCCACCAACTTATGTAAAACTCGGCCAATTGACAGATACGCCAACACATTTTCCCATGCGTATCGAATATATCCGCCTGCCGGAAATTGCAGAGATCTTGCAACAAGATGCCTTGTTCTCCTATGTTTTATTATTAAATCCCACCGATGCGCGCGCTTATCCCATCAAATGGGAAATCGTGACAATGAAGCCAGAGAAACATATGGCTTATGCCGTACAATGGTTTGCTTTCGCCCTCACCTTGTTGATATTATTTGTCGCGCTCAACCGCCCAACGACATCTCCAAAATGAGGACAAGTTTTTGACACAACCATCTTCCAGACTAGTATTTATTACCTTTGCACTAGCTTTTTTTGTGATTCTGCTAGGCGCATATACGCGCTTAACCGATGCCGGTTTATCCTGCCCGGATTGGCCGAATTGTTATGGTTATATGACTGCGCCACACACTGATGCGCAACTCGCTGGTGCAGCAAAACAATATCCCATGACACCAGTCAATGTGAAAAAAGCCTGGACAGAAATGACGCATCGCTATTTTGCAGGAACAGAAGGCATCCTGATTCTCATACTCGCCATTTCCACTTTGTTCGCACGTCAATATAAACAATTAAAATCTTCTGCATTAGCCATCACCCTGGTTGCATTAGTGCTCGTGCAAGTCATGCTCGGCATGCTGACAGTGACAGAAAAATTAAAACCCGTGATTGTGCTAGCACATTTACTGACCGGTTTATCGATATTAAGTCTTTTATGGTGGGCATATGTGGATGCACGCTGGCGCGATCAATTTCTGGCGCGCAGCACGCGGTTGTCTCGCTGGATAGGCGCAGGTTTACTGATTGTAGCCGCACAAATCGCGCTCGGTGGCTGGGTGAGCACGCATTATGCAGGACTCGCCTGCGTCGATTTTCCTTATTGCAACGGTCAACTGCTGCCAAACCTGCAATGGAGCCATCTTGATAGCGATTTAATCAGCATACACATGCTGCATCGCATCGGTGCTTTTTTCACTGCTTGCTATATCGGCGTACTGTCACTCGTTTTACTGAATAATTCTTTTCTGCGCGCCAATGGTCTCGTATTACTGGCCTTGATTGGCCTGCAAATTACACTTGGCATATTGAATATCGTCTGGCTGCGACCCGTTTCCATTGCGCTGATTCATCAGGCAGTTGCCATTCTGCTATTGCTGACAGTGATCGCAACGCTTATCAAATCCACGTATTTCACGAGAAAACGCTATGTTTAGCAGTTGGCGCGAATATTACATCCTCTGCAAACCACGCGTTGTTATGCTCATGTTGCTGACAGCATGGGCTGGCATGTACTTGGGCGCCGCCAATCCTATTCCCTGGTGGTTATGGATTAATGCAACACTCGGCATTGCTTTTATGTCAGGTTCGGCTGCGACCTTGAATCATATTATTGATCATCGCCTTGATGCGTTGATGGATCGCACGCGCAATCGACCATTGCCAACTGGCAAATTAAGCCTGAAAGCGGCATTTATTTTTTCTGCAATTCAGGGTTCAAGTGGTTTTCTGATTCTTTATTTTGGTGTCAATCACATCACTGCTTTTCTCACATTAACAGCAGCGATTGGTTATTCTGCGGTGTATTCCATTTATCTCAAACGTGCGACTTCACAGAATATTGTCATCGGCGGATTATCGGGTGCGATGCCGCCATTGCTTGGCTGGACAGCAGTCACAGGCCAGCTCGACCCTGAAGCATGGCTGCTGGTATTAATTATTTTCACCTGGACTCCTGCACATTTCTGGGCGCTGTGTCTGCATCGTTTTAATGAATATAAAAAAGCTTCTATCCCGATGCTACCTGTCACCCATGGCATTCCCTTTACCAAATTCAATATTGTTTTATACAGCTTGCTAACCGTTGCCTGCAGTTTACTGCCTTATGCCATTGGCATGAGTGGCACGTTTTATCTGATCAGTGTGTTATTTCTCAATGCAGGCTTGATGCTGTATGCCCTGAAATTACAATTCGCAGTCGATGTACATGATAATCGCATTGCCTTGCGCACATTTCATTATTCACTGATTTACCTGACTGGTTTATTTATTGCAATCTTGCTCGATCATCACTTACTGATTAATTAATTATGACTAATACACCTACTATCGCCACACATAAAATTATCGTTTTTATTGTCTTTGTTTGCTGTGCATTAATGACATCGCTGTTTGTCTATCATGCCAGTCAAAAACCTGTGAAACCTTTATTATCTTCTGATGCTGGATTATTGTTTGCAGCACCACGTGATATTAAATCATTTGAACTGGTGACAACTGATAACAAAAAATTTACTGAGCGAGATTTTTATAAAAACTGGACGTTATTATTTTTTGGATTTACACATTGCGCGAGTATTTGTCCAACCACCATGGATGTACTGAAACGCGCATATACACCGCTACATGATAAATATCCAAATCTGCGCGTCATTCTGGTGACAGTCGATCCTGATCGCGATTCACCCGAAGTGCTCGCAAATTATATCCGCCAATATCATGCTGATTTTTCTGGTTTGACAGGCAAGATACAAAATATTCGCAAACTGCAAAGTCAATTGGGGATTTTTGCTGCGCGTGATAATGGTAATGATGAAAATTACCAGATTCAGCATACTTCCTCGATCATATTAATTAATCCGCAAGGGAAATGGGCGGGTTTATTTAAATTTGGTTTGCCACCCACCGAACTTGCCAAAGCGATAGAAACAGGAATATCGCATGGGTAGTTTTTTAATGCATTTGCAGAAATTTGCACCGCGACATGCGATCAGCAGATTCATGGGATGGTTGGCAAATATTCAGAATCCCGATGCAAAAAACTGGATGATCAAACGTTTTATTCGCAAATACAACGTTGATATGACACAAGCAGTGGAAGAAAATCCGGAAAAATATATTGATTTTAATCATTTCTTCACGCGCAAATTGAAACCAGAATTGCGACCAATTGTAAGCGGTAAAAATGAAATTGCCTCGCCGGTCGATGGTGTGATTGCACAGATGGGCAAAGTGAAGCAGAACCAGTTATTGCAGGCGAAAGATTTTTATTATGATCTTGACTCTTTACTCGGTGACAAAACATTTGCGCAACAATTTGTTGATGGTTCATTTGCTACTTTATATCTTGCACCGCGTGATTATCATCGTGTACACATGCCACTTGCTGGCACACTGATCAAATCGATTTATATTCCTGGTGATTTATTTTCTGTGAATCGCTTGTCTTCCGAAATTATTCCGCAATTATTTACGCGCAATGAACGCCTGGTTTTATTTTTTCAGACGGATGCCGGTGTGATGGCAGTCGTGCTGATTGGCGCCATTATCGTTGGCAATATACAAACAGTATGGATGCAAAAACCTGTGCGCGCATCGCAAATAAAAATCGAAACACCGGCGAATATTCATCTGCAAACTGGTGATGAACTCGGGCAATTTCTGCTGGGTTCAACCGTGATTGTGCTGTTTGGCAAGGATAAAATGCGCTGGGTAGATCGCACGGAAGATGCGGTGAAGATGGGTGAGTTAGTCGGTGAGGTATCGACGGATAATTACTTACCAACCTAAACCACACCTACCTCATGCTACACACCATACTATTCTGCATATAACCAGTATCCTTCCGAATTTTCTCCTGCTTCCAGAAAGGAAACTGCTGCACTGCAATAACATTTGATCGTCTGGCATCAAATATCGCAATCTTTCTTCCCAATAATTCCAATTCAACTTCCGCAGCTTGCCTATTCACATCCTGCAATTCATAGCCAAGGTAAGCCTTGATATTCTGCTTGAAATCCACAAGCTTATTGCGGGAAAGACTGGAAATGCTCGCCAAATCATTTAAATGTGCAAACAAAACAGGGAAAATCACTTCATTTGCATTATTCACAGATAATCTGCTCACAACTGTCAGCATGTTGATAAATAATTGCCTGCGATTATCAATCTGAAATACATCCAGTTTATACAAAAATGATTTGAACTCGTTAAATGCAGGATAGAAAGGCCGCAATGCTTGCAGTGTTTCAATCTGATAAGCCCATCTATCAAATAATATAATCAATATATCGTTATAAAGCGGTGCGTAATTTATCAGGCTAATTCTTGCTATTAATTCCTTCAGCAATTTTCTATAAGATGCTCGTTCTTTTTCATTGCCAAAACTAATCATCGACGTCATCACATGATGAAAAAGGAAATTAATCTGCGGACGGATTTTTTGCTTATGATAAAGATTCATTCCATCGCGCATCATGCGCTCAATAACATTTAGCATCTTTTTTTCTATAACAAGAACATCTTTAGGCTGGTTTATCTGATTTGTTATCAATAATTTTTCCAGACGAATAAAAAATACTTCAGGATAATTTAATTTCTTCACATTAATTTTATCTACAAACGCAGTCACTGCCTGCAAGCAGTTATACGATAAAGCAATATCCAGTGGCATTATGAATTGATGGTTACAGATTTCTGGATTCGCACCTTCTTTAAGTAAAATTTCTATTTTTTTAATCGCAAAATCAAATATCTGATTTTTCCTGTCCCAGCTATCACAAGAAACAGCATGTGAAACTGCACGATGCAATGATGTATTACCATTGTTATCCGGTGTATTAATTTTCTGGATAGCTTCGAGCAACTTATAGATATCATAACGGCTACATTTCGCGGCAATTTCCTGAAATTCAGCGATGCTTGCCTTGTCATGTGTAGCGAGCTTTATTGCCATTTTCAAACTACGATTTTCCCATTGCGTACGTATTAACTCATTAAATTTCTTTTTTATCAGCGGTTGAGGAATATCTGCATTCGCCAGCAGAAAAGATACGATTTTCTTTTCCTGCAATATGACATAATCAGCAAACGAAATTTCGTTGTAAAAATTCATATTCTCTTTATTAATACTACAATTGATCTCAAAGTTTAACTGCGCTTCCTTTCTGGCAAACAGATTTAATTTCATCAGCTGATAATGAATATATTTTTCAGCATCGACAAATAAACGTCTGTCCACACGTTTCAGTATCAGCATCTTCATTTCATCACTGTCACTTAGACGTGCAATTGCAAAGGTTTGTGGAATTTTTTTTATATAATCCACACACGCATTGAATAATAGATAATTTTGTTGCTGATAAACTTTTTCGATAAAAATCTGCGCCATAAAAAAGTTTTTTTCAACTAACGAAATTTCATTATCAAACGCTGCCGTGAGGATTGTCGTATCAGGTAAAAAGTGATTTCCCTGCATATGCGTCAAAATTGCTGTGCCATAACAAGTGAGCACGAGAATATTTTTAGCATGCGTTTTTTGTTGCAGATGTATAAGAATTTCCAGTGAATTATCACCATTAGGCGAACCAAACATGCTAAGCACATGTTCTGCGCCCGAAGTATTTTTTATGACGGTTCCATGCGCCTGGATAATGAGATTATTGCACCTCGGAAGCGTGTCAAATTCATTTCTCGCAAGAATCCTTTTACCATTGCCAAGAAAAAATAATTTAAATTTATTGCGATCTTGCGGATGATAACGCGCGGATAACATACCTTCTTTTTTTATCGGCAATGACGCAAGGTCATTTCCCACAACATAAATCACATCGCATTGGCTATCCCGGAATTCCTTCCTTGCTTGCATCTTGGCTCCTCGCTTGCAGGTTATATGTATGTGGCAGACTGGCGGTTGATTCTACCTGACAAATAAATTGGGTTTACTCATTTCAAAAAAAAATCATTTTCTATCATGAAATTAATCTTCCCTTAAGAATAATTTTTTATAATTCATCTGCAAACTGAAATTGACCAAACACAAAACGTTATTTTCAGCGGATAATCGACCAGCACATTACATAATCCTAGAATAGCTGGTCGATTATTATACAAAATCAATATGACTCGAATGAGCTCTTGTAATGAAAAAAATAGCCTCCCAGAACATGATCACTGTCCTTACCCTGTGCCTTGTGTACTACGCGGCTTATATTTTATTGCTTGAAGACAACTGCTTACACGTTTCCATTTCCGATATTCTCGCCAAAACTCATCATCTGGAATTGCGTGAACACTTAATTGTGCTTGGTTTATTGCCCATTTATATTGCATCGGTCATTTTTGGATCAACTATCTTCGCTTTACATCTCGCCTCCTGGGTACGCAAATTTTTATGCCGTCCGATGAATGAATAGCCTGCCTGTCGTTTTGTAGGAAATTGCCCCTAATTTTTTTACTTGCCATTTTTAACACAATGAATGCAAAATGATTTCTTGCCGGCATGGATAGCGTTTGACCGGTTTAAGGAAAAAATCATTTGAGTTGCGGAAAAGTGTTTTGCTAATCTAGAACTATTCACGGAAGAGTTTAATGGACAAGCATCACGGATTTGAAGCCTCAACACGGATGAATGTACCACGGAATTGGTAAATTGGGCTTGGAAGCCTGGTAGGCAAAGAGGGGCGGCTTAAGGATTAAGCCGCCCCTTTTTGCTTTTGTGGTTGGTTGGGCTCCGTTCACCACCGCCCGTCTGCGGGCATCTTTGAACGATCGCTTCCCAGGAAAAATGCTCATGTACATTAAGTACACTCCGCTTTTTCCTGGGAAACGATCGTCCAAATC
>JABDFQ010000013.1 GCA_013286495.1 Gammaproteobacteria bacterium | reverse complement strand
TTCAGAAGGAAATCAGGGATCCATCCAACAAGGTGAAATCTCTCTGGAAAATAATTTTTCTGTACTCGGTGGTTTGCAAGTATTCAAACATATTTTGAGTGAAATGGAACAAACACCAAAAGTAAAAACTGCGCTGGAAAAAATTAATGTCATGCTGCATGGTGGCACGACAGTGAATGGTTATCAAACCATTGGTTTATTAAGTTTTATTTACAATGGTGCTTACAATGAGAAAAAAGGTGTGTTTTACACACATGGAACGGCGAAAGATCCGAAATCACAAAATGACTGGGTACCAGATGATTCCAATGAATCCGGTGCCACTGCTGTTGATGTAAACACATGGGGCATGTCTGCATTAGGTGTGGAAACAGTGGATGCATGGTTTGATAAAAATCCTGGCGATGGTACTGCTTATAAAATCTGGGAAAAAGTTAGCAAACAAGGTGGTTATTATTCGAAGGATAATAATGAATTGTGGGGCGTCGGTTACACGCTGAATAATCACTATGAAAATATCATGTCGACAGAATGGACGGCAGGCGCAATTAGCGTTGTGCATTCAATGATTGAATATTACGAGAAAAAACGTGATATCTCATCACTGAAAAATGATTTGGCGACAATGCAAAAAGGTGTTGAGCATTTGCGTAATGATCAATATCTCAAATATGCAAGTGGGTTTGATCGACCCACACCATCCAGTTATTTCACACAGGTTGCACCTGGTGATGGTTATGCTTATTTGTATGCGAGCAAGCGTTTTGCGATTCCATTCGGCTGGAATGCAAACACTTTGCCAAGCACGACATCGAATGCGTGGATTATCATGAACAAATTAAAATTCAATCCATTTCAATTTAAAGGCAAATTAGCCGGTGAAAATTATGCAAAACCAGCGAAGCTTGATATCACTGGTGGTGGCAATATCGTGCCGATTGGCGATGCGTTACCGCAGGAAGTAAAAGTGAAATACACATCAGGTAATTTGAAATTTGAAAATGGCATGCTGAAAGATATTTCGATTAATTACAGTCTCACCCAGCCAGCCAGTAACTGGAAAAACGGCGGCAAGGTGATGGATAAAAATGGATTCAAGGAAAAAGCAACCGGCATTGGCACATTACCAAAAGGCACGAAAGTCATTGGTATTAATTACAATGGCAACAATGGTGCGTGCAAAATCATTCCGGCAACTAAAATTTGTAAGAATACGGAGTGCACGGAATTAAGAACCATTCATGCTGCATGGAGTAGTAATGGTTCGGGTATGTGTGATGTTGAGTGAGTAATGAGGAGGTAAATTATCTGTTCCAAAATTAGCGAAAGAAGATGGATGATTTACCTTCAATAAAAACCGAAGACGAAACGCCAAATCGTTTTGATAATTTCTGAATATGCTCAACGGTCAATTTCCTTTCACCGCTTAAAATTTTTGAAACAAGCGATTGACCGCCAATTTCAGGTAAATCACTCTGGCCAAGACCATGCTCTTCCATCAGAAATTCAAGCACATCAATCGGTGACATATTTTTTTCAGGAAAACGATGTGCTTCATATTCCTCTATATTTCTTGCAACCAATTTTAAAAGGCTTGTTACGCGCTCGTCTTTTTTTACATGACGAGAGACTTCCATAAGGTTTTCTGCAAAATTTAATAATTTTTCATATTCAGCATCATTATGCGGAACACGTGCATAAGGACTTAGATAACCCCAATGTTGGATTATTTTCTTTAATGCTGTGTTCATATCATATTCCTCCGGAGAGCAATCTCATTTGTTTTCATGCTGTATTCAGCATGTGTCCAAATTCGCTTTACATTCACAACACCTGCAGAATAATCAATCTCAGAAATTAACCGGAACTTATTGCCACCAATATTAAAAACTGTGTATTGATGATAAACGTAATCAGCATTTGAAAAGGTTCGTTTAAGCTCATTAAAGCTAGCATAATTGGTTTGCCTAATAATCCCCTCCCAAACAGCCAAAGGCTTTCGACTCTGCGGATGGGAGCCTCCAAATGCTACAATTTCTTTTTTTCCAATTAGGATCATATTTCATATATTATGACAAGCTGTCATACTTGTCAACCCACGAATCAATATCATCATGTTAGGTTTTTTTTATTTCTTTGATGAGATAACACCCAATAGTGCCTTGGGCGTGTCCCTTTCTTTCATATTCAATTTTAAAACCCAAATTTTGATAGAATCCAAACGCAGGCCAATTTTTTATGGTGAATACAGTAATGACTTTACATCCCTTTTCTCTACCCCATGCTTCTGCTTTCACTACCAGTGCCTTTCCATAACCCTGGTTTCTATATTTTTCAGCAATCCATAATCCACCAATCTCAGCGGTACCAAAATTATCAAACCCAGAAATCGCGGCAATAATTTTTTTATTTTTATCATATGCTGCAAAGAAATATCCCCCAGTTCCTTCCATTCCATATTGTGCAGCATATTCATTCATGCCGTTGTATATGACACCGTGATCATTCTCACTGGGCTTCTCTATTTTAACTATACGAAACATTTCAATTTTCCCCGCTTAATTTATTTTATAAACCACTTACTATAACACCTTTTATTAAGGAAATATTAGCTTCGCAATAAAAACAATGAGCCTAAATGTCTATCTGTATCAAGAGCTTATTTCAATTGTTTTATTTAAATCAATTTTTCTGGTTAACCTAAGATTAATTTAATCAAAATAATATAATATTTAGCCTAATACAAAACGAAAACGAGTGGAAAACATGCTAAATCGACCATATACACCATATACATCGATGAAACCAGATGAACAACAAAAACTCATTAAAGACTATAGAAAAAAATTCGAAGATTTTGACAATCATATTATCGTTAATAGCGCCGCAGAAGTTTTAAGACATCACAACATAGACAACTTTGCTTTCTTGCAAGTTGGACCTGATTATCCAGGAAATGATTTTGTTCTTGCAGATCAACTTCGTAACCGTATTAATAAAAATATACGTTATATTTTTTTCTCGCTACCCACATTAAAAGGAAAACACTCAGTAGGAGTTATTCTTGATACAGAAGAAAAATCATGTCATTTAATTGACTCATTGGCATGCCGGTATCAGGAAGCAGAATCTCAGCTTCAAAATGCAATTGATTCTGATATTTTACCAGGTTATGCAATCATTAAACCGCCTGCTTCTATCAAACAACAAAACGATAACTGGAGTTGCGGAATACATACTGCCGCAAATATTGTAGGCATTCTCGCTGGTGATATTGATATCAAAACTCGAAAAGGATTACAGCCACGCACTGCCAAAGAAGTGAATCAGTTATTAGGTCTGTTTTGCAAAGCTTATGAAGAATCTCATAAGAGATATGAAAAAAATATGGAAGAGCCTCGTTTACGTGTACGCCATAAAAAAATCCTGAAATCGGCGCTCGAGGAAAGCTTGAGACTATTGCAAGCGATGAATGTCATTATTGATGATAAAGATGTACAAAGCCTGGTAGATGCTTTATCCGTTGAATGTCCTATTGGCATGAATGACGAGGAGAAATCAAAGCAACGATCTCTTAAAGATTTTCTGACTGAATTTGTTGCAAAAAATCCTGATAATTCCCTGCTAGTTCTACTTGAAGCTGATCATTTTTTTCAAAGCTTTCCAATCCATACAAAACATGAAAACGAAAGAACTGGTGATAACATCATTAAAAAAATTATGGGTGTAATTTATCAGGATTTTGATCTTGAAAAAGCGCGATATATCGAGGAAATAAATAACTATATTTCCAGACGTAAATTGCAGGCTAAAAATGAGTTTGCAATCACTACTTTTTTCAGAAGAATTACTGGTGATGGATATGAATTAAAAATAAATGCCGCGAATAAAATGCTAAATGCCTTGAGTGGCAAAAAAGTCTGTTTTGAAGAAGATGAATATGGTGCGCTGACAGATAGTAAATTAGGAAAAATCCATCAAAAATTTTCGGCGATCAATAAAAGACTCCATTACAATGGTTCGATCACATTAAGACATTCTAGAGAGCATTTACAAAAGGAATATTTTATTACAACCAAAATATAATTTTTTATTTATGTGTTTATATTTTTTTGATTAATGTTATTCACTAAATAAAACGCATTGAATCATAGGGGATTAAAATGTTTCGTAGCAATATTTCACTTGAAATGCATGATAAAAGTACATTACTTAATATTTACGAAAAAAACAATGTTGATCCAGAGAAAATGGCTATCGTCATGATGTTGGATGGTATGCAATGTGTGCCACTTTCGCGATATTATGACAACTCCCCATTAAATGAAGCATTAAAAGATATTGCAGAAATCCTCAGAGATCAAATACCACAAAAAATATACATCGGGAATATTCTGGATGATCATTACAAAAAAAATTCTATACATCATTTTGAACTGATACCAAGAGAGAGAGCTAATAAGCTAGAATCCAGCTTAGCGTTATCCGCATCAAAAGATGAGTTACTTCTAAAAAAATTTCTGGTTGCAGAAATTTGCAAGGACAACTATATCCCTTTAGACATTCTTCAAATAATTATGAGTAAATATGCCTTGTTGCGACGATGTACGGATAATATTGTGCAATCCATGTTTAGAATTTCTTTTTTCAAGAAACCAGGGAAACTGGAACTTTCTGATCTATTGGCAAGATCATTTGAACAATTACCACCTGCATTTCAAAATGGCTTAAAGCAATACTACAAAACTATGGATGCAAATTTAAATGATGCAAAACATGGTTGGAACGATAATTTAGCAGAGACAAGAGTTCAACTTTTATATCGTGTTACAAACATTGGTGATTATCCAGTACTAACTAGTAACGAGGCAGAAAATTTTTATAATTTGAAGATTCCAGCATGGGAAAGTGCTTCAATAGAGAATAGAAAGAAAATATTAAAAGAATTTGCCAAAAACCTAATTGTAGGCAATCACAGCCAAAATAATAATAATTGTAATATTAGCTAACATACAAAATGATCACCGTCTAAACGTAAATCCGCTTTCTTTGTAGGATCAAATGACAGGACGTGGCATGTAGGGAAGTATATTGCTTTCATCGCTCCAAACACGCCATCCATGGCGTTTAGCATTCCATCCCTGTAATGCAGTCGCTTTGAAAGCAATATACTTCCCTACATGCCACGTCCTGTCATTTGATCCTGAGAGACCTGCTGTAAAACATCCCCAAAAACCTGGCAAGCTTTTTGTAAAGTTTCCAACTGGTCTTTCAGGTTCCGGCAAAAAGAATATTTTGCTCAGGCAAACCACGATTTATGGTTTGCAGGGCGTCGCGGCCAGGAGGCAAGGAGAGCCGAGGACAGGACGTCCGTCCCTGAAAACCATAAATCGTGGTTTGCCTGAGCAAAATATTCTTTTTGCCGGAACCCTTCACTGATGCGGGTTCCAAATTTGCATGAGCTGCGAATTTAGAAAACAGATTATTTCCCCGAAACATTATATAATCCCTATATTCCACCCTTTTGAAGGAGTTTGTTCATGTTGCTAGCTATCATACTGATTGTAGTTGCGATTGTTGCTTTCATTGTCTTCACGTACAACCGGCTAATTGCGCAAATTGAATCCGTTCGCAATAATCAGAAACAAATTGATATTCAACTGGACAGACGTTTTAAAGTATTTGAATCCCTCATTAATGTCGTCAAAAAATACATGGATTATGAAAAATCCACGTTGAAAGATGTAATCGCATTACGCAGTCAGGCGCAAACTGCAAAAGCCAGCGGTGATGACACAGCACGCATGGCTGCTGAAAATAAAATTTCGGATATCGCAACGCATATTAACCTGGTATTCGAACAATATCCTGATCTGAAAGCAAATCAGAATGCCATGCAATTGCAGGAAGAAATTGTCAGCACAGAAAACAAACTGGCTTATGCCAAACAATCATTCAATGACAGCGTTGAAATTTATAATGCCACGAAGAAATCTTTCCCAGCCAATATGGTCGTCAGCGCATTTCCTTCACAATTAAATATCGACTTCCCTTACTGGCAATTGAGCGATCAAAAAGTCGCAGAACAAGAATCCTATACTGTGCAATTATAAATTTGATTAATTAATTATGGCCGATCCTTTTAATGATTATCATGTTTCAACCGCAGACTGGCGCAGCACGCTGCGCCAGAATAATTTTCGCACTCGTGTTGTCATTCTTTTATTTATTCTGATTTATTGCGGCATTGGTTTGCTGGTGGATATGTTCATGTCTGCGGAGACGTATCCCAATGCCACTCTGCCACAACTTTTTCATGCGCTGATTACGCTGCATATCTTTCCGCTTGCCACTACCATCATGCTAATCATCGCAGCAGTTTCACTGTTAATCAGTTATTCGTTTTATGACAAACTAATGCTGCTCGGCACGGAATATCATGAAATCACACCAACAACGACAAGAAATATGCTGGAGCAACAACTTTATAATGTTGTGGAAGAAATGAAAATTGCAGCAGGTTTGCGCTACATGCCACGCGTGTTTGTTATTGATGCCGATTACATGAATGCGTTTGCGAGTGGTTATAGTGAAAAATCTGCCATGGTTGCAATTACCAGAGGCTTGATGTCGAAACTCAACCGTGATGAATTGCAGGCTGTCATGGCACATGAATTAAGCCATATTCGTCACATGGATATCAAACTAACACTCACTGCTTCCTTGCTCGCCAATTTGTCGGTAATGGTGCTGGATATATTATTTTACAATATGATTTTTTCCAGTCGACGCAATTCTGAAAATCGTTCCGGGAATGCATTAGCAACTATCATCATGATCCTGCGTTATCTATTGCCTGTTATTAGTTTGCTGTTATTACTCTATTTAAGCCGCAAACGCGAATTAATGGCAGATGCAGGTTCAGTTGAACTGATGCGTACTAATCAACCGTTGGCATCAGCACTCATGAAAATTTCTGATGATCATACACAGCACCGTGATGAATACAATGCTGCGTATCAACAAACTCCACATGAAAATGTGCGACGCGAAGCTTATATTTTTGATCCGCTACAGGCAGGCATTGAATCTCCGCATTCCATCAACGATTTCTTTTCTACCCATCCCAGTCTTGAAGCACGACTCGCAGCGCTGGGTATACGCAGAAAATAAGATGTGATATTAAAGATAGGTTACATTTAATCGCATCAAGGAAAGCGTAATGCGAGTAGCCAAAAAAAATTTCATTCTTATTCTCTTTGCCCTACTTTTCCCGCATTGCATTTTTGCTTCTCCTTATTACGGCGCTACCTTTTCCTACGTACAAATTCCGAAAGAGCCGGAATTCATGTATGGATATCAATTTCTCGTAAACTACGATCCTGATTGTCTGAAATGGCGTCAATTTAATCTTTATTTCGATGGTGGTTTCAGTCATTTATGGGTAACTAATTGGCCGCATTACAGAGAGCTGAATATTTATACTCTTTCACCCATTGTTCGCTATAACTTTAAAAAACGCGGATTTATTTCACCGTATCTTGAAATCAGTATTGGGCTTGCTTATCTCAACCACACACGTCTTGAAGATCGCAAGTTTGGTATTCATCTCGCATTTCAGGACAGATTTGGAATTGGTTTTTATGTTGGCAATAAACAGCAATTTTCGCTTGGCATTCATGCCGTACATTATTCCAACGCACATTTGGCTAGCGATAATTCCGGTATCAGCATTGCCATGGAAATTGATATCGGATATCGTTTTTCCCGCTAACGTTCATATATACTACCCAAATGTTAAAACGCACCTCCATCAAAAATCATTATCGTGAAATCCAGCTAACTAGCAGGCGTTCCATGCTCGCTATTGTGATCATTACGATCCTGATTGGCATGCTTATCTGGCGTCTTGCTTATCTGCAAATTTACAAGAACCTGATGTACACCACGCTATCGACAAAAAATGCGATTGACCTTGTTCCCATTGAGCCAACACGTGGTCTGATTTATGACAGAAATGGTGTGTTGCTCGCAGAAAATATTCCGGTATTCAGCCTTGATATCATTCCGCAACAAGTCACCAATCTGCAAAGAACATTAGCAGGACTCTCACGTGTAGTGGAATTGAGTGATAGCGATATCAGTCAATTCAGAAAACAGTTAAAACAACATCGCCGCTTTGATGAAATACCTCTCAAGTTACGTTTGTCAGAAGCAGAAGTCGCGCGTTTTACTGAAAATCAGTACCAATTCCCGGGCGTGCTGATCAAGGCACGTTTGATGCGTCATTATCCTTACGGCGAAAGTTTTAGTCATGTGCTGGGTTATGTCGGACGTATCAATACGCAGGAACTCGGCAAAATTGATCAGATCAACTATAGCGCCAGTCATTATATTGGCAAACTGGGAATAGAAAAATTTTATGAGACAGAATTACACGGCAAGGTGGGTTATGAAGAAGTAGAAAATGATGCCAGCGGCAAACCCATTCGTATCCTGAAAAAAACCAGTGGAACACCAGGGAAAAATCTTTATCTGACCATCGATAGTGGTTTGCAATTAGCCATAGAAAATGCCATGTCCAATTTACGCGGCGCAGTAGTTGCCATCCAGCCTAAAACTGGTCAGGTGCTGGCAATGGTCAGCCAGCCTGCTTATGATCCAAATGTATTTGTGGTTGGCATCAGTCAAAAGGATTATCAGGCACTGCAACAATCAGATACCAAACCTTTATATGATCGCGCCTTGCGTGGCGCTTATCCGCTGGCTTCCACCATCAAACCTTATCTCGCGCTACAGGGCTTGAATTCGGGTGCTACCACCCCCGATTACACGATTTTTGATAATGGCATTTTTAAACTCCCGAATAATTCACGTATCTGGCATGACTGGGTACGTAATGGTCATGGCAAAGTCAATTTGTCGCGCGCCATCTTTAGCTCCTGTGACGTTTATTTTTATCAACTGTCTTCAAAGATGGGCATCAAATTAATGGATGATGTGCTGGATGAATTTGGCTTTGGCACATTGACCGGCATTGATCTCGATGGCGAATTGAAAGGCGTCGTCGCCTCTCCTGCCTGGAAATTGAAAACGCGCGGGCTGCACTGGTTCCCCGGCGATACTACCAACTCCAGTATCGGACAAGGTGACATGCAAGCCACCCCCTTGCAAATGGCATCAGCGGTTGCAACCATTGCCACACGCGGACATCGTTATATTCCCTTTTTATTGCTGGGCGATCAGGAACCTCGCAAGGAATATGTCACGCACCAACCTACACAATTAAACGTCATCGCCATGCGTGATCCCAAATACTGGGATGTGGTCATCAAGGCCATGCAAAACGTGATCGCCTCACCGCAAGGTACGGCTTATGGCCGCTTTGGTAATGGTTACGCCTATACTGTTGCTGGCAAAACAGGTACTGCCGCATTATCCAGACGACGTATTCCAGATGAAATGGACAAGCAGCAATCTGTTCCTGAAAAATTACGCGATCATCATCTCTTTATTGCTTTTGCTCCCGTCGATGATCCAAAAATTGCTATCGCCATTATTACTGAAAACAGTAACAATGCCATTGAAGTCGCACGTGCCATTTTTGATTATTATCTGGGGAATAAACCTCATGTTGTACGAACACCGCAAATCACGCCTGAACACAACGGTACATGATTCAGCGCACCGCAGTTTTTGGCAATTGATCCATATCGATGGTCCATTGCTGGCGTTTCTGATTTTGCTTTGTGGCGCGGGTTTGCTGGTTCTGTTCAGTGCGAGTAACCAGAAAGTCCATTCCATTGAATATCAAGGCATGCGTCTGGTGCTTGCCTTTGCTGTCATGTTGCTATTTGCACAAATTTCTCCGTTTGCCTTGCAACGCTGGGCGCCTCTCATCTATGCCGTTGGATTGATCATGCTGACTATCGTGCTGGTGTTTGGCCATATCGGCAAAGGTGGGCAGCGCTGGATTAATCTTGGATTGATGCGCATTCAGCCTTCGGAAATCATGAAGCTCGCCGTCCCAATGTTACTTGCCTGGTATTATCATAAAGTTGATTTGCCAATTCGTTTCAAATCGGTACTGATCGCCCTTCCCATCATACTCGTGCCAGCTATCCTGATTGCCAAGCAACCTGATCTCAGCACAGCGATTCTGCTGATGACAGCCGGTGCCAGCGTTTTATTTCTCGCAGGCTTAAGCTGGCAAATCATTGCTTCCTGTCTTGCATTACTGACTGCCTGCGTGCCGTTTGCCTGGTATCTCTTATATGATTACCAGCGTCAGCGTGTTCTCACTTTTTTTGACCCGGAACGCGATCCGCTAGGTGCGGGCTATCACATCATCCAATCGAAAATTGCCATTGGTTCTGGCGGCATTTTTGGCAAGGGATGGCTAAATGGCACGCAATCCAATCTGCATTTTTTGCCGGAACATACCACCGATTTTATTTTTGCCGTCTGCGGAGAGGAATTTGGTTTTGTCGGCACACTAATATTAATCATGCTTTACATGCTGGTTGTATTTCGCGGCTTTTACATTACCATGAACGCTCAGGATACCTTTTCACGCTTACTGGCAGGCAGTATCACTCTCACCTTCTTCATTTCCTTTTTTATTAATATGGGAATGGTGACAGGATTGCTACCAGTCATGGGTATACCGTTGCCCTTAGTCAGTTATGGCGGTTCATCGATGGTGACGGTGATGGCAAGTTTCGGTATCCTGATGTCAATACAGACTCATAGAAAATTGGTAACCACCTAAAGGACGAAGAGATGCGCTTAATCATAATTATTTTATTGCTGTTCGTTAACATGCAAAACGCATTTGCAGACAGCGCCTTCGTCAATCGTCCCGATGTGCAAAATTATATTCAGGAAATGGTTAAAAAATATAAATTCGACAAGAATTATCTCGTTAACCTTTTCACTCAGGTAAAGATTCGTCCGCAAGTCATTCGTCACATGAAAAAACCACTGGAAAAAGAACCGTGGCGTTTATACCAGATGTTGCTGGTGAATGAATGGCGTATCTCACATGGCGTTGACTTCTGGCGCAAATATGCCAAACCACTGGCTGAAGCTGAAAAACGTTTTGGTGTACCTGTTAGCATCATTGTCGCCACCATTGGCATTGAAACCCGTTATGGACAGCGTATTGGCGATTATCGCGTGATGGATTCCCTCACCAATCTTGCTTTTAGCAATTCGCCGCGAGCAAATTACTTTCGCAAGGAGTTGACAGAGTTTTTATTGCTCTCACGGGAACAGAAATTCGAACCGATGAAGATCATGGGTTCCTATGCTGGTGCCATTGGTCAGCCACAATTCATGCCCAGCAGTTATCGTAACTATGCAGTCAATTTTTCTGGTTCAGGTAAAACTGATTTGATGCATGATCAAGTCGATGTCATCGGCAGTATTGCCAATTATTATCACCTGCATGGCTGGTCGCTGGGTGAACCAGTCGCCGTGCAAGCAGTGATGATTGGCGATCGTTACAATGGCCTGACCAAATACGATAAACCCAGTCAAACCTATAGTTTTGCAGATTTATCCAAATATGGTATTGTTCCAAAAGTGCCGATGAAGCACGATAATCTTCGCGTGAAAATCATACAATTGGACAACCGTTATAGTACGGAATATTGGCTAGGCTTCCGCAATTTTGATGTGATCAAGCGTTATAACCAGAGTGACTTGTATGCAATGGCTGTATATCAGTTAAGTTACTACATCAATGCGTTAAAAAGCCGTTTGGACAAGGAATAACATACATGCGTTGCCGGCTTTACGTTATTGTTTACTGTTTTATCATTTGCACTCTCATCACCTTGCTCAACAGTTGTAGCCATACACGCAGAGGCGATGGTCCACCGCGTTTTGATGTCGATGTCTCGCGCATTCCCAATGCGACACCCAAACCCGAACCGCTTGCCAAATATGGCAATTACAAATCCTATGTAGTCTTTGGCAAACGTTATTACACATTAAAAAATAGTCATCGCTATAACGAAGTCGGAACCGCTTCCTGGTATGGCACTAAATTCCATGATCATAAGACATCAAGCGGTGAGCGTTATGACATGTTAGGCATGACGGCTGCACATAAAACCCTACCGTTGCCTACTTATGTAGAAGTCACCAATCTGAAAAATAATCGCAGGATTATCGTCAAGGTAAACGACCGCGGTCCGTTTGAATCCAATCGCATCATTGATCTTTCCTACGTGGCTGCCAAGAAACTTGGCATGCTGGGAAGAGGAACAGCAACCGTGCGCGTGCGCGCGATCAATCCTTTGCGCTTTGATCAACGCGAACCCTTCTTTGCTGATGCAAGACCTGCAAAAAAATATCAATCGATGCCTGTGTTTGAAAAAACCTATCCTGCATTTCATCCGGTCTACAAACAAACCAAACCTGTGTTTCTTCAGGTAGGTGCTTTCCAGAACAAACGTCATGCCATGAGATTACAAAAGAAGATTTGTCATTTATCTGCACCAGTCAGAATTATTAATCCATCCAGACACGAGAAATTATACAAAGTAAAGGTGGGCCCTTTCCGCGATATGGCAACGCTTGCCAAAATTACGCACCAGCTAAGAGGCCTTGGTATCATGCCGAATAAAAGCTACGGCGCTTAATTAGCAAGGAAATCGTCATGCTTCACGGGTTTATTTCAATCATTGGCATTCTCATCACTATTTTTTTTGTGATAGGCACACATGAAGCGGCACATTTCGCCATGGCACGCATGCTTGGCGTTAAAGTATTACGTTTCTCCATTGGCTTTGGCAAAACTTTGCTGAGTTGGCATGATCGCAAAGGCACAGAATATGTGCTCGCACTCATTCCACTCGGTGGTTATGTAAAAATGCTGGATGAAACAGAAGAACCGGTACCGCCAGAGCAATTGCCTTATGCCTATAATCGGCAACCATTTTATAAAAAATTCCTGATTGTACTCGCAGGTCCCCTGACCAATATTTTATGTGCATTAATTTTATATTGGCTGATTTTCATGATTGGCTTTACCACCTTCAAACCACTGATAGGCACAGTCGATGCAAACTCCATCGCAGCACAAGCTGGTTTAAAGAAAGGCCAGGAAATTGTCGGTATGGATAATCAACCAATTTCCGCCTGGACAGGTTTTATTTTGCGATTACTCGCGCATGCCGGCGACAATGATCATGTCACGCTCGATGTGCAGAATGCAGCAAAACAAAATACGCAACACGTGCTCGATTTAAATCACTGGCGTCTTGATGGATTAAAGCCCGATCCGCTCGCAAGTATTGGCATTACACCTTATATGCCAACTATTCCATTGACGATAGGCAAGATTGTCGAACAATCGCCAGCCGCCTTAAGTGGATTGCAATTAAATGACAAGATTATCGCCATCAATCATCAAACTATCAGCACGTGGGATCAAATCGTATTATTCATCACCACCCATCCCAATCAACATACGACATTCACGATTGAGCGCGATCACAAAACCATGCAGATACCCGTCAAGATTGGCTATCAGCGTAGCTGGATGCTGCAAAAATCGGGTTATCTGGGCATGGGACCCTATATCAAATTGCCGGATGAGATGCTGCGCAAAATAAAATATTCTCCTCTTGCAGCCATTGCGCCTGCTTTTCGTGAATTGTATGACTTCACTTATTTTAATATTTTGCTGATCGGAAAATTAATCACCGGAAAATTATCGCTGCAAAGCCTTGGCGGGCCTATTACCATTTTCGATACTGCAGGTGATGCATTAAATTCGGGTTTGGTCGCTTTCCTCGGTTTTCTCGCTTTTCTGAGTATTTCCATCGGTGTCATTAATTTTCTTCCGCTACCAGGATTGGATGGTGGTCATTTATTTATTCAGATTGTCGAGCTACTGATTCGACGGCCTGTACCTGAGATGCTTTTATCTGTATTGTATCGCGGTAGTTTTATGCTGATTTTTTTCATTCTGCTTATCGCATTGGTTAATGATTTGCTGAGATTATTTTTCTAAGGAGTCTGCATGAAAAAAATAGTTGCGATTTTATCCTTGTTCATCGCCTGCAGTTTGGCAAATGCAACTGAAACCTTGACGATATTACTCAACAAACCACTGAATCCTGATCACGCACCTCTGATCATTGCCAAACAACAAGGATACTTTCGTGAACAAGGTCTCAAGGTAAACTGGAAATACCAGAGTAATTCTACTGGCAAATTAATTGCAAAAAACAAGGCTGATATTGGCATCAGTTATGAACCTGAATACATGCGCCAGATTGATGCAGGATTACCATTAATACGCATTGGTACGCTGATTGATAAACCATTGCATACGCTTGCGGTATTGAGAGGTAGCGGCATCCAGTCACTGAATGATTTGCGTGGTAAACGCATTGGTCTCGGCAAAAATGATTTATATAATGTCATGCTCAAAGTCATGTTATTAAAATCGGGATTACACGAAAAAGATGTGCAGCTCACCAAAATTCATGAAGGTTTGACACAAGCATTATTAACTCACAAAGTGGATGCGGTCACAGGTATTACACGCAATATTGAAGTTCCGCAAATGGAAGCACGTGATAAAAAAGTGCTAACGTTTTTTCCAGAAGATCATGGCATACCCAGTTACAGTGAATTAATCTTTATCAGTCATATTAAAAACGTACATGATAAACGTTATCCACGTTTTTTAAGTGCAATCAAAAAAGCGGTTCGCTATCTCGATGAACATCCTGATCTTGCGTGGAATGCTTATATCAACGAATACCCAGAAAAAAATTCCCTTGCCAACCAGGAAACCTGGCTGGATACCATGCCTTATTTTGCAGAAGATCCAGCGAGTTTTAATGATGGAGAATGGCATCGCTTCGCCAATTTCATGCAAAAAAATCAGATGATTAAAAAAGTCCAACCCACTTCGCGCTACGCGGTAATATTAAGATAAACGAGGAACATCATGGATTTCATCACCATTCTGATTGCAGTATCTGCAATCACTTTACTGGTTTCACTTTTTCATGCGTTTACCATTACCGGAAAAATGAATCAGGCACGTCTTGAACAAACTCAACAAGCATCCGAGTTGAAACAGGAATTACAGCAAAATCTTGCTGAACAGCGTTCACGTTTTGATGAAAGACAAATGGATATCCTGAAAATATTGCAGGACACCTTGCAAAAAGGCGTACAGGAAAATCGTCAGCAAGTAAAAGAAGCCTTGTCTGATTACGCCAAAGAATTAGGCACGCGTATGCAGCAATTAACCAAAACAACCGAAGATAAATTGAAAGATATTAATCAGCAGGTTGAAAAAAGATTGGCGGAAGGATTTGAAAAAACCAATGAAACATTTTCTGATGTCATTAAACGTCTGGCATTTATTGATGCTGCGCAGCAAAAAATCGGTGAGCTTTCTGGCACTGTCATGAATCTCAATGAAATCCTGAATGACAAACGTTCTCGCGGTACGTTTGGTGAAATACAATTATCTGCCTTAATTCGCAATATGATTCCAGAACAACATTTCAGCTTTCAGCACTCATTAAGCAATCATAGACGACCTGATTGCATGTTATTTTTACCAGAACCCACAGGCAATATTGCAATCGATGCCAAATTTCCGCTGGAAAATTTTCGTCTTATTATGGATAGCAGTATTCCTGAAGCGGAACGTTTACAAGCTGAACGACAATTCAAGGTTGATATGCGCAAACATATTCAGGATATTGCGGAGAAATATATTATTCCTGGTGAAACCTCTGATGGTGCTGTGATGTTTATACCTGCAGAAGCAGTATTTGCAGAAATACATGCACATCATGCAGATCTCGTTGAACTCGCACAACGTACTAATATCTGGATGGTCTCACCCACGACCATGATGGCGGTGTTAACAACCGTGCGCGCTGTTTTAAAAGATGCTGCAACCAGACAACAAGTCCATGAAATCCAGAAACACTTGCGCATGCTGGCTGAAGACTTCACACGCTTTCAGATGCGTATGGATAGCCTCGCCAAACGTATTGCACAAGCGCATGCAGATGTGGATCAGGTACATATTTCCTCACGCAAGATTAGCCAGCGCTTTGTGCAGATTGACAAGGCGGATCTTGAAGAGATTGATACAGACGAACCGATATTTGTTGCGGAGAAGGCTGAAGGTGTGGAAGAACGCCTTCCCCCTCCGGGGGAAGGCGTTCTTCCGTACCTTCAGCAATACATCAATATTAGACCCAACCCACATATTCTTATATTTACTTTTTCTGTGTCACCTGCATGATCTGTGAAGTTAAAGCCTTTCTCACATCCTTATTCAATTCAGAAAACTCGGCTTCCGAAGCGAAACTGGCAAGTTCGCCAGATTTATCAAAAAAGTTAATGAAGTTTTTTTGCTTGCGTTCTTTATATTTATCTACCAGCATAGTTTTTTGCTTGTCGGTAAAAATATTCCAGAAATATGAAATTCGCGAATATCTACCATTACCTGATTTGCTGGTATACCCCTTATCTCCAGCTATAAATTTCAATACTTCGCGTTGAATATTTTCTTCTGAAATATCTTTCATACTAAATAAATTCTGAATGAATCGCCTTGCATCAATACTTCCACCAGCCTGATGTGAGAAAGACCAGCCTTTGTCCTTATGGTGATCCAGATAATCAAGAGCATCATTGACAGCGATAAGCCATCCCTTATCAGAAGTAACTTTTATAAGATCTGGATCATTTTCTTTTATATCGACTATCTTGAAATGTTGCTTGAGTCTCACCATCAAACGTGTGATCTCTGAATCATCTTTATTAAAAATTAATATATTTTCCTCATCCATCTTCGTTTTAATCTTTAATTTCTGGATCAATATCTTATTGACCAGGCTATCAATCATTTTTTCAAATACTCCCTGTATATTTGCTACAAACACTGGGATGACACTATTGTAATCAACACAGGCAGTTTCACCTTTAACCGGTATAGCTGTTTCAAAATATTTATCCAGCTTAGACTGGCAATTGGATATGAAGTAATCGAAAGGCAAATCTGATTTAATCTCATCAGACTTTACATGAGATATGAAAAATGAATTATTCTTATTTTCAAAAAAATTATCGCTACGATAAGTATCAATAAAAATATCATAATTTTCGTTTACTAAACGTGTGCTATTTTCATATTCCATTATCGCCTGATCAAATAAATAATATTGCTTCTCAGGATCAAATAATAAAAATATATTCGAGACATATTTGAGTAAAGGTAAAATTAATGCCCGATCCAGAAGTTCACAAAAACCCTTTAATACAGAGTCCAGTTTTATATAATTTTCGTGAGTTCGCAGGTGAATAAAACGCTGAGGAAATTTTTGCAAATAAGCATCACATGCTTTCTGTAATTGTTGTGGATACCAGCGTTGCAATTCTTTTTCAAAGTTTTTCAATTCATCACTGAAATCAAACTCAAATAAATTCTTATGCTGATAAATTGAACCAATCAGATCCATATTTAGCACGTAGCGTTTTTCACGTAATTCTTTTATTTGGTGCGTGTATCCTTGTTTCGCGTAGAATCCTATCGCATTGCGATTTTCTTCGACCATTCGGTTTAGCTTTGCAATTTCATCGCTATATGTATCCAGTTGCTCTCTGGCCTTATTAATTTTCTGGATTATTTCTTCGGCAGTTGTTAATTGATTTGAATTCACGATAATTTCCCAATTTTTATTATTTAAACAAGTCGGTAGTATACCTGCCGATCATTATGAAAACCTGAAGGCAATCTGAAGAAATTTATCCCACACTCATATCAGCATGGGATAAACATTGAAAGAAACAATCGGATAGGAATTATGACTTTTTAACGTTCAATAATTCTACTGTAAAAATAAGGGTTTCATTTGGTGGAATAACGCCTGGAACGCCTCTGTCGCCATAAGCAAGTTCAGCTGGTATATAAAGTTCCCAGGTGGATCCGACTTTCATCAGTTGCAAAGCTTCTGTCCAGCCGCGAATCACTGCATTGACTGGAAAAGTTGCTGGTTCGCCACGCTTGTAGGAGCTGTCAAATTCCTTGCCATTCACCAGTTTGCCAGCATAATTGACGACAACCACGTCATTGGCGCTTGGCTTTTCACCATTTCCTTCCTTGATCACCTTGTATTGCAAACCATCGGCCAATGTCACAACGCCTGGTTTGGTTTTATTTTCATTCAGAAAATTTTGAGTATTTGAAGTTGTTTGCATTTGAGTTCCTGCATTTGATTGTGTTGCTTGATTGTCTTCTGCCAACGCTGCAAATGACACCAGTCCTATACCAATGGATAACGCCAATTTGGCTCCATAATTCATAAAATATTCTCCTTAATTCAAGATAATGCCACTCACTGTAAAAGTAAAAACACAGCAATGACCCGCAAAATAATACTATTAATTCCCTTTGCCTACAAACTATTCATCTTTCAAAAAACTGCGCTGGAAACAAAAAGTCCAGCCTGATATTCTGCTTCATTAAACTCATTTGGCGCTACAATGTAGTTGTATAACAATAAACAAGGAGTGATGTCATGAAAATAATAAGATTAGGTCTCTCAATAATCGCCTTATGTTCCGTACTGATGCAAACATCGTGTTCATCTTTAGGTTTTTCCGATGGTGGTTCTTATGGTTCTTCTGGTTCGTATGCTTATAATTCTGCGCCCACAGATTTTGCTTCGCGTCTTGAACCTACCATTGCATCCAATGAAAAAACAATTATCGTCAACCCAAATACACATGCCTGGGGCGCTTATGAAAATGGCACACTCATCAAATCAGGCATGGCAACGGCTGGATCAAACTGGTGTCCAGATCTTGGTCGTCCTTGCCGAACAGCAGCGGGATCATTCCGTGTGCAATCACTTGGCAGTGCAGATTGCAAATCAAAAATCTTCCCTCGTCCAAGAGGCGGTGCGCCAATGCCATATTGCATGTTCTTCCATGGTGGCATGGCATTACACGGCGTGCCAGATGGCGAAGTCGTGGAAGGTAATATTAGTCATGGATGCGTGCGTTTACACGTTGCCGATGCAGAATGGATACGATTCAATTTTGCAAATGTAGGAACAAGAGTGATCGTGAAATCGTATTAATTTGCAGGTCCGTCATTGCGAGGCCGAAGGCCGAAGCAATCCATGACAATGTATGGATTGCTTCGGCCTCGCAATGACGGTTGTTATTTAATTACGCGGATAAAAGATTGGCCACGCAGGATTTTTCACTTGCACATTAACTTGCGGCGCTTCCTGCGCATTTGCTGCCTGAGCTTGCGTGTGGGGCTGATCTGCAGCTTGTTGCGCAACAGTAGCAGCTTCCCCCTGCTGTGGTGCTGCCGGAGTTTCAGGTCCATATAAATTAGCGTAAATCGCATCAACATCCTGTGCTGACATTTCGATACCACCCATCACTACTGCACCTTCCGTACAAACACGTGGTGCAAATACTTGTCCGTCAATTGCACCTGGTTTTTTAATTGTGACTTGATCGCCGCAATAAATCTTGCCGAAAATCTTTCCATAATTGATCACAGATTGCTTGATATACATGTCTCCATGAATTTGCGCACGCGTGCCAATGCTCAAACTGCAATCCCTGAAATAAATCACACCATTAATGTTACCTTGTACAACGACATTTTCTTCCGATAAAAATTCACCTTTGATTCGCATATTTGGGCCAATATAGGATTGATTGACATCTGAAAGATCCAGACCAAAATTAATGTCTTCCATCGTCGTTTCTTCTATCACTTGTGCATCTTCTATTTGCGCTGCACGCAAATCCGGCAATAATAATTGCTGATTGTTTTTTTCATGATTGCGATTTCTTCCGAAAATAATTGCAAACAGCGATCTTTTTCTTTGCTCATCTTTTTGTGCGCCTGTTAATTCCTGACAGATAATATCCTGATTTTTCATATCAAGATTACCCTTAAAATATGCGCCAGCTCTTATGGGGATATTCGGCGCAAAAATATTTCCAGTTACTCGCGCAGTCTCTGTCAATTCCACTTCATCATGAGCATAAATATCGCCAATCACTTCTCCACTACAAATGACTTTTTTCGCAAATATATTTCCTTCCACAAAGCCTGTTGCACCGATCTGAATGTGATTGCTTCTTAATTCGATGGTTCCATATACCTTGCCATTCAGGTGGAGATCTTCACCTTTTGCAGAAACATCTCCATTAATCCTGGTTGTTTTTCCCAGCAAGGTATTTTTGTTATTCTGTTGAGTATTGACTGTTTCGGGTGGGATTGGTAACGTTTGAGCCTGATCATGATTCGCTGTATCTGTCACTTCATGGTTGGAAGTAAATGACATAAAAATCCCTTTATTGTTAATCGCCGTTTTCATAGCATAGGATAAAGTCAGAGCAACGGTCAAGCACAGGGAGAACGGCCATGGTTAGTACGCAATTTTTAGCAAAGATACCAGCATTTTCATCTTTATCTCCTTCGCAACTCGAAGAAATGGCAGAACACTGGACGGTGCTCGAAAAAAACTATCATGATGTGATTTTCAAACATGGTCAGGCCGCTAATTCAATTTATATCATTCAGGAAGGCAGCGTTATCATTAGCATTAATGATGCGAATAGCCAGCCAGTTGTTTTATCACATTTGCGTCCAGGTGAAATGTTTGGTGAATTAACCATGTTTGAAATTTCCAGACGTACCGCGAACGCCACCGCTGCTGAAAAAACTGTGCTGCTCGAAATGAAGCAAAATACTTTCGTTTCCTTTCTCAAGAAATATCCTGATATATCCATCAAATTACTCGGCGTGCTTGCCAGACGGATTCGCGATACCAATGCGCTGCTGGAACAACAGGTCACACGTAATGTAAATGATGAGATGGAAGCGGAGTTGACCTTTGCCGATCGTGCGGCGGATGGTTTTGCAAACTTTATTGGTAGTTGGACGTTTATTATTGTTTTTACAATTATTATCGTCATCTGGATATTCGTAAATACTTATGCCGTATTTTTCCAGCCTGCAGATCCTTATCCCTATATATTGCTGAATCTGATACTCTCCTGTCTTGCCGCCATTCAGGCACCTGTTATCATGATGAGCCAGGGCAGGCAGGCAAAGAAAGATCATTTGGCCGCGGAAATGGATTACAAGGTTAATCTGAAATCAGAATT
This sequence comes from Gammaproteobacteria bacterium, assembly GCA_013286495.1. GTDB lineage: Bacteria > Pseudomonadota > Gammaproteobacteria > DSM-16500 > DSM-16500 > Aquicella. Next base: position 22,726 of record JABDFQ010000013.1, on the reverse strand, counting down.
ACAAATTGAAGAAGTGCTGGAAAAACTGGAGTTGGTTCTTAATAAATTAAATGAAAAGTAATAAACGAAAATTATTAATCTTATCAGCGCTCGGCTGCATGCTCGAATGTTATGATTTTATCATTTACATTTTCCTTGCACCGATTCTTGAAAAGGTTTTTTTTGCTGATCAATCTGGCTATATTGCCACTCTCAAAACACTTGCCATCTTTTCAATTGGGTATTTATTACGTCCATTGGGCGGGATTATTTTTTCTCATCTTGGTGATCGACATGGCAGAAAAGTGACTTTTCTGCTCACTGTTTTATTCATGGCAGTTCCCTCATTTGCTATTGGTCTTCTACCGACTGCCAATGCAATTGGAAATTTTGCACCTTTTATGCTTCTCATATTCAGAATGATGCAAGGACTGGCATTTGGCGGAGAAATACCTGCGGCTATTACTTTCGTTTTTGAACATTCCCTGCCAAACAAGCGCGGACTCTCTTTAGGAATTCTCTTTGTTGGAACTAATCTTGGTCTTTTACTGGGTTCATTTACAACCAGCACCTTATCCACATTATTATCGCCTGATCAATTGATCACCTATGGCTGGCGTATTCCGTTTCTGCTGGGTGGCATGTTTGGCATCTTGTCTATTTTTCTGCGACGACAATTGCAGGAAACAGCTGCATTTGCATCATTAGCGCAAAAAGATATTGCACGTATTCCATTTATCGTTTTGTTGCAACGCTCGCGCAAGGAAATTTTTGCGGGCATGTTTCTGGTGGCGCTTGGCGCGATTGCAATTTTTCTTTATTTATATTGGCCGCAATATTTGCATCAATATTTGCATTATGATTTCACCACACTGATGTATATCAATACGATCTGTCTTTTCCTGATGAACATTGCCATCATTGCTGGCGGTTTGCTTGCTGACAAAATTGGCTATCGTCGCGCACACCTGATAAATTCAGCTGCTTTAGCTTTACTCACTTATCCCTTATTTTTCCTGTTTCAATTACAAAGTTTTACCTGGGTCATAGTGAGTTATTTAATTTTTTCCATCCTGTTTGGCATGTTCCCCGCTGGTTATCTTGGTGTACTGACGCAACTTTTTCCCACGCACATACGCTATTCTGGCTATAACCTTGCTTATGCCATCGTTGGCGGTTTGAGTCCAATTGTCTCAACTATTTCGATTCACGTTTTCCAGTCAGTCATGGCACCTGCTGTTTATATCATGATGATTGCTGCATGCTCATTTGTTGCATGTTATCTGATGAAACCGCAAAAGCATGCAAGCTGGATTGAGCAAAATGAAACCCATGAACAATATGCTCATACTTGAGCATTTCAATTAAATATTGGATAATGGCGATCAATTTTGTATAATGAGCATTAATTTAGCAGATACACTTTATGTGTCTGGGAGGAAAAATGAAAAAAAGTCTTATGATCATCGTGTCCGTGTTAGCTGTCTTCACACTCTCTACCGTCAATGCACAATCATCAGCCTTCAACAAGAATTCTCCCCAATTAAAAGCGTTAGGTTCAACATTCAAAAATCATTCCCATATCGCGCCAAAAGTTAATTCAAACGACATTACCATGGGTTATGCAGGACAAGATGTCAGCAGACAACCTGTTATCCTGTTTTAGTTAATTCATTTTCAAGGCATGCCGCGACCGGCGCAAACGAGCGGCGATGCACTTTACTTGCTCCATGATTGCGCAATGCATTCATGTGTAATTCAGTTGGATATCCCTTGTGTCTGGCAAATTCATATACCGGATATCTTTTATCCAGCATCATCATGATACGATCACGCAACACTTTGGCCACGATGGATGCAGCGCTGATGGCAGGTTCGGTTGCATCACCCCCAATAATGGCTTGCGAAGGACAATTGAGAATTGGACATTTATTTCCATCGATCAATGCCATTTGTGGTTGCAGCGACAAAGCATGCACAGCACGTTGCATGGCTAATAATGATGCCTGAAGAATATTAATCGTATCGATTTCCAACACTGTCGCGCGTGCAGCAGACCAGGCAAGCGCATATTTGCGTATTTGCCCGAATAATTCTTCGCGTTGTTTCGCAGACAGTTTTTTCGAATCAGCCAATCCATCAATATCATGGTTGGGATCAAGAATCACAGCAGCAGCAATCACAGGTCCTGCAAGCGGACCACGTCCTGCCTCATCGACACCAGCAACAAGATACATCCCTGTTTCCTTATTTTTTTATTATTTGTCATGCCAGCATGTTTTTTAGCTGACACCCACCTGAAACACTATTCAGCAACGGTTAATTGCAATTCCGGTTTTTCCTGTTTTTCCAGCACATGCTTTATGACAAAGCGTGGGCGTTTGCGCACTTCCTGATAAATCCTGCCAACGTATTCTCCCACCACACCAAGACCAAACAATACTATTCCCAGCAGGAAGAACATAATGGCAAATAATGTAAACACACCTTCCACTTCAGGACCGTGAATCAGACGACGCAGAATGAGGAAGATAACAAATGCAAAACTGCACATGGAAATCAATAAACCAATCATGGTGAATACTTGCAGCGGAAATACTGAAAATCCTGTCACCAGATCAAAATTGTAGCGAATGAGTTTGTATAAATTATAACTCGATGTGCCTGCACTTCTTTCAGCATGCGCGACTCCCACTTCTGTTGGGTTGGCAGCATACGTCAAGGCAAGTGCAGGAATAAATGTGCTGCTTTCACCGGTTGCTGCCATCAGGTCAACGATACTGCGCTGATAGGCACGCAACATGCAGCCTTCATCCCGCATCTTTAATTTCGGCATCATGTAAGCCCGCAGACGGTTATGCCATCTGGAAACCTGCAAACGCCACCAGGAATCCTGTCTATCCTGACGATAAGTATTGACGACATCATGACCAGCTTCCATCGCCGTTACCAATTTATGAATTTCTTCTGGAGGATTTTGCAAATCAGCATCCATGGTGATAACAATTTGACCGCGCACGCGTTCAAATCCAGCCATGATAGCCATATGCTGGCCAAAATTACCGTTAAACTCAATGACACGAATTTGTTCAGGGCGTCGCTCATGCAACTGTTGCAATAATTGTGCGGATTTATCGGTACTGCCATCATTAATCAGAATGATTTCAAACGGTTTCCCTATTTTATCCAGTGAAGAAGTTAGCCGGTGATACAATTCTTCAAGCACTTCTTCCTCGTTGTGCACCGGAATAACAAGACTGATATACGGTTGCGGCATGATGACAAACCTTCTCCTGACAAATGACTTTCACGGTCGGGGATTATAAAACGAATCCTCACCAAATGGCACGAATTGTATTATGATGTGCTCACCAAAAACCAAAATAGCCCGAGTTGCTCATGAACGAGAAAATCGTCCGGCAAATCTTCATGCGCTTTCAGAAAGCCATGCCGCATCCTACTACTGAACTTGTTTATCACAACGACTTTGAATTACTGATTGCAGTCATTTTATCGGCACAGGCGACTGACAAAGGAGTCAATAAAGCAACCGTCGCCTTGTTTAAAGCAGCTCCCACCCCTAAAAAAATGCTGGCGCTTGGAGAAAGTGGCCTGAAGGAATATATAAAAACGATCGGACTTTACAGCAGTAAGGCGAAAAATATTATTGCTACCTGTAAATTGCTGATTGAACAATTCCATTCGCGAGTACCAGATAATCGTGAAGCATTGCAATCCTTGCCAGGCGTTGGCAGGAAGACAGCCAACGTGATATTGAATACTTGCTTTGGTGAACCCGTGATTGCAGTGGATACGCATATTTTCCGTGTCTCCAATCGAACCGGACTTGCCAAGGGCAAAACGCCACTGGCAGTTGAAACGAAATTAATGAAAGTCATACCGGATGAATTTAAAAAAAATGCACATCACTGGTTAGTCCTGCATGGTCGCTATACTTGCATTGCACGATCACCCAAATGTCCAACCTGCATTATTCGTGACTTGTGTGAATACAAACATAAAACGCTGGATAAAACCTGATGTATACCAATGATCGTGATGCCTATCGTCATTATTTTTTTACTGTCTGGCAAAAATATCTCAGCAAGCAACCGCTGGATGCAAGCGAAGCACAGCTGGCAGAGATAATCAGACAGCATCCACAATTTCATGACTTGCTCAATGCGACAAATCTAAAAGTGGAATTTGCGATGGAAGAAAATCCTTTCTTTCATATGAGTTTGCATCTTGCGCTCAGGGAACAGATCCACACCAATCGCCCTGCTGGCATCGCAGAAGTTTATCAGCGGTTATGTAATGTTTATTCCGATGTTCATGAGGTTCAGCACAGGATGATGGAATGTCTTTGCAGGATGATCTCTCTGGCACAACAGACTGGAGTCGCGCCAGAAGATGAAGTTTATTTGAATGAATTGCGCAAATTGTCCTAGAAATAATAATCAAACTGCGCGGTAATCGCCCGATCCAGCTTGCCTTCCTGGGGTTCAACCTCAAAGCCACCTGCACCTGTTGCAACAGCACTTGAAGCGTATTGTCTATCCACTCTGAACTCCAGACTTTGCAGGGTATTTCTCCACCATGACGTATTAAATACGATAAATTTACGTGTATTCGGTAATTCCATCGCCAGCAACTGATTAGCATTGCCATAACCAATACCAATGGAGCTCGGTCGATCAAACAGGCTAAAGGAAAATGCTGCTTCAAGATCGAGTGCACCTGGTTTGGCGCCATGATTATTAAATGACATATCCAGTGGACTAAAGCGACTCGAGGCTACGATATATTCTGCTATCAAATCCAGATGCTGGCCGATATTAAAAGCAGCACGCAGATCATAAGCAGGAACACGATGGACTAATTGTTCGAACTCCTGGAAATTAACACCAAATTGCATGCCACCAGAATCAGCAATATTGGCGATCACACCGCCACCGATATTACCGGTGAGAAATCCGAGATCGAATTTATAGCCGATATTGATACCGCCATTCCTGACCTTTGCCACAGAATTTTCATGGGAATCACCGCGGAAAATATACGCAGAGGCATAAAATGCATTGTCGCTTTGTTGCGCGAAACCTAATTGCAGTGCACGCACCTTGGTTCTTGCCATTAATCTCGTCAGGGGATCACTTACCATCACGGTTGAGTACGTACCAAATGGGGCATAGAACTGACCAAAGGTAAAATAAAATGGTGAGCAAGTCAGATTACCGATAGTAACGAATGCCTTATTCACATAAACACGTGAATTACTGACACGATAATTACTGGTTGAAACAAAAACATCGCCAATTGGCGCATTATTGTTATAACTCAACTCCACATATCCCAGCAGCCAGTCAGAAGGGCCCAGAATCGTGGTATCCAGCGAAACGTTGGTTACGTCAATGTCAGTTGTACTTGGCGCACCACCATGATTGGTATAATTTGCCTGTCCTTCAATCACGCCACTCAATAACACATGTGAATGCGTTGGCTGAATGCCGCTTTCACCGAGCGTGGCATTTAATTGATTAATTATATTCTTGCGTATCACCAGTAATTGCAAATCGGTATTGACACTAGGGCTGTTAACAATCAGGTTGTTGCCAGCAAATTGAATTTTGACACCAACATATGGGCCGGAGGAAACATAAGCCTGTCCTGGGACATCCGGATCAAAGGGTAGATATTGCTGAAAGTGAAGATTGCCATCATCGACAGCCTGAACCGTATCCACTTTCTTTTGATTCTTCGCAGCAGTAACTGATGCTGCATTCGTTGGAGGAGCCACCGTTTTCGTATTGGTTTTTTTTGCGTTGACCTGTTTTTTCAGGCTCGCCACTTCTTTTTCCAGTCTTGCCAGATTTGCTTCAATATTATTATTGGTAGCAGCATGAACAGGCGTAAGTAAACAGCCTGATAATATTCCGACTAATACGCCAGAAGAAATTTGTTTGGTTTTATTCATGGATAACTCCATATTGTTATTTATTTTCACTTCAATATTTTGAGTGATGCACGCTATCAAAAATGTAATCCGAAAACAAGAAATATTCATTGACTCGCAAGTATTGCAAATCTGGACTTTATTCCATTGTCTCCAGTAAACTTGCAGGCTTCCGCTGATGAAAAACTGAAACCCGCTTATGAAAAAATCTTTTCTGATGGATGGATTCCTCGCAATCTTGCTCGGAATTGTCCTGATGTTTGCCTTTGCTCCTTATAATTTATTTCCATTCGCCATACTTGCACCTGCTGGTTTGCTTGGCTTGTGGTTAAAAGTCGCGCCTTCGCGTAAAAAAGCGTTTTATCTGGGTTTTTTATTTGGTGTGGGTTTATTCACTTCAGGCGTGTACTGGATTTTTATCAGCATACATGTCATTGGCAATGTACCCACTGCATTGGCACTCCTGATTACTGCTGGTTTCATCGCCATTCTTTCCTGCTTTCCAGCAACGGTTGGCTATATTCTTAATCATTACTTCCCCGCAAACACCCCCGAAAAAATGCTCTATGCTTTTCCCGCCATATGGTTATTGATGGAAATGCTGCGCGGTGCTTTTTTTCCCTGGTTATTTCTCGGCTATAGCCAAACGCACTGGCCATTAAAAGGATACGCAGCGCTCATCGGCGTTTATGGCATCACCCTGCTGCTAACAATATGCAGTGGTTTACTGGTGAATGCTGCGCGACATTATCAGCATCGCCATTTCAAATCCTGCTGGCTCAGCTTGCTTATGATCGCCATCATTTGTGCTTTCGGTGGGATATGCAGCTTTATTCCCTGGACAATCACACAGGGCAAGCCCGTCTCTGTTGCTCTGGTGCAAGGCAATATTCCACAAACCGTCAAATGGTCGCCTGAATACCTGGAACTCTCACTGCACACCTATGACTCACTCACTGAACCACTTTGGGGAAAAGCTGACATCATTATCTGGCCAGAATCCGCCTTACCCATTCCATTGCAAAATGTGCAGCCACTGATTAATGAGTTGCATCAAAAAGCACAAGATAGTCATTCCGTACTTATTCTCGGCATACCCATTCGCCGGCCTGACAATAAAACTTTTTATAATGCGATTATTACCCTGGGTGCTGAATTACAGCCTCCCTATACAAAACGTCATCTCGTACCGTTTGGTGAATTCACGCCTTTTGAATCCTGGCTTGCCAATACCTTGCAATTTCTCGACATACCCATGTCTGAAATGGCTGAAGGCCCGAGAAATCAACCTCCCCTGACAGTAAATAAATTAAAGATAGAACCATCGATATGTTATGAAATTGCTTTCCCTGATCTGACGCGTTCGCCTGATAAAACAATCAACATGCTTCTGGTGCTCACCAATGACGCCTGGTTTGGTCATTCCAGTGCTGAATCACAGCATTTGCAAATGGCAGCAATGCGCGCGCTGGAATTTGCCAAACCGGTACTTTTTGTCAGTAACGATGGTATTACTGCCATCATTGACCAGCATGGCAATGTACAAGCCAGTCTTCCGCAATTTAAAGCCGGAGTATTGCAAAGCACGGTGCAACCCATGTATGGACTCACTCCCTGGTTAAATAATGGCGTTGATCCTTTCTGGTTTATTTTTGTCCTGTTTTTTTCTCTCGCCATTCTTGCCAATAAAAAAGCTCTGGCAAATAAGACATCTCCTGGATCCGGTGATAAGATACGCGCCAAAGCAAAACCTCCCATTCATTAGAACGAGCCAACAATGGAACAATCATATAATCCGCAAGAAATTGAAAAGCATGCACAACAATACTGGCATGACAAAAACTGTTTTCAGGTCGTCGAAGATATCAATCGGGAAAAATTCTATTCGCTTTGCATGTTTCCCTATCCTAGCGGCAGCATGCATATGGGACATGTACGCAATTACACCATTGGCGATGTGATCGCACGTTATCAATTAATGCTGGGCAAGAATGTTTTACAACCCATGGGTTGGGATGCGTTTGGTTTGCCAGCAGAAAATGCCGCGATTAAACATGGGATTCCGCCTGCCACCTGGACACGCAACAATATAGAGCACATTCGCAATCAGATGATGCGCATTGGTTTTGCCTATGACTGGAGCCGTGAAATCGTTACTTGCGATCCTGATTATTACCGCTGGGAACAATGGTTTTTTCTGCGCTTGCTGAAAAAAGGTCTGGTCTATAAAAAAAATGCGGAAGTCAACTGGGACCCGGTTGATCAGACAGTGCTTGCCAATGAACAAGTCGTCAATGGTCGTGGCTGGCGCTCTGGTGCGCTTGTGGAACGTCGTGAAATTCCGCAGTGGTTTTTAAAAATCACCGCTTATGCAGAAGAATTATTGCAGGATCTCGACAAGCTGGAACATTGGCCACAGCAAGTCAAAACCATGCAGCGCAACTGGATCGGACGTTCAGAAGGCGTAGACATCGCCTTTGCCATCAAGGGACATGAACCCATCCGCATTTTTACCACACGTCCTGATACGCTTTATGGCGCGACTTATGTTGCGCTTGCTCCGCAACATCCACTCGTCAAACAGCTTGCGGAAAACAACCCAGAGTTGCAGCAATTTATTGCTGAATGCAGAAATATCAAAATGGCAGAAGCAGACATTGCCACCATGGAAAAACGCGGTATGCCTTTGGGTATTACAGCGCAGCATCCATTAACACATCACGATATTCCTGTATGGGTAGCCAATTTCGTTCTGATGGAATATGGTTCTGGCGCACTCATGGCAGTTCCTGCACATGATGAACGCGATTTTGAATTCGCAACGAAATATTCCATACCGATTCATCCTGTTATCACACCTGCTGATGGCACGATCTGGGATTACTCCCAAGGTGCTTTTACCGCGAAAGGTGTGCTCATTGATTCTGCTGAATTCACCGGTTTGACTTCTGAACAAGCTTTCAATGCGATTGCTGTTCATCTGGAAGCATTAAATCTGGGTGAGCGCAAAACCAATTATCGTTTGCGTGACTGGGGTGTATCGCGACAGCGTTACTGGGGTGCACCTATTCCCATCATTAATTGTGATCGTTGCGGTGCCGTCCCTGTACCAGAAAAAGATTTGCCCGTGGTATTACCAGAAGATGTGCAATTCAGTGGGATTTCCTCACCATTAAAATCGATGCCTTCTTTTTATCAAACCACCTGTCCCAACTGCAAGGAACCTGCGGTACGTGAAACCGATACGTTTGATACCTTCATGGAATCTTCCTGGTATTACGCACGCTTTGCCTGCAAGAAACAAAACAAGAGTATGCTCGATGGTCGCGCAAATTACTGGTTATCAGTCGATCAATATGTTGGTGGCATTGAACATGCGATTTTGCATTTGTTATATGCGCGTTTCTTTCACAAACTCATGCGCGATGAAGGCATGCTGAATAGTGATGAGCCTTTCCTGCGTTTACTCTCGCAAGGCATGGTATTAAACCAGGGCGCCAAGATGTCAAAGTCCAAGGGTAATATCGTTGATCCCCAACCACTCGTTGAACAATATGGTGCAGATACGGTACGGCTATTCATGATGTTTGCAGCGCCACCGGAGCAAAATCTGGAATGGTCAGATAGCGGTGTGGAAGGTGCGCATCGCTTTTTAAAACGTCTCTGGACATTTGCCTATGAATCAAAGGAAATCATGCGCAAGTATAATCGTCTGCCAAAAACCAATTTGCGCAACATGGCAAACTGGGAAGAAACAGATGCTGCGCAAACCGATATCCTTCGACAAATTTATGAAATACTCGAACAAGCCAAATTCGATTATGAACGTCAGCAATATAATACGGTTGTGTCTGGCTGCATGAAAATCCTCAATCTGGTTGGCAAAATTCCAGAAGCTTCTGACTCTTCCACTGATATTCGCGAAATTATTATTTATAAGGCCATGGGAATTTTATTACGCTTGCTTGCTCCAATTACACCACATATCACGCATCAGCTTTGGCAAGATATGGGATATGCCGGCATTGTGCTAAACACAAGCTGGCCAAAATCAAGTCCAGTAAATTTTAAAATGGATACGATTGAAATGGTCGTGCAAGTGAATGGCAAATTGCGTTCACGCGTACGCATTCCACATGGTGCAGCTAAAGATGTGGTAGAAAAAACCGTCACGGAAGATGCGAAAGTAAAAATCGCACTTGATGGCAAGTCGATTAAAAAAATTATTACCGTTCCTGGTAAATTAGTGAATGTGGTAACGGGGGAATGATGCGTTTATTTTTTCTTGTGTGTTGCAGTTTATTACTCACTGCTTGCGGTTTTCATTTACAGCAGGAAAAAAATCTTGCGCCGCCATTGCACCGTATTTATTTACAAGCACCTGATCCATACGGACAACTGGCACGCAGTCTCAAGGAATATCTGAAACAATCGCATGTTCATTTTGTTAATTCTTCACAGGAAGCATCCACTATTCTGGTTATTTCCCAGGATGAACCAACACAGGAATTACTGAGTGTGAGTGGTACGCAACAAACACGACAATATAATTTACGCGTGACGGTCACCTATTCTGTTACCACGGCGAAAGGTGCCACTATTATTCCATCACAAACACTGACAGAAGCACGCGCCATTACGATTCAATCCAATCAGATTCTTGGCAGCAGCAATGAAGCAAATTTATTTTATCAGCAAATTCGACGCACGATTGCCTACAACATGGTGAATCGTCTTGCTTCCAATTATGCAACACACATGATCAATCAGGCTTTTCATGAAACTGAATTATCCGCAACTTGAAACGCATCTTGTCAAACATCTGGCGCCGCTTTATCTGATCGCTGGTGATGAGATAATATTAAAACAGGATGCTATCCAGCTAATACGCAAAACAGCTAAAAAAGCAGGGTTTTCCGAACGCACCCCCTTTGCAGCCAGTGCAGGTGAAGAGCAATTATATTCCCTCCTCCATGCTGGTTCGTTGCTAGCGGAAAAACGTTTACTGGAGATGGATTTTCGTGAACACGCTCCAGCAAAATCACTCGCAAAAATATTACAGGAATATGCCAATCATCCTTCACTGGATACACTTGTCGTAATGGATTGTCCGAAACTGGATGCCAAACTTCTTAAAGCTGCGTGGGTAAAATCATTTGAAGCATCTGGTGTCATTGTCACTGTCTGGCCAATCGCGCGCGAACAATTACCACAATGGATTTTAGCGCGCGCACGCAAATATAAATTGCAAATGGAAGCGAATGCAGCAAGATTACTCGCGGATTATGTCGAAGGAAATCTGATTGCAGCCGCACAGGCAATTGAAAAATTATATTTATTAAAAATTCAGCAACCCGTTGATGTTGCCATGATACAAAACATATTATCCGATGAAAGTCATTTTACCATTTTTGATTTTACTGACAGCCTGATGGCTGGTGATAAATCGCGCTCATTACACATACTGGAACATTTGCGCGAAGAAGGTATTGAACCTGTATTAATATTATGGGCCATTACGCGTGAATTACGTTCACTCGCAGTGTATGCGGAAAAAATGCAACGCGGTGAACGACTGGATGATATCCTGCAAAAAGAACGTGTATTTGCAAAACGACAATCTGGCATACGCCAATTTTTGCGAAAATATAATGTTGCTGATTGCCTGCGTTATTTATCGCATGCTGCTGATATTGATCAGATAATCAAGGGAGCAAAGCCCGGGAATCACTGGGAAAGCATGCAATTGTTTTGTCTGCGAATGTTATAATATGAGCATGCATACCTATCAGACACACAAGGCCATTGGCATTTTAGGCGGAACGTTTGATCCCATCCATCTTGGTCATTTGCGCATGGCAATCGAATTATATCAGGCGCTTGATCTCGCCAATGTTCACATTATGCCAACCAATGAACCCATCTATCGCAAAGCACCGGTTGCGAGTCCCGCACAACGTATGCAAATGGTGCGACTTGCTGTCGAACATGAACCAGCATTATTTGCAGATGATCGTGAAATACGTCGCGGTGGTGCAACTTACACAATTGATACCTTGCTGGAAATGCGCGCAGAAATGCCGGATATTCCGTTTTGTTTATTGCTGGGCATCGATGCTTTTCTTGGTTTTACCAGCTGGCATCGTTATCAGGAAATACTTTCGCATGCACACTTGATCATCGCCCATCGTCCGCATTATCAATTACCGTTGCAGGGAAGAATTGCAGAAATTGTGAAACAACATCAGCAAAAGGAAATTTCCTTTATTCATGAAAACCTTGTAGGCGGAATTTTACTGCGCCCAATTACTGCGCTCGAAATCTCTGCAACTGATATACGAAAACAGATTGCAATGGGAAGAAATCCAAGGTATTTATTGCCCGACAATGTTTATGAGTATATCCGGCAGGATGGGATATATGGTGTTTGATTTATTTAATCGGATTGTTGGCAATTACAATGTTGGCGAGCCCTGCTTGTCAGTCGTAGACTTGTTTTGCAATGGCTCGTCGGCCTCCGGCCTCCTGCGCTTTATTTGCAAAACAAGTCTACGACTGACAAGCAGAACTCACCACTATTTTTATATTGCCAACAAGCTATTTTGAGTTTTAAAAAAATTAATGATTAATGATGAAAAATAATTATGAGATTGAGATAAAAATATGAAACCTGAAGATTTACGCGATTTAGCTGTAAAAATACTGGATGACATGAAAGGCATTGATATTGTCGCCATGGACGTACGTTCCTTAACTACCATTACAGATTACATGATCATCTGCACCGGACGCTCAACTCGTCAGGTAAAAGCATTGGCTGAAACAGTGATGGTAAAAGCCAAGGAAGCACATGTTGCAAAAGCTCGCATGGAAGGTGATAAGGATAGCGAATGGGTATTAGTCGATCTTGGCGATGTCGTAGTCCATGTGATGGTGGAATCAGCAAGATCTTTTTACAGTCTCGAAGATTTGTGGGAACCCGTGAAAGAAATGCGTGAACAAAAATCATAAACTGAAGTGACAGAAAAATCCTTCCCCTCTGGGGGAAGGTGCCGACAGGCGGATGGGAGAATATAAAAATAAACTTGTGAAACTTTAATTTAAATAACAGAGCATCAATAATCCGCATTAAAAACTCTAGCTAGTGATTTGATTGGCAAGTCGATATCATATTTATCGAACTTCAACCTCAAGGAATCACGCATGAAAAAATCCTCTGTCATAAAACTTATTTGCTGCTTGGCAAGTTTTGCACTCAGCACACAAGCGCTCGCCTGTTCAAGAGTATTTCATACTGAAACACAAGCTTTCATGGTGGGACGCAACATGGATTGGCCAGCAGAAATGCAGCAGCAAATTCGTGTTTATCCGCGTGGCATGCAACGCACAGGATTATCATTACAAGGTAATTCACTTCACTGGACATCCAAATACGGTAGCATGGTAGTCACAGCATTTTTAATCCTGTCAGCTGAAGGCATTAATGAACGTGGATTGGCGGTGCATTTACTGTCACTTGAAGAATCAGATTACGGCACACGTCATGCAAATCTTCCCGGAATGTCAGTTGGCATGTGGGCGCAATATTATCTCGATCAATTTGCAAGCGTAAAAGAAGCAGTGATGGCTGCAAGGCAACCAGGTTATGAACTTGAAGCAGGTTTATTTCCATTGAATGGGAAGTTCCGCAAGGTAAATTTGCATCTTGCGATTGAAGATGCAGAAGGTTATTCCGCAGTGATCGAATATATTGATGGCACACCGCATATTCATGTCACGCACGGTAATGCAACATTAACCAACTCACCTGTTTATGAAAAACAATTAGCGAATCTGAAAAATTACGCTGGATTGGGTGGTGACAAACCATTACCAGGCACTACTCTGCCAATCGACAGATTTGTGCGTGCAACTTATTACAATCAACATTTGCCAACATCAAAATCACTGGATGAAGAAGTTTATTCAGTTCTCGCCATCATGCGCAATGTTGCCCAACCATTTGGTGTTGCATCTGCTGAAAGAACAATAATGAGCGAAACACTCTGGAATGTAGTGGGTGATATCACACATCGTGTTTATTATTACACTTCCACGACAAGTCCCAATATGGTGAAAGTAGATTTGAATAAATTCAATTTATCTGCTGGTTCACCCGCCATGATGCTGGATATTGTTGCGCGTCCGGAATTATCAGGTGATGTGTCTGATAAGTTTGTTCCGTTGGGATAATTCAAGGTAAGTTAGTCGTAGGTTGGGCCTCAACCCAACCTACAAATACCTCAGCCCAACCACCGCAATCAATTATCTCTTCTTCGAACCATTCCAGTATTCATCAGTGATAATCGTCAGATAAGTGATATCAGAACCTGTCTCATCGAACGTCATTGCCACTTTCTTGCCGACTGAGCCTGCAAGAGTCAAACCAAGCGCATAATCATTTTCATCGAATATTATCGAAACTCCCTCTATGCCACTTTCATTATCTTTATTATCACCAGCTGTGATAATCATGATTTGCTGGCTGGTATAGGGTTGAAATTGTGCAGCTACTATATTGCCAACATAGTCGATACCAGTCTGCTTATGTGTTTTATAAGATTGCTTGATTGATTGCTGTGATGACGGAGCGATTTTTATCGATGCAAAAGTGGTAGAAATTCCGGTCAGAAACACTACAAAAGAAATAAGAACATTTAATTTTTTCATCTTCACTCTCCATTAATAAATTGTGCGGATGTATATAGCACAATAAGAAAATTGGGTAAAGGATTGATATTTTTTGACAAGAAGTATTTCATGCCGCTAATAAACGATTTAATTGACTGATCAAATAAAAAGGTATTGATAATATTCCATCATGTTTTTGCAATTTCTGCGTAGATATCCGCACACCAATCGGAAGCTGTTTTTCCTTCATTAATAGATGTAATGATTTAAGCGTACCAGTTTTTCCAGCTTTAACTTCAATAGGAGTGATAATCGAGCCGAAATTAAGGATATAATCCACTTCTGCTGTACTACCTTTATCTTCACGCGACCAATAATATAATTGCGGCTCATCAAAGGGATCCTGATATGCCAATAATTCCTGGCCAACAAATTGTTCTGCAATCGCACCTTTGTCCAGCAACATTAAATCTTTTGTAAAAAGCATATCAATATCGAGTTTAGCTGCTCGCTTCATCAGACCAACATCTAAAAATAACAATTTAAATTTTTTTTCATTCAGATGAGTTAACAAAGGCAGGCCAGAAGCTGCGGTTGAATATATCGGAAAAATAACACCCGCTTTCTTTAAATCCACAATCGCATCTTTGAGATAACGTGAATCCATATCGGGTGAGAAATTGACATATTTAATTTGCTGTCCTACCAAACCCGGAGTCTGATTATATACCTGTTGCAAATATTTATGGCGCAAGCTACTTGAGTATTTTGCGAAATCATCGCTATAAGTTCTCAACAATAAAGTTTGAAAATCCTGACATTCTGCAAGAGATTCTGTTCTGATGTAATTATTCACCACCATTGGCATACCACCTAAAATCATGTATTCACGCACAAGTTTTAGTGCTAATTCATGAATAACATCTGGCGTATCAGTCTCAGGTGTTATTTGCGTAATAAATTCCAGCAAATGTTCATTACTAGTAGCTTGCAAATATTCAACAAATGAAAGCGGCTTCATATAAATATATTGCACGCGTCCAACTGGCATACTCATGCCCTGTTTGCTCAAAGCAAATTCCAGCAGTGAACCTGCTCCAATAATATGAAGTTCAGGTAATTTTTCCTTAAAATAACGCAATGCAACAATTGCATTTGGACAAATCTGAATTTCATCCAGAAATAATAATGTCGTGCCGGGAACAATTCGTTGTTTACTAATAATTTCAATTTTATTGATAATTTCTTTTGGTTTAAGTGTATCAAAGCAAGCAATGTATTCCGGTGATAATTCAAAATTAATAGAAATCATTTTTTCAAAACAGCTCTTGCCAAAGTGCTCAACAAGATACGTTTTTCCTACTTGTCTTGCGCCACGCAATAGTAATGGCAAGTGAGTTGATTTTACCTGCCAATTTTTAAGTTGAGCCAATAATGTACGTTTCATTATATTCAATCCAATCAACTAGTTAGTAATATAATAGCGTAATTTCTCGGAAAATACAAGGTTGTTTTACGGTTTTACATCGCAAAATACAGGGGTGTTTTTATGTTATAAGCAGGAAAATTGAGTATTTCACCCGTAAAGCGCTAAATTAGCCTTACAGGATTATTCACGGTAGATCACAGATAAAACGATAAATAAAAATTATCATCCTGATAAAAACAATCAATTAGATTGATGATTATCCCTTCCTTATATTGTAGGTTTCCATTCACACAAAGGGGAATCGGCATGATACCAAGAACATCCATAAATGATTTGCCTACGGAAACAGTAGAACAGATCAGCAATAACCTCGATTACCAAAGCATGGAACGTTTTAGCCAGGTGAATAAAAATATTTACAAAAAGCTAGGTGGACTATTGTTTAATCATTCAGCCATACAAGGTAAATATATTCAGAGTAGAAAAAATGATTACGAGATCATAATATCAGGCGCACAAGATGGATGCCTTCACTATCTAAATAATCAATTTTCGAAAATTTGTTCTTATCTCGCAGATTGTGAGGATGAAGGTTATAATTCTCGCCGTGCCGGCGAGCCTTTACTTTCAAGCAAAGAAACCAATCGTGCAGTCTGGTTTTTAAATATTTTTTCAACTTGCTCAATTGAATTTCGCATATTGGCTTTATCCGCTCTTTTAAACGAAAAAAATGGAGAAAAATTGAAAACATATGTTATGAGATCAATAAAAAGTTCACTCATTGATAATGGAATGAATAAAAAACTATTGCCAAATGTCACACATTTTTTGAGAAACTTTCAGGATATGGAGACAATAAATCTTCTAGAAGAAGTGTTAGTTAATCACATACACAATAATATAAAAAATTATGTTGGTCATGTTGGGGAAAAAAATGATATCAGATACCTGGATTTGAAAGATAGTGTAAAAAAACTGGAACAGGGTTTTTTTTCGAAACACATTAATTCCATTTTACTAAAATCAGGTGCATCGAATATTTTTATCAGTGGTTATTTATATAATATTTGCCTGGAAATGATGATCAAAAAACTTGAAAAAATGAGGAAAGAAATAGGCAAAAGGTATGTAAAAAATAATAATTCTGCCCTGCTTGATGATACGACAAGACTTTCATTCATCAATTGGTTCATTGAAACAGCAGGAAAAACCCATGCCAACAATCAAGAAAAAATTGATTTCATTAAATTATGTTTTAATTTTTTGACCATCGAAAGCATGTTGTCATCCATCAACAGAATATGGGAAGTCACCGTATTTAGATTTATTGATGATAAATTTAAATACCTTGCCAGTGAAGAATTTATCTATGATGTACAGGCGTCAAAAAATAATGATGTGATAAATAAAACAAAGGATGAAATGAAAAAAATGGGAATGGACTTGCAAGCCAATTATCTCAGTCGTAGTAAATTTTCCTTCCTTGGCAGTCTGCATCCTCAACGACATGCTACAGAGGTTATTAAGGATGTGGCGGATAAGAGATATGTCATGCAACTTTGAAATCCTGGCAATAAAAAACAACATGCGTGCGTTGGATCGGGACAAAGGATGGGTTATTATATTAGAAATTATTCTCGTTTAAATTATCGGTATACGATAAGAAATAATTATCATCCTGATAAAAACAATCAATTGGATTGATGATCATCCCTTCCTTATATTGTGTGTTTCCATTCATACAAAAGGGAATCGTCATGATACCAAGAACATCCATAAATGATTTACCTACGGAAACAGTAGAACATATCAGTAATAGACTCGATTACCAGAGCATGGAAAGTTTTAGTCAGGTGAATAAAAATATTTACAAAAAGCTAGGTGGACAATTGTTTAATCACTCAGCCATACAAGGCAAATATATTCAGAGTAGAAAAAATGAAATGATAAATATTTACCAGATCATAATATCAGGCGCACAAGATGGATGCCTTCACTATCTAAATAATCAATTTTCGAGCATCTGTTCTTACCTCGCAGAATATCCTGATTATGCTAATCCTGGCCGTGCAGGCGAGCCCTTATTTTCCAGCAAAGGAAAAAATCGCGCAGTATGGTTTTTAAATATTTTTTCAGCCTGCTCCATTGAATTTCGCATATTAGCTTTATCTGCCCTTTTAAACGAAAAGAATGGAAAGAAGTTGAAAACATATGTTATGAGATCAATAAAAAGCACTCTAATTGAAAATGGAATGAACAAAAAACTATTGCCAAATATCAGTAATTTTCTTAAGAATTATGAGCATGACAAGACAATACATATCGCAGAAGCAATGTTAGTTAATCACATACATAATAATAAGCAAAAATATGTTGGTCATATCGGAGTAGAAGATATTGAATACCTGAATTTAAAAGATCTGGTAAAAAAAAATGGAACAGGAATTTTTCCCTGAACTCATTAACTCTATTCTGTTTGAATTGGAAGCATCAAATATTTTCATCGGTGGTTATTTATATAATATCTGCCTGAAAATGATGATCAAAAAACTTAAAGCCATAGAAAAAAAGATAGATGCTGCCTACGCTAATCCCAATCCTTTCTGGACATGGAAAAAAGAGATTCCATCGCTTCACGATGCAGCAATTCTTTCATTTATAAACTGGTTTGTAGAAGCAGCAGGAAAAACTGATGCAAAAAACAAAGGCAATATTGACCTCATTAAATTATGCTTTAATTTTTTGACTCTCAAAGAGATGTTGTCATATATCAAAAATATAGGAGGAGCGGTTATCATGAAATTTGTTGATGATAAATTCAAGTACCTTGACAGTGAAGAATTTATCAATGATGTACAGGCTTCAAAAAATCATGATGTGATAAATAAAACGAAGGATGAAATGAAAAAAATGGGAATGGATTTACAAGCCAATTACGTCAGTCGCAGTAAATTTTCCTTCCTTGGCAGCCTGCATCCACAACGACATACCATGAATGTTATTGAGGATGTGGCGGATATGAGATATGTCATGCAGCTTTGAATACTGGCAATAAAAAACAACATGCGTGCGTTGGATCGGGACAAAGGATAGGTTATTATGCAGTCTTGCTGAAAACGCACCTATATTGAAGGAATTCATGGCAATGAGAGATCAATTAGCTAATTTGATCGTCAAAAGATTAAATGACTGTAAAAATCAATTGAAAGAACAATTTTTTATCGAACATCCTGTAAAAGTTGGCCGTCATTTTGTGCTGGATGAACTTCTACCAACTGAAATTGCGGAAAAAATATACGCTGATTTTCCCAAGCCCAGTCAAATGCGCTTATTGCATAGCCCTGGAGAATTAAAATTCAAATATAGTTATGTAAAAAATCAATCAGAGTTGATTCAGGATATTTATTTTGCCATTCAGGATGCCAGAGTCATTGCGCTCATTGAAGAAATAACAGGGATCAAGCATCAGGTTCCTGATCAATCAAAACGTGATGGTGTAATTAGCACTTTACTCAAAGGCCATTATATTAATCCGCATCTTGACAGTTCACATGATATTGATCGCAAACATTACCAAACCGTAAACCTTCTTTATTATGTCTCTCCAGATTGGAAGCTGGAAAATGGTGGTAATTATGAGTTATGGGATGAAGCGATAAAGAATCGTATTATAGTACCAAGCTTATTCAATCGACTGGTTGTGATGGAAACTAACCAGACATCCTGGCATTCTGTCAATCCAGTTTTGTGCAATCAACCCAGATGTTGTGTATTAAATTATTTATATTCAGAACAAGCACCCAGAGGAGAAGAATATTTCCACTCCTCTGCTTCCTTATTTTTTAATCCACTCATTAAACCACGCCCTGAACAAAAAATCCTTCGTGTGATTTCAAGCGTAAAAGAAGCAATTTTTGGGGGAGTATGATAGCGGATTTATGAGTACAGGTATGTTACATATTCCACGGATTAATTATCTCAAGCCCGGGACAATCAGAAAAATCATCAACATTTCTCGTTACTAATATCATGTCATGATGTAACGCAGTTGCTGCAATTAAGCTATCAATGGCTGGAAGAGTCCTTTTGACCTGAGATTGCAATCTACCCCAACGATCAGCTACCTCCATTGAAATAGATAATATGCGCGCATCAAACATTTGTGATAGATCGACCTCTAACCACATTAACAATTTTCTTTTTCGAATTTTATCCTGTACGCTTTCTATTCCCTTTCGTATTTCTCCAAGAGTGAGCACACTTAAAAATACTGCATCCATTGGAATCCTCCCCAACCAGGTTATAACATTTTTAGATGGGCGCGAAGCAACAAGCTCAGAAATAACATTTGTATCTATTAAGTATTTCATAAATCAATATCCCGATTAGTTGATTTATCCCGCGTTAAATTAAGATGAAGACCAACTAATGGAGATTTACGAAAAAAATCTACAATAGAAATAGAAGGCGTGGTAAGTGCCTTATATTCTTTTTGTGAAATAACTACAACAGCTGGATCGCCGTGCACAGAAATATATTGAGGACCATATTTCTGAGCCTTTTTCACTAACTCACTCAAACGAGCTTTGGCATCCTGTAACGGCCAATAATGTGTCATTGTAATTACCTTATAATCTAGTCAGACTAGTCAGTAGTATAAAATATTCTGTGGCTTATTTCCAGCTAGTTCATGCGATATAAGTTATCCCCATGATTTATCTATGAAAGTATCACCTGTGATACGGATGCCCATTCAATATTGTATGGGCGCGGTAAATCTGTTCTGCGACAATCAGCTTCACAATGATATGCGGGAATGTGAGCGGAGATAGCGACCAGCTTAATTTGGCTTTCTGCAAACACGCTGGCGATAATCCTTCCGGCCCACCGACGAGTAAATCCACATTACTTCCCTGCTGCTGCCATTCTGCAACATGCGCAGCAAGCTGCTCTGTCGTCCACATTTTTCCTTTTACATCCAGCGCAATCACGAGATGATCAGGCATAATCCGCGACAACATCTTTTCACCTTCACGCTCCATGATGCGTTTCAAATCTGCATTTGCCGTACGTTTTTCCGCGGGAATTTCCACTAACTCCAATGCACACGAAGCGGGCAAGCGTTTTGCATATTCCTCATAGCCTTCCTGTATCCATGCAGGTGTTTTATGCGTAATTGTGAGTAAACGAAATTTCACTTCGGTGTGCTCAGCAAACCAATCATGGCTAGCGCTATTTTAATTTCCTGCGCCTGTTCTGCATAAGCTTTTTTTGCAGCATCGAATTTTACTTGCGTATCATTATTTTTATTACGCTCAAATTCTTCCTGCGCTTGCTGCATCGCTAATTGCAATTGCACCTGACGCTCTTCAGCATCGAGGATATGTTCGCCAAATTGTTCTGGATCAGATTGAAACTGAATCATCAACGCCTGCATATCTGTAGCTGCACGCATAATGATGGTACAGCGTTCAGAAGTTTCAGCTTCACAGGACTTCACTGCAGATTGCAAGGATGCAGGATGCTCCATGTAATAATCATAATTTTTATTGGTCGGCTGACAACCTGGCAATAGTAAAAATAATAAAATAAAAATATTTTTTTTCATGATTTCTTTTCTATGAAGTAAAGACAGGAATAGCAATCAGCAACAGACCACCAATCAGCAGGAAAACAACCGTGCCAAGTGTCACCATGGTTGGACTGCGTTTATGCTCAATGTATTTTACGATTGAGGCAAAAATAAAAGCTGTCCCCAGCACATAACAACCTGCATGTATAAAATCAGTCGCAAGTGTCGTCGGCGTCATCAGATTATTGGCAACACCACCCATGCCAGACTGAACTTCCGCAAACACAAGTCCCGGTAAAAAAAGAAAAAACAAAATTTTGATTATCATGTTCATAAAATTTGATTCTTGAAAAAATAGTATATAATAAACTTCATGTTAGATTACCCGCAGCCACTAATGACTTTCATCCCAGATTATCCCTTACCGGATAAGCGTATGCCATTTCGCGACTATATTACCTTATGCCGCGCGATTATCAAACAGCGCCGCACTGATCTGCACGGTGGCAATGCCGGTCGCATCATTGATGCCAATAGTCCATTTGAATTCATGCCCATTCATCCTATTCGTTCATCTGAGCGCATAAAATACGGGGTTTTATTACTGCACGGCTTGCTGGATTGTCCATTCACTTCACGTGATCTTGCTGATCATTTGCAGGCAAATGGCATCCTGTGTCGCTCTATTCTTTTGCCGGGACATGGCACACGTCCATCTGATTTATTGGGCATTCGTTATCAGGATTGGCTTTCTGCCCTGCGTTATGGCATCGAAAGTTTAAGCAAGGAAGTTGATCATATCTATCTCGCTGGTTATTCAACTGGTGCATCGCTTTGTGCACACGAAGCCATGCAAGGCTCACCGATTGAGGGACTCATTCTGCTGGCACCTGCCATACGTATTAAAGTGCCGATTAATATTATTGTTGGCTGGCATTATCTTAAGAAATGGTTACACATCAATCATAACGAATGGATTTATCGCCAAAAGGAAATCGATTACACCAAATATCTTTCCATTCCATTTAATGCAGTCAATCAGGTGAGTTTGCTTTCTGATACATTGCGACTTGAACATGCGACACACTCCATTACTTGTCCAATGTTCATGGTGCTAACA